>NZ_CP069526.1:7255000-7555000 GCF_016889705.1 Amycolatopsis sp. FDAARGOS 1241
CCACCGAGCCGTCGTCCGGTGACACCGGTCACCTCCTGTTTCTCTCCGTGTGCGAAGCCTCGGCCACCGACAGTCGGATCCCCTAGGTTTTTCCCGGGGCTGGCGATACCTTGCCTACACCGTTCCTACCTCGACTCCATCGCTACCGACGAAAGGGCACGCCGTGGTCCACGCATACATCCTCATCCAGACCGAGGTCGGCAAGGCGGCCGCGGTGGCGGCGGAGATCGCCGGTGTGCCGGGCGTGACCAGCTCGGAGGACGTGACCGGCCCCTACGACGTGATCGTGCGCGCCACCGCCGAGACCGTCGACCAGCTGGGGCAGCTCGTGGTCGCGAAGGTGCAGAACGTGGAGGGGATCACGCGGACGCTGACCTGCCCGGTGGTCCACCTCTGACGCGTGGTGCACTTGCAGGGTGGCAGATACCGAGACCGGCGCGCCGCCCCGGGTGGTGCTCGTGGTCGCGGCCGTGCTCGTGGTCGCGCTGGCGGCGGTGGTCGCCGTCTTCGCGCTGACGAAGAACCAGGCCCCGCCGGACGAGAGCGTTGCGAACGGACCGCTCCCGCTCGTGGCCGTGCCCGCTCCGCAGGCGGGCACCCCGGCTTGCACGGCGGTCGTCGGCGCGATGCCGGCGACGCTGACGTCGAACGGCAGGCAGCTCGCCCGCCGCACGCTCGCGCAGCCCGCACCGCAGGCCACCGTCGCCTGGGGTGACGGCGACGCGATCGTGCTGCGCTGCGGCCTCGACCGGCCGCCGGAGCTCACGCAGACCGCCGAACTGCGCCTGATCAACGGCGTGCAGTGGCTGCAGGTCACGGAAGACGAGGCGGCCACGTGGTACGTGGTCGATCGCGATGTCTACCTCGCGCTGACCGTGCCGGACTCGGCCGGGACCGGTCCACTGCAGACCGTTTCGGACACCGTCGCCGCGAAGCTCCCGGACAAGCCTTTGAAGTTCTGACGGTCCGGGCGGCGATCGCCTCCAGGCAGTCGCCCGTGGTGCGCGGGCCGAGCACGGCGACGTCGACGCTCAGCACCACCATCGCGGCCGCCCCGACGGCGAACGTCGTGGCGGTCCCGTCGGCTGCAGCATCGGCAGCGGAATGAACGGCATCGCGGCCGTGGCGAGTGCGCAAGCCGAACCGGCGGCCGTCCCGCGCAGCGAAGTCGGGAACAGCTCGCCCTCGTAGGTGTGGAAAGCGTTGGAGAACACGTTGCTCGCGGCGGTGTAGCAGACGCCCAGCGCCGCGATCGCCGCGAGCCGAAGGCCTGCAGCGGTTGGAAGACGTGGAGCAGTGCGGTGCGGCCGAGCCACGGTTTGCGCGGCGACGCTTTGAATCGCATGGGTTGCGGCAAGGTTCCGATTTCGGCGAGCTGCCGCGGCACGGCGGCTTCGAGTTGCCTGCATCCGTGCTCACGCCGAACTCGTGCGTGAGCACGGTGCTGATCGTGGCGGTGAGGAACAGGGGTCGCAGAACGTCGTCAGTCCCACGACGGCGACGAGATACCGGTGCCGGCGATTCCGCGCGGGCTGCCCCTGCCCGGGTGTCACCCGATGACCACACGGGCGGCCGGGGCGGCGTTCACCTCCCCGAAACGCCGGAAACACCAAGTTGTTCTCGAGGACATCATCGCGAAATGACCCGGCTGTGAAATTCCCGGCAAGGTAGGTCCGGAATGTCGGGAGGATTTTTCGCACGGCCGGAACGGTGGATCGAAAACCGGCCGGAACAGTGGTGCGCTGCCGCCCGGCCGAGCCCGGCTCGGGGCGGCAGCACACGGTTGTCGTTGTGCCCGTTGACCATTCGACCGGTGGTGCGTGCCGAGTGGAGTCGCTTGCACCGCCGGACGAGCACGCGGGACCGCGACTTCGCCAGATTACCACTCTGGCCGGAGCAGGTGGTTCCGCGAATTCCATTGCCGAAAGGAATCGTCAGTGCCACCCATCACCGTGATCTTCGTCGTCTCCGGGCTCGCCGCCTGGCTGAACGGATTGGCGTTTCTCGGAATCGGCGCGAAACCCGCCGAAGACGGCCCGAACCCGCTGACCGCGGTCGGCTGGGTGACGGCGCTCGCCGGCGTCGTCGACCTCGTGCAGGCCGCCGTGATCATCGCGACCGCACCACCGGCGACGGGCGTTCCGCTCGCCGGGATCGTCACGTTCTACGGGACGTTCTTCACCGCCCTGGGCGTGGTGCTCGTCAAGGGGCTCGACCTGCGGCCGATCGGCAACCTGGCCGTGGTGGTGGCCGTCGTGCCGCTGCTGTGGTGGAAGTTCTTCGGCGGCAGCTGGCTGCTGCAGTCGATCCTCGTCGTGTGGCTGGTCGCGTTCCTCGCGGTGGCGGCCACGACCTACGGCAAGCTCCCCGGCAAGGTGCTGGGTGGGATCCTCACCGTCACCTCGCTGTACACGTTCCTGACGCCGGCCGCGCTGCTGGCGCTGGGCAAGTCGATCCCCTGAGCCGAGCGAGCGGGACCGTCCAGTTCGGGCGGTCCCGCCGTTCGCTCAGCGCAGGCCGGTGCCGCGCGCGAGGGCCGTGTCGATGAGGGTGGTCAGCAGCGTCTTGTAGTCGACGCCGGTGACCTCCCACATCTTCGGGTACGCGGACTTCGTGGTGAAGCCGGGCATGGTGTTGACCTCGTTGATCACGAGATCGCCGCTTTCGGTGACGAAGAAGTCGACGCGGGCCAAGCCCTGGCAGTCGAGCGCGCGGAACGCCTCGACGGCCATCGCGCGCACGCGCTCGGTGACCACGTCGTCGAGCTTGGCGGGGATGTCCAGTTCGGCGTCTTCGCCCAGGTACTTGGTCTCGAAGTCGTACCACGCGTCGTCGCCCTTGGCGAGCACACGGATCTCCGCCGGCAGCGACGCCTCGACGCGGCCGTCGGGGAACTCCAGCACCCCGCACTCGACCTCCCGGCCGACGACAGCGGCCTCCACGAGCACCTTCGGGTCCGTCCGGCGCGCCAGCTCGATGGCGGCGTCCACATCGGACCACTTCGTGACTCGCGAGATGCCGACGGACGAACCCGCGCGCGAGGGCTTCACGAAAACGGGCAGGCCGAGGCGTTCCCGGTCCTCTTGGGACACTGTGGACTGTCCACGGCGGAGCGCCGAGTAGGTGCCCACCGGCAGCCCCTCCGCGGCGAGCAGCTTCTTCGCGTACTCCTTGTCCATGGCGGCCGCACTGGCGAGCACCCCGGGGCCGACGTAAGGGAGATCGGCCATCTCCAGGAGGCCCTGGATGGTGCCGTCCTCGCCGAACGCGCCGTGCAGCACGGGGAAGACCACGTCGACGGCGCTGAGCACCTCGGTCGCCTCGCCGGGGTCGACGATGCGCAGCTCGCGGCTGGTCGGGTCGCCCGCCAGCACGAGCGCGCGGCCGGACTCCACGGTCGGCAGCTCGCGGCCCTGGATGCTCAGCTCCTTCGGGTCGCCGGTGCCGAGCACCCAGCCGCCCCGGGGCGTGATGCCCACCGGGAGCACCTCGTAGCGCTCCGGATCCAGGTTCGCGATCACACTGCCGGCCGACAGGCACGAGATGGTGTGCTCGCTGCTGCGCCCGCCGAACACGACCGCCACGCGGATCTTCTCAGCACTCATGGTGGCTCACCGTACCGGGTGACCACGGCGAATGGTGCGGGCCCGGTGCGTGGCCCGTTCACCTGTGCACGAAGTGACCACTCGGAACGGTCGCTGTGACGGTGGTGGTGTTGGGTGGAGGGGCCGTTCGCGCTTTTACGTGGGTGCGATGAGACCGTTCGCGGCCGCTGACGCGCGTGCGAACGGGCTGGCCACGCAGGTCGGGGAGCGGTTCGCGGCGCGAAGGGACTGCTCGCGCCCCTCACGGGGGAGCGAATGGACTGTTCGCGCCCGGATGCGGACACCGCGGGACCAGTCGAGCCCGCGATGGCGGCGTCGTGGTGAATCGAGCGCCGGACCGCGGTGAGCCGTTCGTGGCGCGAAAGGTCCAACCGCGCCGTCGCCGCCGGCGCGGCGGGACCGTTCGCGGCCCACGCCCGCGTTAAGGGGTCACTCGCGCCGACCGCCGTGAGGATTTACAGCGCGAAGGGACCGCTCGCACTCCTCCCCTTGCGCGACCGGACCGTTCGCCAGGCGAAGGGGCAGGTCGAACCACTCACGGCGGCCGATTCATGGCGCGAGTGGACCCTTCGCGCCGTCGGGTCGGCGCGAGTGGACCCTTCGCGCCCGCCGGTAAGCGCGACGGGACCGTTCGCGCGTCGGTCGGCGCGAGTGGACCCTTCGCGCCCGCCGGTAACAGCGATGGGACCCTTCGCGCCCGCCGGTAAGCGCGATGGGACCGTTCGCCCGTCGGGTCGGCGCGACTGGACCCTTCGCGCCCGCCGGAAAGCGCGATGGGACCCTTCGCGCTTTCCGGCGGTAATCGCGACGGGACCGTTCGCGCCCGTCGGTCGGTGAGGTGGGACCGTTCGCAACGCGAGAGAGGCGCGAGGGGGCAGTCGCGCAGAGCGAAAAGCCGGGAGAGCCGAACGCCGCAGGCGGCCGTCAACGAGTCAGTCAGCGGGTCAGCGAGTCAGCGGAGCAAGCTCACCAGAGCGGGCAAGGCACTCACCAACGCTTCCCGCGAACAGCCGGCATACCCCAGCGCCACCCCGTGCACCGTGGGTGTGCCGGCGAAGTGCCGGGCCAGTCCGTCGAGCCGGATGCCGTGGCGTTCGGCGGCGGCGATGCGGTCGGCCTCGTCCGCGGCGGAGGCGAAGGGCACCACGAGGTGCGCGCCGGCGTCGTCGCCGAGTACCGGTACCGAGGCGGCCGACAGGGCGGCCGACAGGAGCGAGCGGCGTTCGGCCAGTTCGCGGCGCAGTTTCCGCAGGTGGCGGCCCAGATCACCGTGCCGGGCGAGTTCCACGAGGACCCGCTGCCCGGCCGGTGAAGGCCGAGTGCCGGTGAGGTCCCGGTAGGCCAGCACGACCTCCGCGACTGAAGCCGGAGCCACGAGCCACCCGGCGCCCAGGGTCGGGGTGAGGATCTTGCTCGTGGTCCCGAGGTGGACGACGACGTCAGGCGCGAGGGCGGCCAGCAGGGGCAGCGGGGCGACGTCGAAGCGGAGCTCGCCGTCGTAGTCGTCCTCGATGACCAGCATGCCGTCGGCGCGGGCCCGTTCCACGAGTTCCACGCGGCGAGCCGCGCTCATGCGGCTGCCCATCGGGTACTGGTGCGCCGGCGAGCAGTAGACGGCCCGGGCTCCGGGCGGAATGGCGTCCGGGCGCAAACCCTCCTCGTCCACGGGGACGCCCACGACCGTGAGCCCCGCGGACCGGAACGCCTGCACGGCCCGCTGGTACCCCGGCTCCTCGAACGCCACGACCGCGCCCCGCCGCAACACTGCCGCGGCGAGCTCCACGACGGCGGCCGTCGTGCCGCCCGTCGCGAGCACGGAGCCGGCGGCCAGACCGCGGTGGCGCAGCAGGTGCTCGGACACCGCCGCGCGGTACTCGGGCAGCCCGGCGCGGTGTGCGCGGACCAACGGGTCCGGGTCCGCCGCCGCCCGCCACGCGCGGCGCCACGCCGCGCGGTCCAGACCCGCGGCCCACGGCGTACCCGGCGTCAGATCCAGGAACGGCGCCGCCTCGGTCTCCGCGACCAGCGAGCCGGCGGGCGACACCGATGCGGCCGCGCGAGTCGGCGGCGTCGTCACGTACGTTCCCGAGCCGTGGCGGCCGGCGATCCAGCCCTCGGCGTGCAACTGCTCGTACGCCGCCGACGTCACCGTCCGCGACACGCCGAGCCGCTCGGCGAGGGCACGTGTCGACGGCAGCCGGTCACCACCACGCAGGTGGCCGCCCGCCGCGGCCTCGCGCAGGGCGTCGGCGAGCTGGACGGCCAGCGGTGTGCTCGCCTCGCGGTCGAGGCGCACCGGCAGCGCGGTGTCGGTGTAGGACACGAAAACTCCCGAACGAGGAGAAGTGGACTTTCCAAGTGTACGAGAAGTGGCCGTTTCAGGATGCCACTAATCCAAGCGAAACTGCGCACATGACCAGCCTCTCGCCGACCGCCCGCACCACCCTCGGCCGCAAGAAGAACCGCGCGGCCACCGACCGCGCGACGCTGCACGCCGTGCTCGACGAGGCCCTGATCTGCCACCTCGGCCTCATCCGCGACGGCACGCCGCTCGTACTCCCCACCGGCTACGGGCGCGACGGCGACACGCTCTACCTGCATGGTTCCACGGGTGCCGCCAGTCTGCGCACCGCGGCGCAGGAACTCGACGTCTGCGTCACCGTCACGCTGCTCGACGGCATCGTCTACGCCCGCTCGCTGAACAACCACTCCATGAACTACCGCAGCGCCGTCGTGCTCGGCCGCGCCCGGCTCGTCACCGGCCGGGATGAGAAGCTCCACGGCCTGCGGGTGCTCACCGAACACCTCTCCCCCGGCTCGTGGGACCACGCGCGCGGCGTGAACGCCAAGGAATTCGCCTCCGTCACCGTCCTCGCGCTCGACCTGACCGAGGCCTCGGTGAAGCTGCGGGCCGAAGGTCCGGACGACGAGCCCGAAGATGTCGCCGCGAACGACGCCTGGGCCGGGGTCCTCCCGGTCCGGACGGTGTTCGGCGAGCCCGAACCGTCGGCCGACCTGCCGGCCGAGTGGTCCGTGCCGGAGCACGTGGCTCAGCGCGCCGACGGCTACCGCACGGTGAACACGGTCCGGCCCGGCTGACTCTCGACGTCGACCGTGCCGCCGTGCTCCACCACCAGCGACTGGACCACGGACAACCCCAGCCCCGTGCCGCCGGCCGGCCGCGTGCGCGAATTGTCCGTGCGGAAGCACCGGTCGAAGATCCGCCGTGGTCCTCCGGCGCGATTTCGGGGCCGGTGTCGCGCACCCGGACCAAGGCTTGCCCGCCGGAGCCGTCGACGGACAGCCCGACCTGCGTCCCCGAAGGCGTGCATTCGCGAGCAGGCTGTCGAAGATCTGCCGCAGCCGCACGGGATCCGCATCGACGACCACCGGACTTTCCGGCAGCTCCACCGAGAGCGGGTGTTCCGCGCGGCCCACGCGGAACGCGTCGGCGGCGGCCTCGGCGATCGGGACGACGTCGACGCGTTCCGGGCGCACCGGCGGTTCCGCGTCGTGCGCGTCGAGGCGGGCGAGCAGCAGCACGTCGTCGACGAGCACGCTCATCCATGCCGTCCCCTCGCGGATCTTCGCCGGCGGAAGAGGCCGACGTACTCGCGGATCGGCGTCAGCGGCGTCCGCAGCTCGTGCGACGCGTCGGCGACGAAGCGGCGCAGGCGTTCGTTGGCCGCGGTCCGCGCGGCGAGCGACGACTCGATGTGCGTGATCATCACGGTGAACGCGGTCCGCAGCTCATCGACCTCGGCACCGCCGCCCTCGCCCGTGGCCGCACCGGGAGGTCCGCCGTGACCGTGAGGTCGTGGGAGGCGATGTCGCACGCCATCCCGGCCAGGGCGGACAACGGCTGCAGCCCGCGGCGCAGCACGAGCCGCCCCGCGACGACGAGCACGGCCAGGGAGATGAGGAACGCGATCACCTCCAGCGGCACGAGCTGCCGCACCAAGCCGTCCAGATCGGCCCGCGGCGCCGCGCTCAGCAGCACCGCCCCCGTGCCGCCGGAGTCCGTCGCGACCGAGCACGCGTGCACGCGGTACGGGCCGTCGCCATGGAGGTACACGGTGCGGAACACGTCGCCGCGCGTCGCGTCGGCCGCGACGTCCGCCAAGGGTTTCACGTCGGACAGCAGGTCGGGCTGCGGCGTCGCGACGCCGCCGTCGACCTCGAACACCGCCGAGTACCACGAGCAGACCACTTCCGGGTTCCCGTGCGAGTTGCGCAGGCCCGGCACCTGCGCGACCTGGCTCGTCTTGAGTTGCTCGTCGAGCCGGCGGTCGAGGTAACCGTGCATCAACTCGACCGCCACGGCCCCGACGATCGCGAACACCACCAGGGCCAGCCGCCGAGCCCGAACGCCAGGCGCGTGCCGAGCCACGACGCGCGCCAAGCCGCCTACCAGCGCCGGCCCAGCGCCGCAGCCGGTTCACCGTCCCGCCCGGCGGATCACGGACCCGACGCCGCGGACGTGTGGATCAGCGGTTCGGCCCGTCGTCGGGTTTCCGGCGCAGGAGTGAGATCATCAGCTCGACCACACTGGACCGCCCGCCGAAGTCGGACTCCCACACGTGGTCGAGGATCTGCGCCTTCGTGAGCACCGCCGGCGAACGGCGCACGAGCGAGCGCAGCAGCTCGTACTCCGTCGGTGTCAGCTCGGCCACGCGATCGCCGCGGCGGACCTCCAGCGTGTCCTCATCGAGCGTCAGATCCGCGACGCGCAGCGCGGCGGCTCGCGGTGCCTGCAGCCGCGGCCCGGCGCTTCGGCGCAGCACGGCCCGCAACCGGGCCATGCGTTCCTCGACGGAGAACGGCTTCACGAGTCGCGTCCTTCGCGGTGAGGAAGACCACAAGCACGAGGGTGCCGTCTTCGCGCAGGCGATCGAGCACGGTGAAGCCGTCGAGGTCGGGCAGCCGCACCGGGTTCGGCCTTTCCGCCGCACCATCCTCCGTGATCGCCGTGCGGACGCGCGAGCCTGGTATCGACCTTCCCCGGCGACCCGGGCACGGTGTTGCCCGGTGCCGCGCCGCAAGCCGTTCTACACAGCACCGGCGGCCGACAGCGAGTCGACAGGTTCCACTCAGATCCCCCACAGGTTTCGGGCCGACGCTGGTTTTCGTGACCCCCAGCCGAAGGGAACCCCAGTGAGCGTTCTGACCACGGCCGCCTCCCCGCCTCGCCCGGCGGTGGCGCCACGGGCCGCCGCGAAGGCGTGGATCTTCGCGTTCCTCGTGGCCAACGTCGTGCTGGCCACCGTGTTCTTCGCGCTCGGCGGGCTGTCGGACGACCCGCTGATCAGCGCCGGGCGGCTCGCCGGCCTCTACGCCGCGCAGGCCGTGGCCGGGCAGCTGCTGCTGGTGGCACGCCTGCCGTGGCTCGAGCGCCGCCTCGGGATGGACCGGCTGACGTCGTGGCACCGCTGGACGGGCTTCACCCTCCTCTGGCTGCTGGTCGCGCACGTGGTGCTCGTGGTCGTCGGCTATCCCGGCATCGAGCGGACGAACCCGGCGAACGAGCTCGTGCACCTCGCCGACACGTTCGAGGGGATCCTGCGCGCGATCGTCGCGTTCGTGCTGATCCTCGTGGTCGGCGCCGCGTCCACTCGCTTCGCGCGCCGGCGCATGGCCTACGAGACGTGGCACTTCGTGCACCTCTACACCTACGCCGCGGTGGTCCTGGCGTTCACGCACCAGATCGCCGTGGGGCAATCGTTCGCGAGCCATCCGGCAGCCCGCGTGTACTGCTGGACACTGTGGCTGGGCACCGGCCTGGCGGTGTTGTGCGGACGCGTGCTCCCTGCCGCTGCTTCGCAACCTGCGGCACCGCTTGCGGGTGGTGGCCGTCGTGCCGGAGTCGCCGGACACTGTGTCGGTGTACATGACCGGCCGAGACCTCGACCAGCTGCCGGCCCGAGCGGGCCGGTCCTTCCTGTGGCGCTTCCTCACGCGCGACCGCTGGTGGCAGGCCAACCCGTTGTCGCTGTCAGCCGCGCCCGAGGGCCGCACGCTGCGGCTCACGGCCAAGGCCGTCGGCAGCTCCAGCGCGAGCCTGCGGTCGCTGCCCGTCGGCACGCGCGTGTTCGCCGAAGGCCCGTACGGCGCCTTCACCACGATCCACCAGCAACGGCCCGACGCGCTGCTGATCGCCGGTGACGTGGGCATCACGCCGATCCGCGCGCTGCTCGAAGACGTCGCCGGCCACGTCGAGCTGCTCTACCGCGTGCGCACGCCGGCCGACGCCGTGCTGCTGCCCGAACTGCACGCGCTGGCCAGGGCGCGCGCCGCCGTCGTGCACGTCCTCAGTGGACCGTCGGACTTGCGCGGGCCGCACGGCCCGATCCTCGGCCCCGCGGCGCTGCACGCGCTGGTGCCCGACATCGGCGAGCGCGACGCGTTCGTCTGCGGCCCGCCCGGGATGACGTCGGCGGTGCTGCGCAGCCTGCGGGAGCTGCGCGTGCCGGCGGGTCAGGTCCACGCCGAGCGGTTCAGCCTGGCCGCGTGAGGGGTTCACGATGAAGAAGACGATCTTCGTGGTCGCGCTGTCGATCGCCGGGTTCATCGCCGTGTGGCGGTTCGACCCGGCACCCGCGTCGACCGCCACGACACCACCGGCGAGCGCGGCACCATCCACTTCGGCCGGTTCCGGCGCGGTCACCACGCAGGGCACGGCCGAATCGACCGAGTTCGGCACCGTGCAGGTGCAGGTGGCCTTCGACGGCAGCCGGATCACCGACGTCACGCTCGTGCAACAGCCCGACAGCGGCCGCGGCGTCGACGCGATCCCGCTGCTGCGCGAGGAAGCCCTGCAGGCGCAGAGCGCGGACATCGGCACGGTCTCGGGCGCGACGCAGACCAGCGAGTCGTACATCAAGTCGCTGCAGGCGGCGCTCGACGCGCGGAGGTCGTGATGACCACACTCGTGGAGCACGTGATGGGCCTGCCGGTGTCGCTCGACCTGCGCGGCGAAGGCGATTTCGCGGCCGCGGTGGCCGATGCGTTCGCCTGGCTGCACGACGTGGACGCCCGGTTCAGCCCGTTCCGCGCCGACAGCGAGGTGTGCCGCCTCGACCGCGGCGAGCTCGCCGCCCGCGAGCTCAGCGCCGACCTCGACGAAGTCCTCACCCTGTGCGCGTACTACGAAGACCTCTCCGGCGGCGCGTTCTCCGCACGGTTGCCCGGACGTGGTCTGGACCCCTCCGGCGTCGTCAAGGGCTGGGCCGTGCAGCGCGCGGCCGAGCGGCTCCACGCGGCGGGCGCGCGCCGGTTCTGCCTCAACGCGGGTGGCGACGTCGTGACGGAGGGCGAGCCGGAGCCGGGACGGCCGTGGCGCGTCGGCGTCCGCCACCCCGAACGGACGGACGCCGTGTGCGCCGTGCTCGCCTCACGTGACGGCGCCGTCGCCACTTCCGCCGCGTACGAACGCGGCGCGCACGTACTCGACGGCCGCACCGGACTCCCGGCGACCGGCCTGCTGAGCGTGACGATCGTCGCCGAAAACCTCACGCACGCCGACGCGCTGGCCACCGCCGCCTTCGCGCTCGGCACCGACGGCATCGATTGGGCCGCCGGGCAACCCGGCTGCGACGTGCTGATCGTCGACGCGCAACGGCGCGTGCACCGCTCCCCCGGACTCGCGCTCGCCTGAAACCGCCTCGCGCGGGACCCGGTGATTCGGGCAGACTGCGGGCACATCGAGCACCCCGGGGGAATGCATGCCGTCCGTCGTCGAGAACACCACCTTCGACTGCCGCGACGCCTACGCGCTGGCGCAGTTCTGGAGCGGTGTGCTCGGCCGCCCGATCGCCGACGGGGATTCCCCGGGCGACCCGGAGGTCGGCATCGAGCTCGGCCACGGCGGCACCCTGCTGTTCATCGAGGTCCCCGAGAGCAAGACGGTGAAAAACCGCGTGCACCTGTGCCTGAGGCCGGACGTCGCGCGCGACACCGAGGTCGGCCGCCTGCTCGCCGCCGGCGCAACCATGTTCGACGACCGGCGCCGGCCCGACGGCACCGGCTGGGCCGTGCTGCTCGACCCCGAGGGCAACGAGTTCTGCGTGTTGCGCAGCAAAGCCGAGAAGGCGGCGACGGCGTGACCGACTCGTTCGCCGTCAACCGCGCCAATTGGGACGAACGCGCGGTGGTGCACGCGAAGTCGGAGTACTACGGCTTCGAGAAGTTCCGCACGGATCCGGTGTACCTCTCCGACGTCGTGCGGTTCGACCTGCCGCGGCTCGGGGACGTCACGGGTCTGCGCGGCGTGCACCTGCAGTGCCACCTCGGGACCGACACGCTGTCGCTGTCACGGCTGGGCGCGAAGATGTCCGGCCTCGACCTCTCGCCCCGGTCGCTGGCCGAGGCGCGCAACCTCGCGCAAAGCGTCGGCGCGGACATCGATTACCACGAGGCCAACACCTGCGACGCGGTCGATGTCTTCGGGGAGAACAGGTTCGACCTCGTGTACACCGGGGTGGGCGCGCTGTGCTGGCTGCCGAAGATCGACCGGTGGGCCGGGATCGTCGCGCGGCTGCTGAAGCCGGGCGGCCGGCTGTTCGTGCGCGAGGGCCACCCGATGCTGTGGACGCTCGACGACGAAGCCGAACGCGGCTGGCCGAAGTACGCGTATTTCGAGCACGAAGAACCGCTCGTGTTCGCGGAGGAAACCACCTACGTCGAGACCGACGGCCCGATCGTCAACAGCACGACGCATTCGTGGAACCACTCGCTCGGCGAAATCATCACCGCGCTGCTCGGCCACGGTCTCACGCTGACCGCGTTCACCGAGCACGACACCGTGCCCTGGAACGCTCTGCCGAACGAGATGGAACCGGCCGGTGGCGGCGAATGGCGGCTTCGCGACAACCCGGAGCGGATCGCGGCGAGCTACACCCTGCAGGCGGTGAAGCCCTCCTAGAGTGCGGGCATGACTCGTGCTCTCGTCGCCGTCGCCGCGCTGGGCGGCACCATCTCCATGGCCCCGGACCGCTCGATCGAAGACGGGGTGGTGCCGCGGCTGACCGCCGAGGACCTGCTCGGTGATCTCGGTGCGCACCTGCCGATGGACGTCACCGCGGCCACGCTCGCCGGGATCTCCAGCGCGTCGATGGACTACGCCACGCTGCTGCGCACCCGCGCCTGGGGCCTGGAGCAGGTCGCGGCCGGCGCGGCGGGACTCGTGGTGGTGCAGGGCACGGACACGCTGGAGGAAACCGCGTGGTTCTTCGAGCTGACGTGGCCCCACGACGTGCCGGTGGTCGTCACCGGCGCGATGCGCAACCCGAGCCTGCCGTCCGCCGACGGACCGGCGAACCTGCTCGCCGCACTCACCGTCGCCGCTTCACCGCGCAGCCGCGGGCGCGGCGCGCTGGTGGCCTTCAACGACGACGTGCACACGGCCCGCTGGGTACGCAAGGCGCACGCGAGCCACGTCGAAGCGTTCTCGTCGAACCCGGCGGGACCGCTCGGGCTCGTCGCCGAGGGATCCGTCCACTACTTCCACCCCGCCGGTTCGCGCGCGGCCGCGGTGCCGGTCGACAACGCGGACTTCGCCGGTCTAGTCCCGTTGCTGGAGGCGGGGATCGCGGACTCGGGTGAGCTGCTGTCGCTGGTGCTCGACGCCGGCGCTCGCGGCGTGGTCGTCGCGGCCGGCGGCGTCGGCCACGTCTCCACGGGCACGGCCGACGTGATCGCCACCGCGGATGTCCCGATCGTCGTCGCGACCCGCACCGGCGCCGGCACGACGTTCCGCGGTACCTACGGCTTCCACGGCTCCGAGTCGAGCCTGATCAAGGTGGGCGCCACGATGGCGGGCTGGCTCGACCCGCGCAAGTCCCGCGTGCTGCTGCAGGTCCTGCTCGCCACGGGCGCCTCGCGCGAGGCGATCGAGGCCGAGTTCCGGCTGCGCGGCGACCTGGACTGAGCTCAGTCCCGGACCGGCCCGCCCAGCGGCTCGAGGTGGAAGGGCCGCACGGCCCGCGGTCCGTCGCGGTAGACGTGCAGGCTGATGGCCGGGTCCGGGCCGGCGTTGCGCACCTCGTGCACGTAACCGGGACCGAACACGCGCGATTGGCCCGCCGCCAGCGCGTGCACCTCGGTGACCGCACGGCCGTCGGGCGAGCGGCGCGCGACGGTCTCCGCCAGCCGGCCGGACACGACGGTGAACGCGCCGCTCGCGAACTCGTGGTCGTGCAGGTCGGTGTGCTGGCCGGGGAGCCAGGACAGCAGCCAGATCTCCTGGCCCCCGGCGGCGTCGACGAGCGCGGAGAAGCGCTCGTCGGGGTCGTAGCGCAGCAGGCCGGCCCAGCGTTCGCGGTCGGCGGCCACCTCGAGGGCGACGCGCACCGGGTGACGCAAGGCGGGGTTCTCGGGACGCAGCAGGGTGTTGTCCGGGACGGCGAACATGAAGGGTTTCCTCGCAGGCAAAGGGTGTCGAGCTGGGCCGGGGCTGGGTTCACCGACAACAGCGACACGACACCGACGACGCCACGACGGGGCCGAGGTCGCAGGACCCCCGCCGCACAGTCATCAGGCACGTCAGCACGCCGACAGCGAACCAGCACCGGCCAAGCGGGTCAACCGGTTCCCACCCTCTGGGAGCAAGATCAGCTCCACTCGTGCTTCTGCGAGCGGCCCAGCAGTTCCGCACCGGCCTGCCGGGGATCGACCCCCTCGTGGCACACGCGGTGCATCGCGTCGGTGATCGGCATGTCGACACCGAGACCGCGCGCGAGCTCCCGGATCGACGAGCACGACGTCACGCCCTCGGCGACCTGCCCGCCCGCCGCGGCTTGCGCCTGTTCCAGCGTGTCGCCGCGGCCGAGCCGTTCGCCGAAGGTGCGGTTGCGCGAGAGCGGAGACGAGCACGTCGCCACGAGGTCGCCGAGGCCGGCCAGGCCCGCGAACGTCAGCGGATCGGCGCCGAGCTTCGCGCCCAGGCGCGCCATCTCCGCGAGCCCGCGCGTCATCAAGGTCGCCGCCGTGTTGGCGCCGAAGCCCATGCCGGCGGCCATGCCGCAGCTCAGCGCGATCACGTTCTTGCACGCGCCGCCCAGCTCGCAGCCGACGACGTCGGTGTTGGTGTAGGGGCGGAAGTACTGGTTCGAGCACGCCCGCTGGATCGCCATGGCGCGCTCGTGGTCGGTGCACGCCACCACCGCGGCGGCCGGTTGCGCGGCGGCGATCTCGCGCGCGAGGTTCGGACCGGACACCACGACGATCTCACCCGGGTCGACCTTCGCCAGCTCGGCGATGACCTCGCTCATGCGCTTGAGCGTGCCCAGCTCCACGCCCTTGGCGACGCTCACCAGGATCGCGTCGCGCGGCAACAGCGGCTGCCACGCGGTGAGGTTCGCGCGCAGGCTCTGGCTCGGCACCCCGAGGACCACCGCCTCGGCACCGTCGAGCGCCGCCGCCGGGTCGGCCGTCGCCGTGATGCGGCCGGGCAGCCGGGTGCCGGGCAGGTACGACTCGTTGGTGTGGCGCGTGGAGATCTCGTCGGCGACCGACTCGCGACGCGCCCACATCGTCACGTCGCGCCCCGCGTCGCCGAGCACCTTCGCGAACGCCGTGCCCCACGAGCCGGCGCCGAGCACGGTCACCCGCTGGACGTCGGTGGTGAAAGAGGCCATCAGGCGCCGTCCTCCGGCTTCTTCGCGGGCGGTTCCTCGTGCCGGATCTCGGCGAGCAGCCGGGTCACCTCGTCCATCATCAGCTTGGTGACCTGGCGCAGCGTCGAGGCGCTGCGGGTGTTCGCCCCGGCATAGGCCGAGAGGTCCAGCGGGTCGCCGACGAGGTGCGTCACGGTCTTGCGCGGGAACGGCGTGAGCTTCTTCGTGTAGCCGTTGTAGATCTGGTTGGTGCCCCAGCGCGCGATCGGGATCACCGGCACGTCGTTCTGCAGCGCGAGCCGCGCGACCCCGGTGAAGGACTCCTTGGGCCAGCCGGCCGGGTCTTTCGTGATCGTGCCCTCGGGGTAGATCACGATGAGCTTGCCTTCGGCCAGCGCCTCGTGCGCGGCCTTGAGGCTGTCGCCCGCCGCGCTCGACCCGCGCGCCACCGGGATCTGGCCGGAGCCGTCGACGACCTTCCCGAACACGGGGACGTGGCGCAGGCTCTCCTTGAGGAAGAACCGCGGCACGCGCTTCTGGCGGTGCACGAACACGGCGTCGACCACGGGGTCCAGGTGCGAGATGTGGTTCATCACCAGCACCGCGGGCCCCTGCCTGGGGATCTTCTCCGCCCCGACGTACACCCGCTTCCCGATCGCGGTCAGCGGGTAGAACACAACCGCGGCCAGCCCCACCCAGAAGCCGCCCTTCTCACGCCGTGCCAAGTCTCCTCCTCGAACGGTCTGCTCTCCGGCAGATCCTGCCGCCCCGGGGTTCACGCAGTCCAGGGAGGGTGCGCTCACCACGAGCCTCGCCGGGATCGGGTAAAGATGGACGGGTGGACGTGGACCTGGTCGTGCCGTTGAAACACCCGCGTGAGGGCAAGTCGCGCCTGCGGGGCGCGCTCGCCGGGGTGGCGCACGCCGAGCTGGTGCTGGCCCTGGCGTACGACACGCTCGCGGCCGTGACGTCGGTGGCCGCCGTGCGGCGCGTGCTGGTGGTGGCCGCCGACCCGGCCGCGGTGTCCGAACTGGCCGGTCTGGGCGTGGAGCTGGTGAAGGAGTCCCGCGACGGCGGCCTGAACGAAGCGCTGCGTCACGGTGAGGCTCTGCTGCGCGACGGCGACCCGGCTGGTGTCGTCGGTGCGCTGCAGGCCGACCTGCCGGCTCTGCGCGCGGGCGACTTCGCGGCCGCGCTGGCCGAAGCGGCGGGGGCGCGCGCGTTCGTCGCGGACCGCCAGGGCACGGGCACGACACTGCTGCTGTCGGCGCCCGGAGCGCCACTCGACCCGCGGTTCGGCGCCGGTTCCGCCCAGCGGCACACGGCTTCCGGCGCCGTCGCGCTGGCCGCCGGCCTGGGTTCCCTGCGCAGCGACGTGGACACATCGGACGATCTTCGGTACGCGGCCGCGCTCGGCTTCGGCAAACGCACGGCCGCGCTGCTGCCCGCCGAGACCGTCCCGATGGGTTGAGGTGTTCATTTGACCTTCATCGCGGTCTGCGCAAACGGCGCCTCCGTAGTGAACAATGGGCGTCGTGAGCACAGACGACGCCAGCACACCCGCCCGGAACGGACAGCCCGCCCGGCGGCGCAGGGCCAGCGTGGCGAAAGCTGACGCGCCTGCGACCCCGGCGCGCCGCACCAGCGCCGCGCGGAAGACGACCTCCGGCAAGACCGCCGACGCGGTGAAGACGGCTGCCCGCGCGACCGCCGCGAAGGCCGGCGCGAACGCGGCGGGCAAGCCGAAGACCGCGAAGGCCCCCGCCGCGAAGAGCGAGGCGAACGCGCCCGCGGCGAAAACCCCGCGCGCCCGCAAGACCACCTCGGCCGCGGCCGTCACCACCGCGCGCCCGGCCCGCTCGCGCCGCACGGGGACCTCCGAGGGCGCCGTACCCTCGGCGCCGCCCGCTGTCACCTCGGCGTCGCCGCCCACCGCCGTCGAAACGCTGCCCGACGACAGGTACTTCAACCGGGAGCTGTCCTGGCTCGACTTCAACGCACGGGTGTTGGCTCTCGCCGAGGACGAGTCGCAGCCGCTGCTCGAACGGGCGAAGTTCCTCGCCATCTTCGCGTCCAATTTGGACGAGTTCTACATGGTCCGCGTGGCCGGCCTGAAGCGCCGCGAAGACACGGGCCTGTCCGTGCGCAGCGCCGACGGCCTCACGCCGCGCGAGCAGCTGGACTACATCGCCAAGCGCAACCAGGACCTGGTGGAGCGCCACACGAGCGCGTTCGAAGACCACCTGCGTCCGCAGCTGGCCAAGCAGGACATCCGGCTCGTCGGCTGGGCCGACCTCTCGGGCGCCGAACAGCTGCGGCTGTCGAGCTATTTCTCCGAGCAGATCTTCCCGGTGCTCACGCCGCTGGCCGTCGACCCGGCGCACCCGTTCCCGTACATCTCGGGCCTGTCGCTCAACCTGGCGGTGACGGTGCGCGACCCGCAGGGCGGCACCGAGCGCTTCGCCCGGGTGAAGGTGCCGAGCAACGTGCCGAGGCTCATGCGCGTGGAGTCGGAACGCACCAACCGCACGGCGACGTTCCTGCCGCTGGAGGAACTCATCGCCGCGCACCTCGGCGAGCTGTTCACCGGCATGGAGGTCACGGAGCACCACGTGTTCCGCGTCACCCGCAACGCCGACTTCGAGGTGGAAGAGGACCGTGACGAGGACCTCCTGCAGGCCCTGGAGCGCGAGCTCGCGCAGCGGCGCTTCGGCCCGCCGGTGCGGCTCGAGGTCGCGGAGGACATGAGCGAGCACATGCTCGAGCTGCTGCTGCGCGAACTCGAGGTGGACCCGGCCGACGTCGTCGAGGTGCCGGGCCTGCTCGACCTGACCTGTCTGCACCAGCTGTCCGGTGTGGACCGCAAGGAACTCAAGGACAGGCCGTTCGTGCCGGCGACGCACCCGGCGTTCGGCGAGCGCGAGACGCCTAAGAGCGTGTTCGCGACGCTGCGCGAGGGCGACGTGCTGGTGCACCACCCGTACGACTCGTTCTCCACGAGCGTGCAGCGCTTCATCGAGCAGGCCGCGGCCGACTCGAAGGTGCTGGCGATCAAGCAGACGCTGTACCGCACGTCGGGCGACTCGCCGATCGTCGACGCGCTGATCGACGCCGCCGAGGCGGGCAAGCAGGTCGTGGCACTCGTCGAGATCAAGGCGCGCTTCGACGAACAGGCCAACATCACGTGGGCGCGCACGCTGGAACGCGCGGGCGTGCACGTGGTCTACGGCCTCGTCGGGCTGAAGACGCACTGCAAGGTGTCGATGGTGGTGCGCCAGGAGGGTTCGACCATCCGCCGCTACTGCCACATCGGCACCGGCAACTACAACCCGAAGACCGCGCGCCTGTACGAGGACCTCGGCCTGCTCACGGCCGACCCGAGCATCGGCGCCGACGTCACCGACCTGTTCAACGTGCTCACCGGCTACTCGCGGCAGGACACCTACCGCACGATCCTCACGTCGCCCCACGGCATCCGCCGCGGCATCGTCCGCTCGATCGGCGAGGAGATCGAGCTGGCGCGCGCCGGGCAGGCGGCCGGGATCCGGATCAAGTGCAACTCGCTCGTCGACGAGCAGGTGGTCGACGCGCTGTACCACGCTTCGCAGGCCGGGGTGCCCGTCGACGTGGTCGTGCGCGGCATCTGCGCGCTGAAGCCAGGTGTCGAGGGGCTGTCGGAGAACATCCGCGTGCGCTCGATCCTGGGCCGCTTCCTCGAGCACTCGCGGATCTTCCACTTCCGCGCGGGCGGCACCCACTGGATCGGCAGCGCCGACATGATGCACCGCAACCTCGACCGCCGCATCGAGGCGCTCGTGCGCGTGAAGGACCCGAAGCTCACGAACCAGCTCGACGCCGTGTTCGACTCGGCACTCGACCCGGCCACGCGCTGCTGGGTCCTCACCGCGACCGGTGAGTGGCAGCCGTTCCCGGCGGCCGGTTCGCAGGTCCGTGATCACCAGGTTGAGCTGGCGAAGCTGCACGGGGCCGCCGGATGAGCGTGGACGTCCGCGCAGCCGGTGCAGTGCTGTGGCGCCACGCCGGCGACGGGATCGAAGTCGCCCTCGTGCACCGGCCCCGCTACGACGACTGGTCGCTGCCGAAGGGAAAACTCGACGCCGGTGAGACCCTCGCCGCCGCGGCGGTGCGGGAAGTGCGAGAGGAAACCGGCTACCACACCGTGCTGGGCCGGCACGTCGCGCAGACCGCGTACGACGTGCCCGCCCGAAACGGCGCGAAGATGCTGAGCAAGACCGTCGACTACTTCAGCGGCGAAGCCGTGTCGGGTTCGTTCGAGGCCAACCACGAGGTCGACGAGCTGCGCTGGCTCGACCCCGTGGCGGCCGAGCGCTTGCTGACGAACTCCGCCGATGTCGGCGTGCTGCGGGGGTTCTGCTCCCTGCCGGCAACGCTCACGACCGTGCTGCTCGTCCGCCACGCCAAGGCGGGCAAGCGCGACGACTGGACCGGCGACGACGACCTGCGCCCGCTGTCGGACGCCGGTCTGCGCCAGGCCGAGGCACTGCGCACCCTGCTGCCGCTCTTCGGTCCGGACGACGTCTTCTCGGCCCCGCGGCTGCGGTGCGTGCAGACGGTCCGGGGTGTCGCGGAGGACCTCGGTGTCGAGATCCACCACGAGGAGCTGCTGTCCGAAGAGGGCTACTGGCCCGATCCGGTCCACGGGATCAACCGCCTGCTGGCCATCGCCGGTGCCGGTGGCACGCCGCTGATCTGCAGCCAGGGCGGCGTGATCCCGGACGTGGTGAGCGCTCTGGCCGACCGCGACGGCTTGGCGCTGCCCGCCGCCCGCGGCGGTGTGGTGCCGAGCAAGAAGGGCTCCCTGTGGGTCCTGTCGTTCCGCGCCGGTGACACCGGTCCCCAGCTCGTGGGCGCGGACTACTACCCCAGCCCGCTCCCCGCGCCGGCCCCGTCGCGGCACTGACCGGTTTCTGCGCGGAAGGCCTCCTCGTCGTTGTCGGCGGGGAGGCCTTCCGCCTTTCCGGCGGGCGCGCCGGCCGCGGGGAAGATCGGTGAATGCGGCACTGTTCGAATGCGCTCGAAAAGTGTCGTGCGGCTATTCCTCCGCGTTGGGCGGGCGAGATTCTATAGAGATCGGGATTGGCTTCGAGGCGCCAACCGGTACAGAAGTCCGCCCGAACGGCGTATCGAGCAGCCCTGCTCCGACCGAATATTTCACCCCTGGCTCGGAAGTGATCACACGAGCCGGCAGAAGGACCCGGGATCGCCTCGAAGACGCGCGGGGTGGCTGTGCTTCAAGTACTCCCGGCGCGGGTCCGACCAAGCGCCGGCAGGGCTTGGCGGTCCGGTGAACCTGCGGCTCGAGGCCGGCGCCGGATGTGTTGGGGCACGGTCGATCCGCCGACGCGGCCACGCCCCTGGTGACAGATGCGGCTGCGGGGCTGTCGCGATCATCTGCCGGACGTGCTCAGTCCCCTGCGCCGATTCCTGGAGCGGCGGGGACTTCCCGGAGACGCGGCAGGGCCCCCTTCCTGGTGTGGGAGGGGGCCCTGCCGCGTGTGGTGCGTGTGCCCACGGTGTGTGGGGGTGTTACTTCTTTTTTGCGGCGCTGGTGCGCTTGGCCGCGGGCTTGGCGGTGGTTTTCTTCGCCGCGGTGGTCTTGGCGGCGGGTTTCGCGGCCGTCTTGGTGGTGCTCGTCTTGGCCGCGGGCTTGGCGGCGGTCTTGGTGGTGCTTGCCTTGGCGCGGGTGGTGGCGGGCTTGGCGGCGGTCTTGGTCGCGGCCGGTTTGGCGGCCGTGGCCCGGGTGCGGGTGGTGGTGGAGCGGGTGGCGGCCGGGCGCGATGCCGTGGCCCGCGACGCGGTGGTGCGGGTGGTGGTCGACGCGGTGGCCCGGGTGCCGGTGGCCCGGGTCGCGGTCGTGGTGGCGCGCTTGACCGCGGTCGCCTTCGGCAGCTTCTTCGTGCCGGAGATGACGTCCTTGAACGTGGTCCCGGCCCGGAACGCGGGCACGTTCGTCTTCTTCACCCGCACCGTCTCACCGGTGCGCGGGTTGCGCGCGGTGCGGGCGGCACGGGCACGCTTCTCGAACACACCGAACCCGGTGATGTTCACCTTCTCGCCCTTGTTGACCGTCCGGATGATGATGTCGACGAGACCGTCGACGGCCTCCGAAGCAACCTTTTTGTCGCCCAGACGCTCCGACAGCGCCTCGATCAGCTGGGCCTTGTTGGCCATTCCAGTCCTCCAAGAAGAACTCTTCGTCCACGGCCACATCGGCCGACTAGCGCACACGGTATTACCAATGCAGCACAAATTCCAAACGGCGCGCGGAATTTTCCCTTGCGTCGGGAGTGGTTCCGCCTCTCGAGAGACCCGTCCGGGGCCTCGCGAGGTGCCGTTTGGTGTCGGTGAAGGGGTTCTTCGCGACCCCGGCGCAGGGGCGCGGATTCCCTTTCCGAGCAGGGAATCCGCGTCCCTGACCTGGGACTAGGAGGCCGTGCTCGCGGTGGTCACGGGCTTCCAGGAGGGCCGGGCCGACTCGAACGCGTCGATGTCTTCGGCGTGGCGAAGGGTGAGAGCGATGTCATCGAGCCCTTCGAGCAGCCGCCAGCGGACGTAATCGTCGATCTGGAAGGGCGCGGTGAAGTCCTTGGCTCGCACGGTCTTGGTCTCGAGGTCGACCGTGACCTCCGTGCCGGGGTCGTTCTCGAGCAGCTTCCAGAGCAGTTCGACGTCGGATTGTTCGCACTGGGCGGCAACCAGGCCGCCCTTGCCCGAGTTGCCCCGGAAGATGTCGGCGAAGCGGGAAGAGATCACGGCGCGGAAGCCGTAGTCCATCAGTGCCCACACGGCGTGCTCGCGCGACGAGCCGGTGCCGAAGTCCGGTCCGGCGACCAGGACGCTGCCGGACTTGAAGGGCTCCGAGTTGAGGATGAAGTCCTCCTGGGTGCGCCAGCCGGCGAACAGGCCGTCTTCGAAGCCGGTGCGCGTCACGCGCTTGAGGTACACGGCCGGGATGATCTGGTCTGTGTCCACGTTGGACCGGCGCAGCGGCACTCCGATGCCCGTGTGCTGGGTGAACGGTTGCATGGTGGGAGCTCCTGTCTCGGTGGTTCGGGGGTCTCAGACGCCCGCGGGCACCAGGTCGGCCGGGGACGAGAGCGTGCCCCGGATCGCGGTGGCGGCGGCCACGAGCGGCGACACGAGGTGGGTGCGCCCACCCTTGCCCTGCCGGCCCTCGAAGTTGCGGTTGGAGGTCGACGCGCTGCGCTCACCGGGCGCGAGCTGGTCGGGGTTCATGCCGAGGCACATCGAGCAGCCCGCCTGCCGCCACTCGGCGCCGGCCTCGGTGAAGACCTTGTCGAGGCCCTCCTCCTCGGCCGCCTTGCGCACGCGCATCGAACCGGGGACCACGAGCATGCGAACGGACTCGGCGACCTTGCGCCCGCGCAGCACGTCGGCGGCCGCGCGCAGGTCCTCGATGCGTCCGTTGGTGCACGAACCGAGGAAGACGGTGTCGACCGAGATCTCACGCAGCGGCGTGCCCGGCGTCAGGTCCATATAGGACAACGCCTTCTCGGCAGCGATGCGCTCGTTCTCGTCGCCGATGGCGGCCGGGTCGGGCACCGCGGCACCCAGCGGCAGGCCCTGGCCCGGGTTGGTGCCCCAGGTCACAAACGGGGTGAGCTCGTCGGCGTCGAGGTGCACCTCGGCGTCGAACTCCGCGCCCTCGTCGGTGCGCAGCTCGCGCCACGCGGCCACGGCGGCGTCCCAATCGGCGCCCTGCGGCGCGTGCGGGCGGCCCTTCAGGTACGCGAAGGTCGTCTCGTCCGGCGCGATCATGCCGGCGCGCGCGCCCGCTTCGATCGACATGTTGCAGACGGTCATGCGGGCTTCCATCGACAGCGCCTCGATGGCCTTGCCGCGGTACTCGAGCACGTAGCCCTGCCCACCGCCCGTGCCGATCTTGGCGATGACGGCGAGGATGATGTCCTTCGCCGTGACGCCCGGCTTGAGCTCCCCGTCGACGGTGATCGCCATCGTCTTGAACGGGCGCAGCGGCAGCGTCTGGGTGGCGAGCACGTGCTCGACCTCCGACGTGCCGATGCCGAACGCCATGGCGCCGAACGCGCCGTGGGTGGAGGTGTGGCTGTCGCCGCACACGACGGTCGTGCCGGGCTGCGTGAGACCCAGCTGCGGGCCGATGACGTGCACGATGCCCTGCTCGGCGTCCCCCATGGGGTGCAGCCGGACACCGAACTCCTCGCAGTTGCGGCGAAGGGTCTCGACCTGCGTGCGCGAGACCGGGTCCGCGATCGGGAGGTCGATGTCCACCGTCGGGACGTTGTGGTCCTCCGTCGCGATGGTGAGGTCGGGGCGGCGCACGGGCCGCCCGGCCAGGCGGAGACCGTCGAACGCCTGCGGGCTGGTGACTTCGTGCACCAGGTGGAGGTCGATGTAGAGCAGGTCCGGTTCGGCGCCTTCGCCTCGGCGCACGAGGTGGCTGTCCCACACCTTCTCCGCCAGCGTGCGGGCCTTGCCGGTCGGGCTGGTCATCTCCGGCTCCTTCCAAGGGTTGGCCGGGAGCAAGGAACTCGGGCGAGCACCGAAGGCGGGGCGAGCCACGTCACGTGCGCAGCTCGAGTTCGTTTTTCCCAGATTCTGGACTTCCCGAAGTTTGGGAAGTTAGTATCGCGTCGTGGGACAGCATAGCGGTATCGGAGTACTGGACAAAGCCGTGGCGGTGCTGCAGGCCGTCGCGGAAGACCCCTGTGGGCTGGCGGAACTCTGCTCACGCACGGGACTACCGAGGGCGACGGCGCACCGCCTCGCCGTGGGGCTCGAGGTGCACCGCCTCCTGCGGCGCGGGCCGGACGGCCGCTGGCGCCCGGGCACGGCGCTCGCCGAGCTGGCGGGCGGTTCGACCGATCCCCTGCTCGACGCCGCGGGCTCCGTGCTGCCGAAACTGCGCGACATCACGGGCGAGAGCGTGCAGCTCTACCGCCGCGACGGCGTGCAGCGCGTGTGCGTCTCGACGGCCGAGCCGCCGAGCGGCCTGCGTGACACGGTCCCGGTCGGCTCGCGCCTGCCGATGACGGCGGGCTCGGGCGCCAAGGTGCTTGCCGCGTGGTCGGATCCGCACACGCAGCGCACCATCCTCGCCGAGGCCGTGTACGGGGAACGCACCCTGCTCGAGGTGCGCCGCCGCGGCTGGGCGCAGAGCGTCGCCGAACGGGAACCGGGCGTGGCGAGCGTTTCCGCGCCCGTACGGGATTCGTCGGGTGCCGTCGTGGCCGCCGTGTCGGTCTCGGGGCCCATCGAACGCATCGGGCGCAAACCCGGCGCGCGCTGGGCCGCCGACCTCCTGGCCGCGGCGGACGCGCTCCAAGAACGGCTCTGACGCCGGCTGCTTCCCACGGCCGCCTCCCCCCACCCCGGGGAGGCGGCCTTTTCATGTGCGGCAGCTGAGAACGGCGCCGCGTTCTTAAGCCGCGTCCGACCCACCTCGATGGCACCCTGTTCCCCGAACCTCCCAGGTGGACGGAGCCCGATGCCGAACCTCACCGACCTCATCCACGCCGCCCGGCGGGCCACCACACCCGCCGCCCTCCTCCGGCTGCAGCAGGACATCGCCGTTTCGGACGTCCTGACGTGGCTGCCGGGCGCCGGCGCCGCGGAACACGTCCTCCACGCCGAACCGACCCTGACGCTCCTGCGGGTCGAGATCCCGCCCCGCACGGAGTACCCACCACACGACCACCTGATCCCCGCCTGCATCGCCGTCCTCGACGGCCGCGAGACCAACACCTTCTACCGCCTGTCCGGCGGCGCCCTCTCCCCCGCCGGCGAGACGGACACGACCGCCGGCTCCGTCCAGCCCATGGACGAACACGTGATCCACTCGGTCGCCAACCACACCACCACGCCCTCCACGGCCCTCCACCTCTACCTCGGCGACCTGTTCCACCTGTCCCGCACCATCTGGCACCCCACCACCCACGCCGCGGCGCCCTACAGCGACGACCTGTACTTCTCCCTGGCCCGCACGACCGCGCCCGCCTGAGGGTCCTGAGTGGACGCGGTCCCGCTGCTCCCGGCTTCCAGCACCGGGAGACGGATCTCACTCGCCGGCTGGTGATCGCTCGACTGTCCGCAGTCGGTTGCACACTCTGCAGTACCCGCGCGCCGACTTACTCGGCTGCGGTTGTCGCGGCACGCCGTTGTTCCCTTCGCCGGCCTCGCGCCGCTGATACTCGCCGGCATGTCGGTCTTCCGGCGGTCCCGCGTCCGGGGGCCCGTTTCTCTCCCGGCACCTCCCACCGGGCCGGGAGTCGTTCTCGCCGGCCTGCACCCCCAAGCGCGACGGCCCCACGCGGTGAGTCCCGCCCTCCGCACCAGCCGCATCCGTCGCCGCGAACGGACTACCCACGCCTCTGCGCCACAACCAGACGTTCGGCAGGGCACGGCTCCGCCGCTCCGCACCAACCGCGCGGGCCGCACCGCGGTGACACGCCGGCCGAAGGCGGCGGCACCCATCGGTTGCATCGGCCGCAACCCTCACGGTGACCACACCACCCGGCCATCCCGCCACCGCCCGTCCACGCACCACATACAAGCCGCCCGTTCGACTCCGCGACACCACTGCCGCCGGGCAGCATCGGCCGCACCACTGCGATGCACCGCAACAGCCGAACCCGACGCCAACCGGCGGCCGTCTCGGCTACAACCGTCACCACCACACCACTTGGCGAGTGCCCCAACGACCGTTCGCAGACCACAACCACACGATCCGCTGGACTCCGCGACGCCACTCCCAGCCCGCACCCACCGCCCACACCACCGCGATGCACCGCAACAGCCGAACCCGACGCCCACCGCCGGCCCTCTCGGCTACAACCGCCACCACGACCACACGACCGGCCGGCCACCTCCGCCCTCCACGCACCCGGTAATGGATCCGCGGAGCGCCGCAGCGCCACCCCTGACCCGGTGCGCCTGCCGCGGCCGGGGTGCGCCAGACCAACAGGAGCCGACGCCTCCACCGGTTGGTCCTGTCGCAGCCGTCACCGCGATCAAACGACCGAGCACTCCGGCCAGCCGCCTTCAGATGCACGCCTCAACCAAACGATCGGCCGGGCGCCGCCCCTGACCAGCTGTGCTCGACGTACCCCTGTGATTTATCGGAACGGCGAGACGGAACGCCTTCCCGCCGCTCGTCGGCTGTGTCGGCGGCCACTGTCCTCTCGCGTCCGGCCGGCGCATCGAATTCTGCTTCCGCTCGTCTTCGCTCCGGCCCCGTCGCAGCCTGCAGGGCACATCGCGGTGTCGGCTGCTCTCTCGCCCATCTGCCGCGCTGCCTGATCAAGGCGCAGGGCGAAATGCCGTCACGCTCGAACTCGGTCCTGATCGACAGACGGGGCACCGAGAAGCCAGTGCCGCCCGGCTCGCTAGTTGATCAAGGCATCAGCTGGGCGCTCGCATGAGCTCATCCTCGATCTCCCAGCGCAGCACAACAGAGTCGCGACCTGTCGAGCCTTGTCCCACCGCACCACGATCCCCCCGCCTCAGCACCGACAGACCCGCCACACCGAGCAGCTACCCGCCACTGCCGCTGTCGGCATCAAAGACGCCGGCCGCAACGCCCTCCCACCCGGAATCCCCGGAGGTACACGCGCGGCACAGCAGAATCAGCCTCCTCCGCAGCCTCGCCTCGCCGAACCTGCCGTCGGCGGTACCCGCGCCTCTTCTCAGCTCAGCCGCGATGCCAACCCCCATCCCAGACATCCACGCGCAGCACAACAGAGCCATCGTCAGCACCCCACCTCATCGGTGCGGAGCCAGCGACCTCCGGCACCACCGCGAAGTCAGCCCCGTGCTCCGCTGTCGTCGCCGACGGCGGAGTGTCGTCAAGACATCAGCCGAAGCGCTGCCTGCGTGGGCTCAAGTCCGAGTGCGCGCGTGGCGCAACAGAGTCAGCCATCTCCCCGCCACCCCTTTCGTCGCCGGCGCCCGCACGTCATCGAGCCACGCCTCCCTCCCCGCCTGGCCTCAGCCGGAGACCCACAGACCGCACCCCGACAAGTTCGTCGCTTCACGAATCTGCAGTGGGCCGCTTCAGACCTCGTCGGCAGCCGTGTGTCGTCGGCGCATCGGCCGCAACGTACTCCCCCTGAGCCTCGACGTCGCGGTACAGCGCGGTACAACAGAGCCAGCCAGGCGCGACCCGCCGCGTCTGCCATCGTCAGCGTCCGCATCGCAACACAGCTCCGCCGCGACACTCTTCCCCGATGCACACGTCCCGGACCGCCACGACGCCAGATGCTTCCGCGGTCTCGATACGGCCACGCCTGCCACCGTGTTTGATCAGGGCGCGGCGCCACTCGTTCTCAACGAATCCACGCGCGTAGCAACCAGGCAGTCCGTCACTTCCCTACCCCACTGGCCGTTCCTGGCGTCTTCGCACCGGCGTGCCCTCAAGGCACCAGTGCCCGGCGCGACACGAGGTGGCCGCCACCTCCGCGGCGCCGACTGGGCCGCAAGGCACCCGCGCCCCGTCACGAGACCGACCGCATCACCGTCTCGCGTGAGCTCCGCTTCCACTAGCCCGCCGGCATGCCTCTACTACCGAGGACCAAAGCGGCTGCCTATTGCCCTCGCCTCTACCGATCGCCTGTCTTACGTACGTACGGTGCCCAAGGCTTCGGGGCGGCAGCCGACGGCGCCACGCCCGTTACACGTCGGCCTCGCGACACCCACAGACCATTCGCACGTATCGCGTCGGAACGCCGCCAGGCCGTGCGCGGCCAGGCTCCGACCGTTACAGCTTCTCGTTCGAGTCCGCGTATCACTCCGCACTTCGCGGCCAGTCCAAAGGATGCCTGCCACAGCGCCATCTCTGTCCTCCGCCGGTGCAGCCACTGCTCGTTTGAGCTCCCGGCGTTCCGCTCCTGATCAGCAGAACCTCACTCACCGGAAACCTATGACAAGAGCGAGACCCCTCGGCACGACCACGTCTTCGTCCGGCCGCGGCGGCCCAATCGGCCCTTGTCGACGGAGCTCCACCGCGCCGCAGCCGGGCCGACTGCCCGAGCCGAGGCCCGGCACACCCGGCCAGTCCCGCCAGACCTCGGCCGAGTCGGGAGCTCATCAGCGGAGCAGCTGCCGCCGAACTCACGGCTCCCCCACGACACGAGGGCCTACGCCCCTCGGCTTCCCTGCAGTGCCAGGCCTGCCACCCATCCGCCGGGCCCGTTCCCGCGCAGCGCGTCGTGCCATGATCTTCGTGCGCAGGACGTGTTCGTCCGCCGCACAGCTCCCTCAGGCGAAGCCGATACCTATCCGCTGCAACGGCTTGGCGCTCCCGCCACGGGCGGCCGAACCGTCGTTCACCTCGCGGACCCCGTTCGGCCCCTGAACAGTCGTCCTTGTGGCGCACAGAACCCGCGCCGCGGTTCGGATCCGTGCCGCTGCTGCCCCGACGTTTTCTCGACTGGTTCAAGGTTGCGCCACCCGGTCGGACGCGCCGGGAGCCGTTGCCGTCACTCAGGTTCTGCTTTGTCGGGTTTGCCACTGGCATCCAGCCGGCCCGTGCCACCCGGTGCAGAGTTCCCTTCCATCCAGCGGATGCCGGCAGCGCCGCGAGACGCGCCGACCGGCCGGCCCCACCCCCTCCCAAGACCTCTCCGCGGTCGCCGCAAGCGGTCCGAGGCCGTTTTCGGCAGCCCTCCAGACCCCCGGATGGATCAGTCCGCAAAGGACACTCCGGAGCCCCCGCCAAGATCGCCTGACACCACTGGAGAAGCACGAATGCCGACCCGAGCTCGCACCAAAGCCCCTGGTAGAGAGGCACTCCGCGCGAACAATCGAACATCAGAGCGAAGAAAGCGACCGCTATTCCGGCCGTTCCCGAGTCCTCCGAAAGGGCAGACCGCAGACACGCCAACGGAAAAACCAAGGGTCCCGTTTGGACTTCTCCGCGTTATGGGTAATACTATTGAAGAGTTCGGCCGATGTGGCCGTGGACGAAGAGTTCTTCTTGGAGGACTGGAATGGCCAACAAGGCCCAGCTGATCGAGGCGCTGTCGGAGCGTCTGGGCGACAAAAAGGTTGCTTCGGAGGCCGTCGACGGTCTCGTCGACATCATCATCCGGACGGTCAACAAGGGCGAGAAGGTGAACATCACCGGGTTCGGTGTGTTCGAGAAGCGTGCCCGTGCCGCCCGCACCGCGCGCAACCCGCGCACCGGTGAGACGGTGCGGGTGAAGAAGACGAACGTGCCCGCGTTCCGGGCCGGGACCACGTTCAAGGACGTCATCTCCGGCACGAAGAAGCTGCCGAAGGCGACCGCGGTCAAGCGCGCCACCACGACCGCGACCCGGGCCACCGGCACCCGGGCCACCGCGTCGACCACCACCCGCACCACCGCGTCGCGGGCCACGGCATCGCGCCCGGCCGCCACCCGCTCCACCACCACCCGCACCCGGGCCACGGCCGCCAAACCGGCCGCGACCAAGACCGCCGCCAAGCCCGCCACCACCCGCGCCAAGGCAAGCACCACCAAGACCGCCGCCAAGCCCGCGGCCAAGACGAGCACCACCAAGACGGCCGCGAAACCCGCCGCCAAGACCACCGCGGCGAAGAAAACCACCGCCAAGCCCGCGGCCAAGCGCACCAGCGCCGCAAAAAAGAAGTAACACCCCCACACACCGTGGGCACACGCACCACACGCGGCAGGGCCCCCTCCCACACCAGGAAGGGGGCCCTGCCGCATTTGTATCCCCCACACGCCTTCGGCGGCTGCGCGCTCGGGCAGCCAGCTTGGTCCGCGCTCCACCAGCGAATCCGCCGCCTGGGTCGCAACGTTCCTCGCACTCCAGCCGGACCAGCCCGCGGGCCCGCCAGCCAGCGCCAATCCCTTCCGACGCCGCCAACCAATCTGGCCGCGGCCGGGTCCCCGTCCGAAACACCTGCTCCCGACGCCTAAGACTCCGGCGACTGGTGCCGATCAACGAGCCGAGACTGCTCCTCGCCGAGGCGTCCAGAATCCACCAACGCCTCTCCGCCACCTTTCTCCAAGCAACGGATAACCGACCAGGTCAACACTGACTCGATCACCTCGAATATCCGCGGCACCGCACACTCACGCTGCAGGCACACGCAGGAAGAGGACGGCGAGCCCCTAGAGCACCGCCGCGACATTCGACGCCCGAGAAGTTGCCAGTCGCCCTGCTGCCCACCACATCCGGCCCCGAGCCACTCCGGTGTACTCGCCTCGACGGGAGCTCCACCCGGGCGCTGACTTCCCCCGCCTCCCGCGCCCCACGTGGCCGCGCACGTTCCGGAACGTCAGGCCGCACGCGCACAGCGAGCCGCGCCGACCGGTACGTGCTTCGCACCCAGCACCGCGGCGCCCACCCCGCATGCCCGGCCAGTGTTCGCAGCCCGGACCGTCAACCGCGGCCAAGCCTCAACGCCGCGCATCGCCGAGCCGTCGTGCCAGCCCACACCCAGACAGCCGGGCAACGCTAGCTACGCCCATACAGCGGCGCCAGATCCGGCGCCCCAGACCAAGCCGCCTACACACCCCGAACGATGCTCCCGCGACTTGGCGACGCGCGCGCCTGTCGCGCCAGCTTGAGCTCTGCTCTCACGACACCCCGCCACCCGACTGCCCCGACTGCGACTCACGCGCGAGACCGCGCATTGCAGAGCCGTCTCGTCAGCACACCACGCAGCCGGGCAACCTCGGCCACGCCCCTTACAGCGGCGCCGGCTACGGGCTCAGGCCTTGCCTTTCACGCACACCAAACGACACGCCCCGCCTCCTACGATTTGATCCGACGCACGCCTGTCGCGCCAACTCAAGCTCTGCTCCCACGACACCCCGCCACCCGGCCGCGACTCACGAGCGAGGCCCCAACGCCGCGCATTGCCCAGTCGCCTCGCCAGCACACCAGACAGCCGGGCAACCTTGGCCACGCCCTGACAGCGGCGCCGGCTACGCAGTCTCAGACCTCGCGCCTTACGCACACCAAACGACACGCCCCGCCTCCCATGATCCCACGCGCACTTGTCGTGCCAGCCCGATCTCTGCTGTCGCCGCCGCCAGCCAGCCGCACCGACCGCCGACTCGCACACGGGCCGCAGCGCCGCGCATTGGCCAGCCGTCTTGCCAGCGCACCAGACAGCTGAGCAACGTTGGCTGTGCCTTGGCAACCGCGCCGGATCCGGAGCCTCAGACCTTGCCCCTCACGCGACGCGGCCCGCCGCCTGCGACTTGATCCCGCGCAAACCTGTCAGCACCAGTCCGAGCTCTGCTGCCGCGTTACCCCGCCAGCCGGTCGCACCGACCGCCGACTCGCATACCGCAGCGCCGCGCCTTGCCCAGCCGCCTCGCCAACTCACCCAGACAGCCGGGCAACCTTGGCCACGCCCTTACAGCGGCGCCGGCTACGGAGCCTCAGGCCATGCCGCTTGCACACCGCGAATGATGCTTCTGCGACTTGGCCACGCGCGGGCCTGCCGCGGCAGTCTGAGCTCTGCTGCCACAACACCCCGGCAGTCGGCTGCCCGACCGCAACTCACGAGCGAGACCGCAGGGTCGGCTGCACATGACCATCGCCGTCATCGCACCCAGGCCACAACCCCGCACGTACTACGGCTTGACCGCGCACTGTTCGCGGCCGAAACAGATTGCCCAGCTCGCCGCCACCGCACCTCAGAGCCGAGCCACGCCTGTTCCTCTGGCCACACGCCCGGCCGCCAAGCCGGCCGAGCTTCGCTGCCAGGCGGCCCCCGTGGATCGCACCGATTACGCCTTCCGCTCGACGTTCCAGCGCCGCCAGCACACGACGTCGCCAGCTCACCCCGGCTCCCAAACCGCGCCGGCTGGCACCCGCCCGCACCCCGAACCGTGCGCCCGTAGACAGAGCTCTGAGCTCGCACCCAGACGACCTGCCGTGCGAATCCGTAACGCTGGCTGCGCCCGCACGGCCATCGCCGGCAGCATCCGAACCCAAGTCGCGCCCACTGCGACTTGATCGCACCCGAACCGAGACCGCTGCACACGTCCAAGCTCGCTGCTCCGGGGGGTAGGTCTGTCTTGCACTCGAACCCGCAGAACCGGAGGCCCACGCCCATAGCTGCCCCACCACGCGGCATGCCCTGTGCACAACAACTTGATCGTCGAACCGGCGAGAGCCGGAGACACATGCTGTGCTCGCTGCCCGCCCCAGACTCCGAGGCAGCGCCACCTGCGCACTGCCAGTGCCGGCAGCGCACCCCCGCTCGCCTCGCTCTACGCGACTTCGTCGCCCGCAGCCCCGAGAGCCGGAGACACACGCCCAAGCCCGACCGCCTCACGCGTAAGTCGGGCCGGTCGTGCTCGGCGCGCGACACCCGCAGCGCCACCTGCACCAGCAGGTGCTGGCAGGCACCGGCGGTCGCAAGTCGCCCGCCCGGCTGTGGTTTCGTCGCACCCGCTGTTCCGAAAGCCGGATGCACACTCCCGAGTCGGCTGCCCACCGCAGTAGTAAGGCGGACCGATCGCGCTCGGCACACCACCTGCACGAAGCAGGTACTGACAGCGACTCCCGCTCGTAAGCCGCCCCGCTGTGACTTCGTCACTCCCGCGCGGGAACCGGAGGCACATTGCCGAGTCGGCTGCCCACCTCACAAGTAAGCCGGACCGACCGCGCCCGGCGCCGCGACACTCGCAGCGCCGGCTACGCACTGCCAGCGCCGGCAGCGCACCCTAGCTCGCATACCTCGCTCTACGACGACTTCATCACCCCGCAGCCCCGGAAGCCGCAGTCACTCTCCCGGACTCACTGCCCGCCTCACAACGAAGCCGGGCTGATCGCGCCTGGCGTGCGAAACCGCGGGGCCACCTCCACCAAGCAGGTACCAGCAGTGCAGACCCGCTCGCATACCTCGCTCTACGACGACTTCGTCGCCCCGCAGCCCCGGAAGCCGGAGTCACTCTCCCGGACTCACTGCCCGCCTCACAACGAAGTCGGACTGATCGCGCCTGGCGTGCGAAAGGGCGGGGGCAAACTGCACCACGCAGGTGCCGGCAGTGCGGCCCCGCTTGCTCGCATGCCTCGCTCGACGGCGCCTTCGTCGTCCGATCGCGCCGGGAGCAGGAGACACTCTCCCGGACTCACTGCCCGCCTCACAACGGAGCCGGGCTCACCGCGCCTGGCGTGCGAAACCGCGGGGCCACCTCCACCAAGCAGGTACCGGCAGTGCAGACCCGCTCGCATACCTCGCTCTACGACGACTTCGGCCCTCAGCCCGGAAGCCGCAGTCACTCGCCCGCACTCACTGCCCGCCTCACAACGGAGCCGGGCTGACCGCGCCTGGCGTGCGAAACCGCGGGGCCACCTGAACGAAGTAGGTATGGCAATAGCCCTCGGTCGCGAGTCGGGCTGCTGTGGCTTCGTCGCAATCGGAGCTTCGAGGGCTGGAGACACACGTCTGAGGTCGCTGTCCGCCTCGAAAGAAGGTCCGACCGACCGTGCCTTGGGTTCGGAGTTCACAGCGGCGGAGTGTGCGGCCGTCGCGACCAGCTCACTTGGAACTACGTGGTCCGCGCTGCGAGTTGATTGCGGCATCAGACGCGCCCAGGTTCTGCTCCCCAGGCGGACAGGTGAGGGCGACAGGGGCGCACTCGAACGCCGCGCCGGAGGTGCACGGCCGTCGCTGCAGGCAAACACCAGACCACCTGCCGCCGCACAAGTTCAGTTCGAGCGAAGTCGCGAGGCAGGGGGCACCGGCCCGGGCTTGCTTCCCGCGTGCCGACGAAGGCGAGCCGCGCGACTGTGCGTTCGGCGCATCGCGTGTCGGCGTCGGCGCGGGGACTGTGGCTGGGGCAGGTCGGCGGTGAGCTGCACGAGCCGGAGGAGTGGAGTCAGGCCGTGCTGCCTCGGCCCACGAAGCAGCTCCGGTCGCCGAGGAAGCCGTTGTCGCGGGTGGAGGCGTGGAGGCCGCGGTGAGCGCGGACGGCGCACGAGTCAGTCAGCCACCTCGGCGGCGGCTGCTGCACGGTAGGCGCGCGCCGTGCGGGCAGGCCCCGCGCGCTGGGCCTTGGTTCTGATGCACGACGGCCCCGCCCTCGATGTCGACGCGGCCTCCGTTCAGTGTTCCGCCGCGGCAAGCCGACGACCGGCGAGTGGCTGCCGCATCCACGAGCTTCGCTGGAGCGACTCCAGGCTGAGCCGGCGATCCGATCGCGTCGAGGGGGAGCGGAACTTCACCGGCTGAACGATCGGCGCGTACGCCGATCTTCGTTCCGGTGAATGGCCGTGCGTCGGAGAGGAAAACGAAGTGGCAATCACGCCTTTGACTCGTTTGTATTCGAACTGATCCGACCGGAAGCGTTATTGATTCCGCGCACGAGTACCGGAAACGAACAATGCCGTTCTCCGGCCGGCCGTGAGCGACGTCGCGAAGAGGAGCTCGGTGCGGCCACCTCAGGAGCGAAGGCCCGGCGACAATCCGGAGCCGTCCCAGGCCTGTCAACCGAGCCCCCACGTAACCCGGAGCGCGACGCCCGAGCAAGGCCCGCAGCGGCTACTCCAGCCGCCCGAGGATCCGCACGTCAGACGCACCCGAATGTCCCGTGTAGACACGCAGGAGCAGCCGGCCGGCAAACCCCCGAAACGCCAAAAACCCAGGTCCACAACTTCTGGAACCTGGGTGGCGACTCGATGTACCCCCGATGGGATTCGAACCCACGCTACCGGCGTGAGAGGCCGGCGTCCTAGGCCGCTAGACGACGGGGGCTTAGGATCTTCCCCGTTTCCGGGGAGCTATTCAATTTTCTTGCTGGAGAGAACTTACCAGAGGCGATTTCTCGCTCTGCAGGGGGGTCACTCTCCGCAGCTGGGGTACCAGGACTCGAACCTAGACTAACTGGACCAGAACCAGTCGTGCTGCCAATTACACCATACCCCAGTGAGGTGCTTTCCCGGTTTGGGTCGGTTCAGCACCGCACGAGGAGAAATACTAGAGCACGCCGTCCCGCACCCTGGCAGCGGGGGTCCCCGCGGCGCGCTGCGCGGGGACGCCGACGGTCGCATACTCGGAAACCAGCAGCTCAGGCAGCTCGTCGAGGCTGGTGACCGTGTGTACACCGATCGGCGGGCGTTCGCCGGTGCGGGCGGTGCCGTCGCGGTCGAGCCAGACGGCACCCAGGCCGGCGGCGTGGGCACCGATGGCGTCGGTGTCGAGCTTGTCGCCCACGTGCACCGTCTGCGCCGGGTCGCAGCCCAGACCGAGGCACACCGAGTGGAACATCACGGGGTCGGGCTTCGCGACGCCGACCTCGCCCGCGATGGCGACGTGGTCGAAGAACGGCGCCAGCCCCAGGTCCGCAATCTTGCGCCGCTGGTGCGCGCCTGAGGCGTTCGTCACGGCCGCCAGCAGCAGTCCGGCGGCGCGCAGCCACTCGAGGCAGGGCAGCACGTCGTCGAACAGCTGCCACGACGTGGCCAGGATCTCGCGGCGGCGCGCCTCGAAGGCGGTCACCTGGGCGGAGTCGGCCGAGATGCCGAGCTCAGCGAGGAAGCACTCGGTGCGGCGGTGGTGCATCACGCCGTACTCGAGTTTCCCCGCGACGACCAGCGCCACGTGCTCCTCGGTGATCAAGTCCCACAACGGCCAGAGGTCGCTCCGGCCGGTCAGCGCGTGGAGGCTGCGACGGATCGCAGCGGTGCAGTCGATGAGGGTGTCATCGATGTCGAGGCACACCAGACGCAGCTCCGGAGGTGCCCAGGGTTCGGGCACGACAGGTGCTCCAGGGGCGGTTCGCGAGGGGGTCGGGGGTGCCACGGCGAAATCCACCCAGTGAGGCTAGGGCACTCGCCGCGTTCGCAACGCGGCCAAAAAGGTGATAACAGCTCCGCTGATCCGGTGCACGGCATCTACTCCCGGTGCCTGGAAAGTGCTCATCCGGTTACGACGCCGGAATCCGGGCCGACCGGGCGAGTGAACCATTTCGCACGCCGCCAATGAAACGGTTCAACTGATCACTCTGCCCCGCAACGATGTGCGAACGGGCAGCGTTCTCTGCGCCGGAGTCCCGTGTGGACAGACGTGCCGGCCCGCTTGACGCCACGGACTCCGGGGTGCATGCTGGTGTTATTCAACGCTCGATGAAAAGGGAGCTGAGTCAGATGGCCGAACGCACGCGGTGTGTGATCGTCGGCGGTGGACCTGCGGGCATGGTCGCCGGGCTGATCCTCGCGCGGGCCGGCGTCGAGGTGACGGTGCTCGAGAAGCACCCCGATTTCCTCCGCGACTTCCGTGGCGACACCGTGCACCCGTCCACGCTCACGCTCCTCGACGAGCTCGGCCTCGGCGACAAGTTCGACGCCATCCCGCACAGCGAGCTCACCGACGTCGGCTTCCCGACCGAAGACGGCGGTCTCCTGAAGATCGCCGACATGAAGCTGTTGAACGTTCCACACCCGTACGTCGCGATGGTGCCGCAGTGGGACTTCCTCGACTTGCTGGCCGAATCAGCGCAGAAGGAGCCGACCTTCACGCTCCGCCTCGAGACGGAGATGACCGGCCTGCTCCGCTCGGGCAACCACGTCACGGGCGTGCACTACCGCGCCGCCGACGGCACCGAAGGCGACCTCGAAGCCGACCTCGTCATCGCTGGCGACGGACGCTGGTCCCTCGCGCGCCGTGCCGCCGGGCTCGAGCCGCGGGAGTTCGACTGCCCGTTCGACGTCTGGTGGTTCCGCCTTTCCCGCCACGACGGCGAAGCGGGCGCGATGCTCACGCCGCGCATGCGCCACCGGCGCTTCGCCGTGCCCCTCCCCCGCACGGGCTACTTCCAAATCGCCTACCTCGCCCCCAAGGGCGACGATCTTCGTGCCGCCGGCATCGAGGAATTCCGCCGCAGCGTCGTCGACATCTGTCCCGAATTCGCCGACCGCGTCGACGAACTGCAAACCATGGACGACGTGAAGTTCCTCGACGTCCGCCTCAACCGGCTCCATCGCTGGCACGTCGACGGCCTCCTGTGCATCGGTGACGCGGCCCACGCCATGTCGCCCGTCGGCGGGGTCGGCATCAACCTCGCCGTGCAGGACGCCGTCGCCGCCGCGACGATCCTGGCCGACCCGCTGCTGCGCGGCCGCCCCACACCCGACGACCTCGCCAAGGTCCGTAGCCGCCGCCTCCTCCCGACGATCGCCGTGCAGAAACTGCAGCAGCTCTTGCACCGCACCGTCATGCGCCCGGTCATGAGTGGTCGCCGCGAAGGCCCGCCGGAGCAGATGATCGCTTTGTTCACGAGGTTTCCGAAGCTCGCGTACGTGCCCGGCCGCCTGCTGGGCGTGGGTTTCCGGCCCGAGCACGCCCCGGGCTTCGCGCGCAGAGCGATGGAACCCGCCACGAAGAAGTAGCTTTCATCGCTTGGCCTCGACGCGTTTGCGCAGCCGCGAGACGAGGCCACGGCCGATCGGGCGACCCAGCGGCGACACGGCTTTCGCGAAGGGACCCCTGAGCGCACCGAGGAACGCGAACCGGGTGCCGCCGTTCGCCGCGGGCGCCGCGGCCATTCCGCCGACCACCCGGCGGCTCTGCATGACGCACCAGCCCGGTTCGAGCACCACCTCGAACCGCTCGTGCAGCCCGAAGTGCCCCACGATGTCGACCTCGAAGCGCGGACCGTCGGCCGAAACCGAGCGCAGGGAACGGATGTTGCGGGCGATCTGCGGCAGCTCGTGCTCGAGGTCCGCCGCGACGTCCCACACCGAGGCGAACGGCGCCTCGACCTCCGCCTCTTCGACGAAAGCACCGGGCAGCGCCGCCGCGAGGACGCGCAGGCGGGCGACCGCGTCGAGGTCCGCCGTGGGCCAGATCATCGCGACCACTCCTTTCGAAAACTCTGCCGCGCGCGGGAAAGCCGCGATTTCACCGTGCCCGCCGGTACTTTCAGCAGTTCCCCGACGGTCCGCTCGTCCAGACCTTCCAGATCGCGCAGCACCAGAATCGCGCGGTGCTCCGGGCTGAGCCGATCGAGGACGTCGCGGACGTCGACGGCGAGCGCGGGATCACCAGGTTCCGGCAGGTCGAGCGGCAACCCGGGCACGGCACGTTTCGAGCGGCGTGCCACGCGCACCGCCTCGCGGACGGCGATGGCGCGCACCCAGCCGTACAGCGCCGCGGGTTCGGTCAGCTGCCGCAGGTTCCGGAACACCGCGATCAGTGCTTCCTGGGTCGCGTCCGGGCCGTCGTCGAGCGCGATCGGGCCGCACAACCGGCCGACGTACGGCGTGAGCACGCCGAGCAGCTCCTGCATGGCGAGCGCGTCGCCACGCTGGGCGGCGCGCACCAGCTCGTCGGGTTCGGACAATGCGGCTCCTCGGTCGGGGTGGTCTTTCGCTCTGAAAGAGGAGCGTCGACGGCGAAAGGTTCCACGGAATTTTCAGGTTTTTCGAGGGAACGTCCGGCGCTGTCCGCCCCTCTTCAAGAGCAAAAGAGAGAAAGGAGGGCACCATGACCCGCCCACTGCCCGAAGTCCCCGGCGTGACCCACCGCTTCGCCGAAGCCGGCGACGTCCGCCTCCACGTCGCCGTAGCCGGTGACGGCTCCCCGGTCGTACTGCTGCACAGCTTTCCGCAGCACTGGTACACCTGGCGCAACGTGATTCCGGGCCTCGCAGCCGACCGCCGCGTGTTCGCGCCCGACTTCCGTGGCGCGGGCTGGTCGGACGCACCCCGGACGGGCTACGACACCACCACTCGGGTCGACGACCTGCTGCACCTGCTCGACGCACTCGGCTTGGAGCGCGTCGACGTGGTCTCCCACGGCTGGGGCGCGTGGGCTGCGTTCTTCCTGTCCCTCCGCGCGCCCGACCGCGTCGCCACACACCTCGCCCTGAACATGACGCACCCGTGGCCGGCGCGGCGGGCGCTGCGCACGCAAGCCTGGCGGTTCTGGTACACCGCGTTGTGGGAGATTCCCTTGCTGGGTCCCGCGATGCTGCGCCACTGGCCGGCGCTGACGCGGTTCCTCCTGCGCCGCTGGGGAACCACGTCGGCGGACGCGCTCGAGGAGTTCGTCGCCGACAGCCGGCTGCCCGCCCACGCCCGCGCGGGTCAAGCCCTCAACTGGCGCTTCGTCACGCACGACATCCCGCGGCTGCGGTGTCACCCCGGCCCGCTCACCGTGCCCACGGAGATACTGCTCGGCCGCCACGACATCGTCATCCCGCCGGCGCTTCCGGCCGGAGCCACTCCCCCGGCAGCCGATCTCCGCGTCCGCATCCTCGACGGCTGCGGGCACCTCATTCCCGAGCAACGGCCCGATGTGGTGGTCGCGGCTGCTTTAAGCCTGCGAAGTCGCCGAGACTCCGTGACGTCGGTCACCCGGCCCAGTGACGACCGAGGCCCGCCGGCGTTCCTCGGCGAGGGGACCGGCGGGCCTCGGGACCAGTGCGGGATCAGACGTCCTGGACCGGGTTGGTCAGGGTGCCGATGCCTTCGATGGTGATCGACACGGACTGGCCGTCGACGATCGGGCCGACGCCCTCGGGCGTGCCGGTGAGGATGATGTCGCCGGGCAGGAGCGTCATGACACCGGAGACGAACTCGACGAGTTCCGGCACCTTGTGCACGAGGTCGGACGTGCGGCCGTCCTGCTTGATCTCGCCGTCGACCTCGCTGCGCAGCGCGAGGTCGGCCGGGTCGACCGCCGTCTCGATCCACGGGCCGAGCGGGCAGAACGTGTCGAAGCCCTTCGCGCGGCCCCACTGGCCGTCGGACTTCTGGAGGTCGCGGGCGCTCACGTCGTTGGCCACGGTGTAGCCGAGGATCGCGCTCGTGGCGCGGTCGGCCGACACGTTCCGCACCGGCTGGCCGATGACGATCGCGAGCTCGCCTTCGAAGTCGATGCGGCCGACGCCGCGCGGGCGGCGGATCGGCACGTTGGGCCCGATGACCGTTGTGGACGGCTTGATGAACAGCATCGGCGCCGCCGGCACCTCATTGCCGAACTCGGCCGCGTGCTTCGCGTAGTTCCGGCCGACAGCGATGACCTTCGACGGCAGGATCGGCGCGAGCAGGCGGACGTCGGCGAGCGGCCACCGCTTGCCGGTGAAGTTCGGCCGGCCGAACGGGTGCTCGGCGATCTCGAGCACCTGGGCGTCGTCGCCCTCGCCCTCGATCGAAGCGAACGCGACACCACTGGGATGAGCAATACGAGCTAGACGCACGGAGGTCAGTCTACGTACGCCACGTCGTCGGCGCTCGCCCCTGGCAGCGCGAACGGTCCCGACGCGCTGCCGCGGAGCGAACGGGCCGTTGGCTCCGGCCTCGACCTGCGGATCGTCGGCCGGCAGCGGCACGAGTGGCTCGTTCGCCCGGCTTTTCGGCTGTTGTCCTCGACTTCGACAAGGCGGTGGGCGGACCTTTCGAGACAGCACCCGTTCCGCTGCCGCACCCGTTCACCACACCGCCGAGCCCACCGCGCGCCCGAGACGAACCCAGGAAAGGAGGGAGCCGATGAAGAGCCGCTTACCGTGCGCTGCCTGACGTGCTGCGGCGCGAGACTCCGTCGCGCGACCGAGAAACCACCGCGTGGTCGAGCGAGGAGGCTCGGCAGTCAGCCGCGACTCACCGGAAGATCCGGCATGCGGTGGGGAGCTCAGCCGCGAATCGAGAGGCGCTCGGTAAGGCAGGGAACACCGTGTCGTCAGCCGCAGGCGGTGAGGCTCTTGTGGACGAGGGCATCGCACATGGCCATCCAGCTGGCTTCCACGATATTGCCGTGGACGCCGACCGTGGCCCACTCGCGTTCGCCGTCGCTGGATTCGAGGAGGACGCGAGTGACGGCGTGGGTGCCGGGGTTGGAGGGCAGGATGCGTACCTTGTAGTCCGACAGCTCCACGGAGTCCAACCAGGACAGGTGGGGGCTGAGCGCGTCGCGCAGAGCGGCGTCAAGGGCGTGCACCGGGCCGTTGCCTTCGGCGGTGGCGATGACGCGGTGGCCGCTCACGTGGACCTTGACCGTCGCTTCGGAGACGACTTCGCCGTCTTGGCGGTGGTCGAGGACGACGCGGTAGGACTCGAGGCGGAAGGGCGGCGTCACGGGCTCCTCGCCCGACACATCTTCGACTTCTCGGCGCAGCAACAGTTCCAGGGAAGCGTCGGCGGCTTCGAACGACCAGCCTTCGGCTTCGAGGTCCTTCACCTTCTGCACTGCGTTCGTCAGGGCTTCGGGCCGGCCGGCAAGGTCGACCCCGAGTTCACGTCCCTTGAGCTCGAGGCTGGCCCTGCCGGCCATCTCGGTGACCAGTACCCGCATGCCGTTGCCGACGGAAGACGGATCGATGTGGTTGTACAACAACGGATCCACCTTGATCGCGCTCGCGTGCAGGCCCGCCTTGTGGGCGAAGGCCGATGACCCGACGTAGGCCTGGTGGGTGTCGGGCGCGAGGTTCGCGATTTCGGCAAGGGCATGGGAGACGCGGGTGAGCTCGGCGGTCCCTCCGCTCGGGAGGACCTCCATTCCGAGCTTGGTCACGAGATTTCCCGTCACGGCGAACAGGTCGGCGTTGCCGGCCCGCTCCCCGTAACCGTTCGCGGTGCACTGGACGTGCGTCGCGCCGGCCTGCACCGCGGCGATGGAGTTTGCGACGGCGCAGGAAGTGTCGTCCTGGCAGTGGATTCCCAAGCGGAACCCGGTCTTGTCCCCGACCTCGCGAACAGTTTCCGCGAGGCCGAGCGGCAGCTGACCGCCGTTGGTGTCGCACAGCACGAGGACGTCGGCGCCTGCACGGGCGGCGGCGTCGAGTACTCGCAACGACGTTTCGGGCGAAAACGCATACCCGTCGAAGAAGTGTTCGGCGTCGAGGAAGACGCGGCGGCCCTCGCCGGTCAGGAACGCGACGGTGTCGCGGACCATGGCGCAGGCCTCGTCGACGTCGACGCGCAGCGCGCGTTCGATGTGGCGCAGGTCGCTCTTCGCCACGAGGGTGACGACCGGAGCCTCGGAGTCGACGAGCGCGCGGACCTGCGGATCCTCCGACGCGCGGGTGCCCGCCTTCCGCGTGGACCCGAACGCCACGAGCGCAGCGTGATTGAGCTGCAACTCGCCCTTCGCGGCGCGGGCGAAGAACTCGGTGTCCTTCGGGAGCGCACCGGGCCAGCCGCCTTCGATGAAGCCCACGCCGAGCTCGTCGAGCAGCCGCGCGACGGCGAGCTTGTCGGTGACGGAGTACGTGATGCCTTCGCGCTGGGCGCCGTCGCGCAGGGTCGTGTCGTAGAGGTGGAAGGCGTCACCGAGCGGGGTGTCGGCGGGCTCCGTGCGGGTCACGGTGTCTCCTTGTGGCGGGGCAAAGCTGTTTCTGGCAACAAAAAAACCTCCCGCATGGGTGCGAGAGGTTGCGCGCCGGAAGCTCTTGTGGAGCGTCTATCCGGCGCGCTCGGCGATAATGATCGACAGGGCGGTCATGGTTTGCATGATGCCACAGCTGCCCGCGGGTTCCAAGCCCCGGGCGGCGCGTCTCACTTCCTGGAAGGTGATCCGCGAGGTGGACGGGCAAACCGCGCCCAGTGCCCGGCCGACACGATGCGCCATCGTTGCCGCCGGACGGCGATCACCGGGTGGACTGCCGCACGACGCCAACCATCCTGGGTCCAGGCCACCGCGCCGAAGCGGCGACCGACGCCGAATCGGCAAGAAGGCTGCGTAGCGCTCGCCTGCCATCCGGGAAACTCGAGGCCACGTCGGCGATGCCAGAGCCGCAAGTCACCCGGGGCATGGCGGAAGAGTCCGTACGATCCACTGTAGACTAATGAGCCCATCATCCGGCGGTCCGGGCTGAGGGCGAACATCAGCTAGGTGAAGCAGTCGTCGCTGCAGCGACGGCCTCGCCACGGTGAGCGACTGACCGAGGGTGGTGACCGTCTACGGGTAGCCGACGGCGCAGCGAAACTGTCTCCTGTGGACGCTCGACCTCGTGGTGCGGTGAGTGTGGTCGCTAGGACTGTCCTCCGCGGACTCGAGCCGGCCGAACACAACAGCTGCGGCCGGGCGGATACCTGTGTGACACGCGGGACGCGAGCGTTGTCGACTTGTCGCTGGCGTGGGGTCCGAGCGCCAGTACGAGAACGACGCCGATCGGACGACCGCGCGAGCGCCGCGGCGGCGCGGAACCCGCGGCCCCCGGCCAGAGGCACGGCACCGCCGGTTTCCGGGGCAGGTCTCCGCCGGAGGGGCAGCCGCCGGTGGGACCGCATCGGTTGAGGAATCCACGCAGAATGGCATCAGCTGCCTCCGAGAAGGAAGATCCCGCAGGCCAGGAGCGAAAACGGTGCCGACCCCCGCAGAACACGACGGGCAGACCCTCAGTCAGCGACCCGCGAAGAACGACAACAGCCGCCTCCGAGAAGGAAGATCCCGCAGGGCAGGAGCGAAAACGGTGCCGACCCCCGCAGAACACGACGGGCAGACCCTCAGTCAGCGACCCGCGAAGAACGGCATCAGCTGCCTGCGGAAAGGGAGATCCCGCAGGGCAGGAGCGAGAACGGTGCCGACCCCCGCAGAATGCGACGGGCGGGCCCGTCGGTTCAGCGGTCCGCACAGGAGGACGGCAGCCGTCGGAGAGAGCGAGGTCCCGCAGGCCGCGACGGGCCAGGGCGGGAAAGGCAGACGGTGGAACTGAGCCACCGACAATGCCAGGTCGGCCCGCGGTCTGCGAACACAGACGGCGGGCCGACCGTTGCGGATCAGGGCCGGAGTTCGACCGGCTCCGCGGTGGGGTCCGGAATACCTCAGCCGGCTGTGCGGACGTTCGACGAGACGAGCGCGGCGAGCCGGTCGCCGATGGCCTGGGTCGTGCCGGGGGACGCCTGGTCGCGCGTGGCGAGGTCGAAGGCCACCGAGGCCTCGATGCGGCGGGCCGCTTCCTTCTGGCCGAGGTGGTCGAGCAGCAGCGACACGGACAGCACGGCGGCGGTCGGGTCGGCGAGACCCTGGCCGGCGATGTCGGGGGCGCTGCCGTGGACCGGCTCGAACATGCTCGGGTTGCGGCGCGTGATGTCGAGGTTGCCGCTGGCCGCGAGGCCGATGCCGCCGGTCACGGCGGCCGCCAGGTCGGTGAGGATGTCGCCGAACAGGTTGTCGGTGACGATCACGTCGAAGCGGGACGGGTCGGTGACCAGGTGGATGGTCGCGGCGTCCACGTGGGAGTACGCGACGGTCACGTCGGGGTGCTCGAGCGAGGCCTCCTCGACGATGCGCGACCACAGCGACCCGGCGTACTCCAGCACGTTGGTCTTGTGCACCAGGGTCAGGTGCTTGCGAGGCCGCTCCTCGGCGCGGTTGAACGCGTCGGCCACGACGCGGCGGATGCCGAACGCGGTGTTGACGCTGACCTCGGTCGCGACCTCGTGCTCGGTGTCCTTGCGCAGCAGGCCACCGTTGTTCGTGTACGGGCCTTCGGTGCCTTCACGCACCACGACCATGTCGACCTCACCGGGGTCGGCGAGCGGGCCGCGCACACCCGGGTAGAGCCGCGCCGGCCGCAGGTTGACGTGGTGGTCGAGCTCGAAGCGCAGGCGCAGCAGCAGGCCGCGCTCCAGGATGCCGCTCGGCACCGTCGGGTCGCCGACCGCGCCGAGCAGGATCGCGTCGTGCTGGCGGAGCTCGCCGAGCACCGACTCCGGGAGCAGCTCTCCCGTCGAGTGCCACCTCGCGGCACCGAGGTCGTAGTTCGTGATCTCCGCCGCCGGTGCTACTTCACCGAGCACCTTGAGCGCCTCGGAGACCACCTCGGGCCCGATCCCGTCACCTGGGATCACCGCGAGCCGCATCCACACACCTCCGTAGACCAGGCCACCGAACGCACCGATGGCCCATCCGCAAGAAAACGCCAGCAGCGGAAGGTTACCGGCCGTAGACAAGACGCCGTAGCCGCACCACCCTTATGCCGCATCCTCCCGCAGGGTGAGACACCTGAACGGGTGAATGACAAAGGGGGCTTCCCGGGCAGGAGCACCCCGGAAAGCCCCCTTTTCCCACCATTCGGGCGGGCCCGCCGGCGAACCGGGCGTGCCCCGAACGGAGGATCTCGTCACCCCGCCTGGCCGGGTGACGAGGATGCCGCTACGGCCGCGTGACGGCCGACTCCACCCGCACCACACCGGCCCGCGAGCCGGCCGCGTTGTGGTGCTCGATCGCCAGCAGGCCCTTCGCCTTGTCACCGGCGGCAGCAGCCGGATTGCGGGTGACGACCAGCGCCGTGCCCGGCTTCGCGACGTGTGCCAGGGCCGCGTCGCCGCCGCCCTGCACCGAGAACGCCGGGTTCAGCGCGTCGAACGACAACGGCGTGCCGACGAAGTCGATCAGCCCGTCGGTGGTGCCCGGCGCGACGTAGTACCCCGCCGTACCGACCGTGTAGCTGATCCGGTGCGACGCGGCGTTCGGGTCGATGCCCAGCGCGGCGATGCTGACGGGCAGCACCAGCACGTTGGTGTCGAACGCGTTGGTGTCCACGTCGCCCAGCTGCCCGTTGACCGCCTGCAGGTCGACCGTCGGGTTGCCCGACTGCGTCAGCGACACCGTGGCCGACAGCAGCACGTCCGTGTCCGTCGCCTTCGTCACGAAGGTCTCGAAGTCCGGCTTGCCGTCGCCCGTCGTGTCGATGTCCACGAACGGGATGGTGTTGCTGCCGATGTTCGCGAAGTCGCCCCACGTGGTGAGACCGAACGCGAGCATCGCGTTCTCGGCGTCACCGTGCTGCTTCGCCAGCGGAGCCGTCGACGCCGCACCGATGTAGCGCAGGTCGCCGCCCTCGGCCGTTTCGTTCAGGGTGCAGTCGGTCGTGACGCCCGCCTCGCACTCGGGCAGCTGCGGCGATTCCGCCTGCAGCTCCAGGACGCTGATCAGCGAGCGGTAGCGCTGCGCACCGCTGCCCTGGTCGAGGCCCTTGCCGCCGAGGTTGAGCACAGCCTGGTTCTGCCGGTCGCCGAAGCGCAGCGAACCCGGCGTCGTGATGGCCGCGACCGGTTTCGGCGCCGAGTACACGGCCACCCGCAGCGGCACCGTGGCGCCGTCCTTCGGGGTGAACGCGACGCGGCCCGACGCGTCGGCCAGGAACTGGCGGGCGAGGCCGGCCTGCGCGGCCTCCATCGTCGGGTCCATGACCTTGCGCAGCGCCTTCGGGTCGGCGATCCGCAGCGTCACCTTCACCGTCGCGACCCCGCGCGGGTTGAGCTTCAGCGAGCTCTTGTTCACCGAGTACTGCACACCGGGCAGCGAGTTCACAGCTTCGTAGCCGACCGAGTACTCCACCGGCTTCACGCCCTTGTTGACGACCTTGATCGTCTTCGACAGCGTGACGGGCCCGGCCACCTCGACGTCGCCGAAGGTCACGCTGACGGCGCCCGGGTCGTCCTGCACGTACGCGAGGACCTGGTTGTCCAGAGCGGCCTTGGCATCGATGCGACCGGCGCCCACCCGCTGCGGCGCATAGGTGTGGCCCGCGCCGTCGGAGATGTCGTGCGCGGCCGAACCGACGACGTCGGCCTTGACCTCTTCGACGTTCCAGTCCGGGTGCGTCTGGCGGACCAGCGCCGTGATGCCCGCGGTGTGCGGGGTGGCCATCGACGTACCCGAGATGGACAGTCTGCCGTTGCCGCTGCCGCGGAAGGCCGAGGTGATCGTGTCACCGGGCGCGGCGACGTCCGGCTTCACCGCCGGGCCGCGCCCACCGCGCGAGGTGAACGAGCTCGGGGTGTCCACGATGGACTTGTCGGTGGTCTGCAAGCTGGCTCGACCGGTGCCGAAGAGGCGGACGGTCAGCGTGCCCGCGGTCAGGCCTGGCCGCACCGCGGTCGTCGCCTTGCCCGTGAGCTGGAACATCGGCACACCCGCGTTGCCCGCGATGCCGGCGGCGGGGTGCTCCAAAGTGGACGAGAGCAGCACGCCCTTGGCGCCCGCGGCCTGCGCGTTGTTGGCGCGCGCGGCCGAACCGCAGGCGCGGGTGGCGTCGTTGTCGTCCCACTCCAGCCACGCGATCTTGCCCGCGACCTTCGCCTTGTCCTCGGCGGAGAACGCGGCGCAGCCCGCGCTGTTGGCGGCGGAGATCGGCACGACGGGCGCGGTCAGGTCGAGCGTGTCGTAGCCGGTGTAGTCCTGGCTGTACTGGCCCGGCTGCTGGCCCTGGATCGGCGCGGTGACCTCGAGCGCGTCCTTCAGCTCACCGGCGTCGCGGCTGCTGGCGACGGTGAGCGCCTCGGGCGTGTTGCCCGGCGAGCCCGCCACGTCGTTGAGGTCGCCGCCGTTGCCCGCCGCGATGACCGGCAGGACGCCGTTCTGCGCGAGCTTGCGCACGAACAGCGAGTCCGGGTCGTCGGGCGCGCCGAAGTCACTGCCCAGCGACAGGTTGACGATGTCGAGGTGATCGGTGAAGTCGCCGTCGCCGTCGGGGTCGAGCGCCCAGTCCAGCGCCTGCGACGTGACGTTCGTGGACCCCGTGCAGCCGAAGACCTTGATGGCGTACAACAGCGCCTTCGGCGCCGTGCCCGGGCCGATCTTCATGGCGTCGAGCTTGGTCTTGTTCAGCTTCTTGTAGTCGCCGGTGAACGTGGTGCCGTCGGCGTTCACGCCGAAGCCCGCGATGGTGCCGGCCACGTGCGTGCCGTGCTCGCCGCACCCGATGGGGTTGGGGTCCGGCTTCGGCGTCGGCGAGCCGGTCTGGCCCGCGGAGTCGTAGTCGTCGCCGACGAGGTCCGTACCGCCGATGACCTTGGCGTTCGGGAACAGCGGCGACGGCTTGGTCCGGTCCACCGACTGGTAGGCCGCCGGCGTGCCGGGGCCGCCGAAGTCGGCGTGGGTGTAGTCGATGCCGTCGTCGATCACGCCGACGCGGATGCCGTCACCGAACTTGCCGGTCTGCTGCCAGCTCGCGAGCGTGTTGGTCAGCTCCGCGGCGCTGGCGTTGGTCTTGGTCTTCGGCACGACCGTGCGCACCGAAACGACGTCCGGCCGCTTCGCGAGTTCGCGGATCTCCGCCGCGTCGGCGGTGACCACGGCCCCGGCGACGGCGTTCGCCGTCTGCGTGACCAGCTTCGTGCCTGCGTCGGCCTTCTTCAGCTGCCCGACGACCGAATTCACGGCGGCGGCCACGTCGGCCTTCGCGGCACGCGCGGCCTGCTTGGCTTTCTCCTTGCCGGCACCCTTGCCCTGCTCGGCGTTGAACGCGTCGACGGCCGGCTTCTTCGCCAGCTCCACGAACGCGGTGATCTGGCCCCGCGCGGCGCTCAGCCGCGGCGAGATCTTGCCCTGCAACCCCGCGGCGCCGACCTTCGCCGGCGCGACCGGGTCGGCGAGCGGCGTGTCCTGCGCGGACGCGCCCGAAGCCGTTGTGATGGCCGCGGCCAGCACCAGCGCTGACACCGCGGCCGTCGAACGGGCAGCCCACCCGGGTAACCGGGATCTGCTCATGACTATCCAACCCCTTCGCTCGAGGCCTGGATCACGAACCTGCCCGGTCGCTCCCGCACACCACCCCCGACAGGTGAGCCCGGGCGCCGCGCCGTGCTCTCACGGCGCGTGGTTCTGCCTCGCGGCACAGAACCTAGCTGCCCGAAACACCTACTTTCGTGCCGAAAAAGCTCCGTTATGCGAATGTTGCCGGTCTGGGCGAACCGCTGCAAAGGAAAGCCCCTTCCCCGCCGGACGACGGGAAAGGGGCTTTCGAGAAACGAGCGGGACTAGTTGAAGTCCACCGAGCGGATGACGTGCGCCCCCACGGTGGCACCGATCGGCTCGAGGACGTTGCCGTCCACGTGGCGGTCGACGCGCAGCAGCATCACGGCGTCGGAGCCGTCGGTGGTCTGGCTGATCTGCGCGGCCTCGATGTTGATGCCCGCCTCACCGAGCAGCGTGCCGACGCGGCCCATCACGCCCGGGCGGTCCGGGTATTCGAGCAGCAGCACGTTGCCCTCGGCCCGCAGGTCGAAGTGGCGGCCGTTGACCTCGACGAGCTTCTCGACCTCGTCCTTGCCGGTGACCGAACCGGACACCGTCAGCGTCGCGCCGTCCGCGTGGACCGCGCGCACCGTGACCTGGCTGCGGAACTTCGGGCTCTCGGTCTCGCTGACGAGTTCCACCTGCACGCCCAGCTCCTCGGCGAGCCGCGGCGCGTTGACGAAGGTGACCTGGTCGTCGACCACCCCGGAGAACACGCCGCGCAGCGCCGCGAGCTGCAGCACCGAAGTGTCCTCACTGGACAGCTCGCCCTTGACCTCGACGGTCACCGAGGTCGGTGCCTTCGGGCTCAGCGCCGTGAGCACCCGCCCCAGCTTCTGGGTCAGCGCGAGGTACGGGCGCACGTGCTCGCCGACGGAACCGCCGCCCGAGACGTTCACCGCGTCCGGCACGAAGTCACCGCGCAGCGCCAGCAGCACGGAACGCGCGACGTCGGTGCCCGCGCGGTCCTGGGCCTCGGAGGTCGACGCGCCGAGGTGCGGGGTGACCACGACGTTCGCCAGCTCGAACAGCGGGCTCGCCGTGGTGGGCTCCGTGACGAACACGTCGATGCCGGCACCGCCGACGTGGCCGCTGCGGATGGCGTCGGCCAGCGCGTCCTCGTCGACGAGCCCACCGCGGGCGGCGTTGACGATGATCACGCCCTGCTTGGTCTTCTTGAGCGCCTCGGCGTCGATGAGACCCTTGGTCTCCGGCGTCTTGGGCAGGTGGATGGAGATCGCGTCGGCGCGGGCGAGCAGCTCGTCGAGCGGCACGAGCTCGATGCCGAGCTGGGCGGCGCGGGCGGCCGAGACGTAGGGGTCGTACGCGATCAGCTTCGTGCCGAACGCGGCGAGGCGCTGGCTGAACAGCTGGCCGATCTTGCCGAGGCCGACGACACCGACGGTCTTGCCGTTGAGCTCGACACCCGAGAACGAGCTGCGCTTCCACTCGCCGCCGCGCAGGCTCTGGTCGGCGGCCGGCACGCGGCGGGCGACCGAGAGCAGCAGGGCCACGGCGTGCTCCGCGGCCGAGACGATGTTGGATGTCGGGGCGTTGACCACCAGGACACCGCGCTCGGTGGCGGCGGGCACCTCGACGTTGTCCAGCCCGACACCGGCGCGGGCGACGACCTTGAGCTGGGTGGTCGCCCCGAGCACCTCGGCGTCGACCTTCGTGGCGGATCGCACCAAGAGCGCGTCGGCGCTCTTCACCGCCTCGAGCAGCGCGGGACGGTCCGTGCCGTCCACATGCCGGACCTCTACCTCGTCACCGAACACACTCAGCACGGAAGGAGCGAGCTTCTCCGCGATGAGGACGACGGGTTTGCTGGGGTTGGTCACGATGCGGCTCCCACTATCTGGTCACGAAATCGAGGACGCTCTGCTGCGGCGCACGCCATTGTGCCCGGATGCGCGGGAGTTTAGCCCGGTTGGCGGCCCCGGTGCTGCCCGCGTTGTTAACTCGCTCGTAATCCGGGGAAAACGCGGTCCCGGTGCCGGTCAGGGTCGCGGGGGTGTCCGGCGGGCCCGGGCGGCGGATTGCCGCTCGCCGCAACGGAAGCGCCAACCGCCCGGTCCGCGACCGGTCCGGCGCGATCAGATGTTTTGGGTGTTCCACCAGATGAGATGCGATGTCTGGTGCCCGAGTGGTCGATGGGACAAAAGGACTGAACGGGGCCGTAGTTGTCACGCGGACAGGAGGGCCAGGCGGGGTAGAGTGGCGGGGCGCGGTGAGGGCCGCGTCCTGTCCGCGGAAAGGGCTGAGCCCACCCCCGAAGTGAGTGCCGAGTGCGCGCCTTCTTCCCTGCCGGTGCCGGTGGACCACGGGCGAACCGAGGGAAGGAAGGACCCTCCATGGCTGCTCTGCCCGCGAAACTCGATCTCGGCCAGGTGCGCAAACGCGCGAAGGACCTGGCGCGCGCCGAATCGGTCGAACTGTCCGAGGCGCAGTTCCGGATCGCCCGTGAGCACGGATTTCCCAGCTGGCCGAAGTTGCAGGCGTACGTGCGCCGCAGCCTGGAGGGCGCGCAGCACGCCTACCACGCCGACATCGACTACTACAGCGAGCGCGCCCTGGGACTGCTCGCCTCCGCCGACGACGGGACGCCGAGCGCGCGCGCCGCGTTCGACCGGCACCGGCAGCCGTTGACGCGCGGGGGCGCGCGCACGGTCGTCGCGCGGGAGCACGGGTTCACGTCGTGGCGGGGGTTGCGCGAGCACGTCAAGACGCTGACCGGGAGCGGGGAACCGTTCGCGCGGGCGTACCGGCTGGTGGAGGCGCGGGACGTCGACGGGCCGGCGGGGCTCGTGGACGAGTTCCCCGAACTCGCGCACGCCGTCGGCACCAACGGCAACGACCTGCTCGGCATGGCCGGCGCGACGTGCGACGAACGCCTCTCGCGCGTGCTTTTGGCGCGTGGCGCCGATCCCGCACGCGGCAACGCACACGGCTGGACACCGTTGCACCAGGCGGCCTACAGCAACCTCCCGCTGCTCACCGACCTCCTGCTCGACGCCGGCGCACCACTCGACGTCGCGGCCCGTGGCGACGGTGGGACCCCGCTTGTGGTTGCGTTGTTCTGGGGCAACCGGACGGTGGCGGAAAAGCTGGCGCGGCACGGGAAAGCCCCGCGCAACCTCCGCGTCGCCGCGGGCCTCGGGGACGCGGAGCTGCTCGACGAGCTCGTCCGTCCGAACGGGACACTCGCGCCGGCGGCGGGCGCGCATCGCGAGTTCTACCGGCCCACAGCGGTTTCCCGTTCTGGCGCCCGTCCGGCGACCCGGCCGCATCCGCGACGAGGCGCTCAGCTGGGCCGCGCGCAACGACCGCACCGAAGCCCTGCGCACGCTCGCGGCGCGCGGCGCGAACCTCGACGCCGACGTCTACCGCGGCACCGCGCTCAGCTGGGCCGCGGCGCAGGGCAAGGTCACGGCCGTGCGGACGCTGCTGGAGCTGGGCGCGGACGTCAACCGTGTCGGCACGTTCGGCGGGCCGAAGCACGGCGTCGGCATCACGGCACTGCACCTGGCCGCCCAGAACAACCACCTCGACGTGCTCGAGGTGCTCATCGCCGCGCCGGTGCCGACCGCGACGCGCGCGACGGCCAGTGGCACTCCACGCCCGAGGGCTGGGCCGAGGCGTGCGACAGCCCGGCGGCGCGCGAACTCTTGGCGCGAGCCCGGTAGCCCGGTAGACAAGCGGAGTCCGTAGTCCGTATCGTGGCCCGACACGAGACGGACTACGGACTCCGTTTCACGACTGGGAGGACGCCATGACCACACCCCGCGAGGTCTTCGACCGGCTCTCCGAAGGCATCTCCGACGGCCGGTTCGACGACCTTTCCCAGCTCTACGCCGAGAACGCCGTCGTCGAGCACCCCACCGCGATCCCGCGCCCGACAAAGCTCGAAGGCCGCGCCGCGGTGCACGACCGGTTCGTCGGCGCGCTGGCGACCGCGTTCCGGGTGAAGAGCCACGACGTCGTCGTGCACGAGACCACCGACCCCGAGGTGATCGTCGCCGAGTACGCCTACACGGCCGAGTCGAGGAGCACCGGCAAGACCGGCGAAGTGCCCAACATCCAGGTCCTGCGCGTGCGCGACGCCCACATCGTCCACAGCCGCGACTACCACGACTACCTGCGCCTGGCCGCCGTGCAGGGCGCGGCCGAAGGGCTCGCCGGCGCCTACGCCCAGGTCCCGGCCCACGAACCCGGTTCCGCCAATCCGCGCCCGGCGCAGCTCGGCGACCGGATGAGTCCGCTCGGCGTGTTCCAGCGCCTGTGCTTCGGCGTTTCCGACCGCCGCTGGGCCGAGCTGCCCGAGCTGTACGCCGAGCAGACGGACGTCCGCCACCCGTTCCTGCCCGGCTCCCCCGTGCTGCGGTCCCGCGCGGACCTGCGCGACCACTTCGAGGTGGCGGGCAAGATCGGCATCAACCTGCAGGCGACCGATCTCGTGGCGCACCAGAGCACGGACCCCGAGGTGCTCATCGGCGAGTTCGCCTACGAGGGCGAGCTCGGCGACGGCACGCCGTTGCGCGTCAACAACATCTTCGTGCTGCGCGTGCGCAACGGGCTCATCGTCGAGTCCCGCGACTACGGCGACCACCCGGCACTGGCCGCCGCGGCGGGGCGGTTGCCGGAGCTGGTCGCGAGCGTCTCGGCTGCGTAGGACTCCAGGAATCCTGGCGACGCCGGACCCGGCCCGGCAAATGCTCGAGTTCTTGTGGCCGTGACCGGCTAGGCGCCGAGATCGTCGGGCAGGTCGAACTCGCCGTCGCGGACGCCCTTCACGAAAGCGTCCCACTCCGAAGGCGTGAACACGAGCACCACGCCGTCCGGCTTGGCCGACTGGCGCATCGCGACGTACGTGACTCCGTCGGTGTGCGGCACGAACGCGTACTCCACGCAGTCTTCGAGCGTGACGCCCGCGGGCTCGGCGCGGATCCAGGCGGCGGCGGACAGGTCGAGCTCGTGCCGGATGTGCGCCTTGTCGTCGACGGGCTGATCACTCATGGCCCCAGCGTAACGATCGCGCGGGAACGCCGAAGGCCCCCTCACCGGCGCGCGGCGAAGGGGCCTTCGGGAGATCACGGCACTCAGGCGGTCTCGGTGATCGGGCGGTCCACCCACGACATGAGAGCACGCAGCTTCTTGCCGGTCTGCTCGATCGGGTGCTGGTTGCCCTGCTCCTCGAGCTTGGTGAAGTTCGGGCGTCCGGCCTCGTCCTCGGCGACCCACTCGCGGGCGAAGGTGCCGTCCTGGATCTCGCCCAGGATCTTCTTCATCTCCTCCTTGACCGCAGGCGAGATCACGCGCGGGCCGCGGGTGAGGTCGCCGTACTCGGCGGTGTCGGAGATCGAGTACCGCTGACGCGCGATGCCGCCCTCGTACATCAGGTCGACGATCAGCTTCAGCTCGTGCAGCACCTCGAAGTAGGCGATCTCCGGGGCGTAGCCGGCCTCGGTGAGCACCTCGAAGCCGGTCTGCACCAACGCCGACGTGCCGCCGCAGAGCACGGCCTGCTCGCCGAAGAGGTCGGTCTCGGTCTCCTCGGTGAAGGTCGTCTTGATGACACCCGCGCGGGCGCCACCGATGGCGGCGGCGTAGGAGAGCGCGAGCGCCTGGGCGCTGCCGGTGGCGTCCTGCTCGACCGCGATCAGGCAGGGCACGCCCTTGCCGTCCACGAATTGGCGGCGGACGAGGTGGCCCGGGCCCTTCGGGGCGACCATGGCGACGTCGACGTTGCCCGGCGGCTTGATCAGGTCGTAGCGGATGTTGAAGCCGTGCCCGAAGAAGATCGCGTCGCCGTCCTTGAGGTGCGGCGCGATGTCGTCGGCGTAGATGAAGCGCTGCTTCGTGTCCGGCGCCAGGATCATGATGAGGTCGGCCTCTTCGGCCGCCTCGGCGACCGACAGCACGCGCAGGCCCTGCTCCTCGGCCTTGGCCCGGGACTTCGAACCCTCCGGCAGGCCGATGCGGACGTCGACGCCGGAGTCGCGGAGGCTCAGCGAGTGGGCGTGGCCCTGGCTGCCGTAGCCGATCACGGCGACCTTGCGACCCTGGATGATCGACAGGTCGGCGTCGTCGTCGTAGAAGATTTCCACTGCCATGGGGGTACTGCTTCCTTCCTGAATGTCTACGGGGGTCCAGCGTGGGCTTCCCCCGGGCGAAGTCCGGGGGCCGACCCCCGGACAACACTGCTCAGCGGGGTGAGGTGGCGGTGATCGAGCGGGCCCCGCGACCCACCGCGACCATGCCCGACTGCACGAGCTCGCGGATGCCGTACGGCTCGAGCATGCGCAGCAGGGCGCCGATCTTGTCCGACGTCCCGGTCGCCTCGACGGTGAGCGCCTCCGGGGACACGTCCACCACCTTGGCACGGAAGAGCTGAACCGTTTCGAGGACCTGGCTGCGCACGGTGGCGTCGGCCCGGACCTTCACGAGCAGCAGTTCGCGCTGCACCGCGGAAGACGGCTCAAGCTCCACGATCTTGATCACGTTGACCAGCTTGTTGAGCTGTTTGGTCACCTGTTCGAGCGGTAGCTCTTCGACGGCGACCACGATCGTCATGCGGGACACCTCGGGATTCTCCGTAGGGCCCACGGCGAGGGACTCGATGTTGAAGCCGCGGCGGGAGAACAGGCCGGAGACCCGGGCGAGCACGCCGGGCTTGTTCTCGACCAGCACGCTCAACGTGTGGACGGTCATCGGTCTTCTCCTTCCGCATCGTCGGCAACGGCCTCGACAGCTTCGACGGCTTCCCGCGAAACCTCATCGTCGTCGAAGAGCGGCCGGATGCCGCGGACGGCCATGATCTCGTCGTTGCCGGTGCCGGCGGCCACCATCGGCCACACCTGGGCATCCTTCCCCACGACGAAATCGATCACGACGGGGCGGTCGTTGATCTCCATCGCGCGGCGGATCGTGGCGTCGACGTCCTCCTTGGTCTCGCAGCGCAGGCCCGCGCAGCCGAGTGCCTCGGCGAGCAGCGTGAAGTCGGGGATGCGGTGCTTGTGGGTACCGAGGTCGCTGTTGGAGTACCGCTCCGAGTAGAACAGGTTCTGCCATTGCCGGATCATGCCGAGGTTGCCGTTGTTGATGACGGCGACCTTGATCGGCGCGCCCTCGATGGCGCACGTGGCGAGTTCCTGGTTGGTCATCTGGAAGCAGCCGTCGCCGTCGATCGCCCACACCTGCTGGTCGGGCAGGCCGAACTGCGCGCCCATGGCCGCGGGAACGGCGAAGCCCATGGTGCCGAGGCCACCGGAGTTGATCCACGTGCGCGGCTTCTCGTACTTCACGAACTGCGCGGCCCACATCTGGTGCTGGCCGACGCCCGCTGTGAACACCGCGTCGGGGCCGGCGAGCTCGCCGATGCGCTCGATGACGTACTGCGGCGACAGCGAACCGTCTTCCGGCCACTCGTAACCGGCCGGGTAGGTGTCGCGCCACGAGTCGACCTGCGTCCACCAGTCGGTGAGGTCGGGGCGGCGGCCGTGCTCGAACTCGGCCTTCACGGCCGCGATCAGCTCGGTGATGATCTCCTTGCAGTCACCGACGATCGGCACGTCGGCCTTGCGGTTCTTGGAGATCTCGGCCGGGTCGATGTCGGCGTGGACGACCTTGGCCTCGGGCGCGAAGGACGACGTGGCGCCGGTGACGCGGTCGTCGAAGCGGGCGCCGAGCGCGACCAGCAGGTCGGAGCGCTGCATCGACGCGACGGCGGCGACCGAGCCGTGCATGCCGGGCATGCCGACGTGCTGGCGGTGCGAGTCGGGGAACGCGCCGCGCGCCATCAGCGTGGTGGCGACCGGGATCCCGGTCAGCTCGGCCAGCTCCAGCAGCTCCGCGGAGGCCCCTGCCTTGATCACGCCACCGCCGACGTACAGCACCGGGCGGCGCGCGTTCGCGATGAGCTTCGCGGCTTCGCGCACCTGCTTGCCGTGCGGCCGCAGCGTGGGACGGTAACCCGGCAGCCGCATCTCGGGCGGCCAGGAGAACGAGGTCATCTCCTGGAGCACGTCCTTGGGGATGTCCACCAGCACCGGGCCGGGCCGGCCCGTCGACGCCAGGTGGAACGCCTCGGCGATGGTCCGCGGGATCTCCGCCGGGTCGGTGACGAGGAAGTTGTGCTTGGTGATCGGCATCGTGATGCCGCAGATGTCGGCTTCCTGGAACGCGTCGGTGCCGATGAGGCCGCGCGTCTGCTGGCCCGTGATGGCGACGACCGGAACCGAGTCCATGTTGGCGTCGGCCAGCGGCGTGACGAGGTTGGTGGCGCCCGGACCCGACGTCGCCATGCAGACGCCGACCTTGCCGGTCGCCTGGGCGTAGCCGGTGGCGGCGTGCCCGGCGCCCTGCTCGTGGCGGACGAGGACGTGGCGGACCTTCGTGGAGTCGAGCAGCGGGTCGTACGCCGGGAGGATGGTGCCGCCGGGAATGCCGAAGACGACTTCGGCCCCGACCGCTTCGAGTGAGCGGACGAGCGCCTGCGCGCCCGTGACCCTTACCGGGGTTCCCGCCGGCGGCGCCGGCTTCGGACGTGCTCCGGGGGCACCCGGCGCGGTGGGCCCGGGCTTCGCGTCGCTGCGCGACGTGGCACTGGTCATCGGTTCTGCCTCGTGGGTTCTCGGTGTCACTCGTTCGGGTTGCTTCGGGCCGTGCGGCCGGTCTGAAACCGGTTCTACGCAACAAAAAACCCCCGCCGACCATAGGGTCGTACGAGGGTCGCGCGTCGACGCAGCGGAGGCCTTCCTAAGCGTCGACGCGCTTGGGAAGTACGAGGCCGGTCTGCGTGGTCACGGCTGCGACGTTAGTCGGGCGCCCGCGCGAGTGTCAACTCTGCGGGACGGCGGTTCCGCATGCTGGACCGGCAGTGCAGCCGCGCGCCCCCGCACGCGGGCGCCCGCGACCCGGGCGCAGGCGCGCGAGCGGCGCGGTGCACCATTCATTGGTGGCCGAAGAAAAGCAGGACAAACGCGCGGACGAGGGCCGGAAGGCCGTGTTCAAGATCCCCAACACGGCGTACATGGCGATCGCGCTCCTGACCGTGTGTGTGACACCTATCGCACTCGGGGAGATCAACGGGCTGCAGTGGCTCTACATCTTCCCGGTGGCGCTCTTCGTGTTCGTGCTGCGCACGCGGACGGTCGCCACGCGGGCGGGTCTCGAAGTGCGGACGGTGTTCGGCAAGCGCGACCTGCCGTGGTCGGCGCTGAAGGGCCTCGCCATCACCGACCGGGCGCGCGTACGGGCCGTGCTGGGCGACGACACCCAGATCACGCTGCCCACCGTGCGGACGCGCCACCTCCCGGTGCTGTCCCTCGTGAGCGAAGGGAAGATCAAGGACCCCTCCGGTGTGCTGAGCGAGGACGACCTCAAGCCCGGCGCCACCGAGAAGACAACCGAGAAGACCACGGCGGCGACCGCCGAGCAGGCCGCCGCGAAGAGGACCGAAGAAACCGCTGAAAAAGACGCGCCGGAACCCGCCGGCGAAGCCGTCGAGCAGGCCCCCGATGCCGCGCCCGCGGAGACCGGCGGGGATAAAGCCAAACCCGGTGAGTAGAATTGGTAGGACCAGTTTGCGGAGAGAGTTTCCGACTCCGCCTGGACCAGCCTTTCTGACCTGGGAGAACGCCCGTGCCGCACCTCCGTTCCCGGACCACCACCCACGGTCGCAACGCGGCGGGCGCGCGCTCGCTCTGGCGCGCGACCGGGATGACCGACAGCGACTTCGGCAAGCCGATCGTCGCGATCGCCAACTCGTACACGCAGTTCGTGCCGGGCCACGTGCACCTCAAGGACCTCGGTGAGATCGTCGCCGAGGCCGTGAAGGAAGCCGGCGGCATCGCGCGCGAGTTCCACACGATCGCCGTCGACGACGGCATCGCGATGGGGCACTCGGGCATGCTCTACTCGCTGCCCTCGCGCGAGATCATCGCGGACTCCGTGGAGTACATGGTCAACGCGCACCAGGCCGACGCGCTCGTGTGCATCTCCAACTGCGACAAGATCACGCCGGGCATGCTCAACGCCGCCATGCGGCTCAACATCCCGACCGTGTTCGTGTCCGGTGGCCCTATGGAGGCCGGCAAGGCCGTGGTCGTGGGCGGGGTCGCGCAGGCGCCGACCGACCTGATCACCGCGATCGCCGCGTCGGCGAGCAGCGAGGTGGACGAGGAGGGCCTGTCCGCCGTCGAGCGTTCGGCGTGCCCGACCTGCGGTTCGTGCTCCGGCATGTTCACCGCGAACTCGATGAACTGCCTCACCGAGGCGCTGGGCCTGTCGCTGCCCGGCAACGGGTCCACGCTGGCCACGCACGCCGCGCGCCGCGACCTGTTCTCGGGCGCCGGCCGGACAGTCATCGAGCTGTGCAAGCGCTGGTACGGCGAGGACGACGCCTCGGTGTTGCCGCGCTCGATCGCCACCAAGGAGGCGTTCGAGAACGCGATGGCGCTCGACATGGCCATGGGCGGCTCGACCAACACGGTGCTGCACATCCTCGCCGCCGCCCAGGAGGGCGAGGTCGACTTCACGATCTCCGACATCGACGCGATCGGCCGCCGCGTGCCGTGCCTGTCGAAGGTGGCGCCTAACTCCGACTACCACATGGAAGACGTCCACCGGGCCGGCGGCATCCCCGCCATCCTCGGCGAGCTCCGGCGTGGCGGACTGCTGAACACCGGCGTCCACTCGGTCCACTCGCCCGACCTCGACTCGTGGCTGGACGAGTGGGACATCCGCGCGGAGAAGCCGTCGGAGAAGGCGCTCGAAATGTTCCACGCGGCGCCGGGTGGCGTGCGCACCACGCAGGCGTTCTCCACGGAGAACCGGTGGTCCTCGCTCGACACCGACGCCTCGGGTGGTTGCATCCGCGACATCGAGCACGCGTACACGAAGGACGGCGGCCTCGCGATCCTGCGCGGCAACCTCGCCGAGAACGGCGCGGTGATCAAGGCCGCCGGCATCGACGAGGACCTGTGGCACTTCGAAGGCCCGGCCCGCGTGCTCGAAAGCCAGGAAGAGGCCGTGTCGGCGATCCTCAACAAGGAGATCCAGGCCGGCGACGTGCTGGTGATCCGCTACGAGGGACCCGCGGGCGGGCCGGGCATGCAGGAGATGCTGCACCCGACGGCGTTCCTCAAGGGCTCCGGCCTCGGCAAGAAGTGCGCGCTGATCACCGACGGGCGCTTCTCCGGCGGTTCGTCGGGCATCTCCGTCGGCCACATCTCGCCGGAGGCGGCCGGCGGCGGCCTGATCGCCTTGGTGGAGAACGGCGACCCGATCGTCATCGACGTCCACGAGCGGCGCCTCGAGCTGCAGGTCGACCCGGAGATCCTGGCCGAGCGGCGGTCCAAGATGGAGGCGGCCGAGCGGCCGTGGCAGCCGAAGGAGCGCCAGCGCCCGATCACCGCGGCGCTGCGGGCCTACGCGCGGATGGCGACGTCGGCCGACACCGGTGCGGTGCGCGACCCGAACAAGTGATCCTCGGCTGAAGAAGGCCGGTCACCCCGGGGTGGCCGGCCTTCTTCGTGTCTGTGGCTTACGTCTGCGGGTCAGCGAGCGAGGACGATGACGACCACGGACGCCGCCGCGGCCAGCAGCAGCGAGACGATGCCGAGCGGCAGCGGCCGCTTGCGCCACGGCGTGTTCTTCTCCAGCGAGATGCGGCCGGCGCCGGTGAAGATCAGGGCGAGAGCGACGATGCCGATGAGCAGCTCGAACTCCCAGCCGCGCCCGTCACCCACGAAGAAGCCGCCGTGGAACTTGGCGTAGACGGCGTTCGCGGCCACGCCGAGGATCCCGGCGGCCGCGAGCGGCGTGAACAGGCCGACGAGCAGCAGCGCGCTGCCGCCGACCTCGACGATGCCGGTGATCCAGGACAGCAGCGTCGTCTGCTTGTGGTAGCCGAACGTCTCGAGCACCTGGGCGAAACCCGTGATGCCGGGTCCGCCGAACGCGCCGAAGAGGTGCTGCAGGCCGTGCGCTCCCACGATCGCGGCCAGGCCGACGCGCAGGATCAGGAGGCCGAAGCCGAGCCCGCCCTGGCGCACTTCGTCGTCGTCGCCACCGGAGTCGTCGACCCCGGACAGCAGGCTGGTCTGGTAGTCGTCCCCTTGACTGGTCACGCGCGAAGGGTAGGGGATCCCGACCCTAGCCGCGAGCGAGCGCGCCGAGGTCAAGGAACCGACCTGTCAGTATTCGCCGTGCACGAGGTTGTCGGGCAGTTCGCCGCCCGCGTAGCGCGCGATCTCGGCCGCCGCGACGGCGTACGAGCGCTTGCGGACCCCGGCGACGGCGCCGCCGACGTGGGGCGTGAGCAGCAGACCGGGCGCGGTCCAGAGCGGGTGGTCGGCAGGCAGCGGTTCGGGGTCGGTGACGTCGAGCGCGGCGCGCAGGCGGCCGGCGGTGAGCTCGGCCAGCAACGCGCCGGTGCGCACGACCGGGCCCCTGGCGGCGTTCACGAGGACGGCGCCTTCGGGCATCGCGGCGAGGAACTCGGCGTCGACCATGCCGCGCGTGCTCGAGGTGAGCGGCACCATGAGCACGACGATGTCGTGGTCGGGCAGGAGTCGAGGCAGTTCCGCGACGCCGTGCACGCCGTCGCGCGCGGACATGCCGACCATGGTGCAGCGGACGTCGAACGGTTCGAGGCGCCGCCGCAGCTGCCGGCCGAGGTCACCGGCGCCGACGATGAGCGCGCGCTGCCCCTGCAGGGTTTCGGCGGGGAGCTTGCGCCAGCTCTGGTCCTTCTGGGCGGTCGAGAAGGCGTCGAGCTTGCGGTACATCGACAGCAGCACCGCGACGACCCACTCGGCGGTGCTGCCGCCGTGCGCGCCGCGGCACGTGGAGAGCAGGACGCCGTCGGGGAGCTTGCCGACCCAGTCCTCGGCGCCGGCCGACAGCAGCTGCACGAGCTTGAGGTTGGGCAGTTCGCGCCACAGCTCGTCGCCCGCGGGGTGGCGGCCGGGGATGAGGACCTCCGCCTTGGCGGCCTCCGGCGGCACCGGGTCGCCCCACTGGTAGCGCACGGGCTGCACCGCGGGGAGCTCCGAGAGCGCGGCGACGCCCTCGTCGTCGGGGACCAGCACAGTCAGCGTCATGATCGCCACGTTACTGATCCGGCCGAAAGCAGGCGGATCCCGGGCAATACGCGGATAGCCGTGACTGTGGTCGGATCAGTAACCGAACGGCACCGTAACCACTTACTCCCCGCTCACGCGGGGGCACCTAGGCTGGAGCATCATGCGTACCCGGTACCGGTGGTCGGCGCCGCTGGCCCTCCTCGCTTGCGGCGGCCTGCTGCTCTCGGGCTGCGCGCGGTTCGACGACACCGCGGCCGGCCAGAGCTTCAGCCCCGCACCGGTGCCGAGCCCCGAGTCGCCGCCGCAGGTCCAGGACCCCAACGATCCGTCGGGCGACGGGCAGAGCCCCAGCCAGCGTGGCCCGCAGCAGTCGCCCACGACGATCCCGCCGCCGCAGGGGTGCAAGGACTTCGACAAGGCCGTGATCGCGACGTGCCTCGACACGGTCGCGGCCGTCGCCGGTCTGCCCGGTGACGGTGCGATGCCGGCGGCACTGGCGGGCGAACGGAAATCGGGCCGCGTGCTGCTCGCCACCGCGGGCCGCGACGCGACGCCGTTCGAGCAACTGGACGTGGTGGCCACGGGTGACGGCGGACTGACGTCGCTGGCGCTCTCGCCGAGCTACGTCGAGGACCAGCTGGTGTTCGCGTACATCACGACGCCCACGGACAACCGCGTGGTGCGCTTCGCCAAGGGGCAACCGCCGAAGCCCGTGCTCACCGGCATCCCGAAGGGCGCGACCGGCAACCGCGGCGCCCTGCTGAGCGACGGCAAGGGTGCGTTGCTGGTGGCGACCGGCGACGCGGGCAACCCCGCGGCGGCGGCGGACCCGAAGTCGTTGGCGGGCAAGGTGCTCCGGATCGACACGTCCGGCGCGCCGGCCACCGGCAACCCCACGGCGGGTTCGGCCGTGTACGCCTCGGGCCTGCACAACCCGGGCGGGCTGTGCGCTTCGTCCGACGGCAAGCGGGTGTGGGTGGCCGACCAGCCCGGCGGCCCGGACGCGCTCTACCGCGTGCAGGTGGGCCAGGCTCTGTCGACGCCCGCGTGGACCTGGCCGGACAAGCCGGGAGTCCTCGGCTGCGCCGACTTCTCCGACTCGAACGGCATCCTGGCCGTCGCGTCGTCCGTCGGCCTGCAGAACCTCCCGGTCACCCCGGACGGCGCGGTGACCGGCAAACCCACCGTCAGCCTCGACGGCAAGGGCAAACCGCCGATCACGTACGGACGTCTGGCGGGGATGAGCATGATCAGCCCGCAGCTGGCCGTCGCCGGCACGACCAACAAGGACGGCGGGAAAACGGTGTCCAGCGACGACCGCGTCGTGCTGATCACGGTCACCGAAACCGGCGGCGGGCTCGGCAAGGACTGACCGGCCGGCTGCTCGTCCCGGCGTGTCAGCTCAGGAACGGCGCCGCGGTTGGCGGGATTCGGTGCGCGCGGCCCGGATGTCCAGGATCGAGGCGGCGATGGAGATCAGCGCGAACAGCAGGCCCAGGTAGCGCCCGACGCCCGGGTTGATCACCACGCCGGCGGTCGCCAGGAACGCGCGCTGGTCGCTGTCGAAGACCCAGTCCAGCGTGGCCCAGCCGATGATCATGAGCAGTAAGGCCCCGAGGGCGCCGACGAGCCAGAGGTGGGGCAGTCCGCTGGTCCGGACCTTCCGGACCTGGCCGAAGAGCACCACCGCGAGGCCCGCGAGCAGCAGCACGAACGGCGGGAACCACGAGAAGAAGTCCGAATGCCACGCCGAACGCACGACGTCGTCGTGGGGCAGCGTTGCGAACGCGTCTTGGACGTCGGGGGTGGCGGTGTCGGCGGTGAGGACCGTCCAGGGGAAGAACAGCGTCCCGAGCGCGAGCAGCCCGGCCCCGAGGCCGAGCCACTCGCGCCACGACACGCGTTTTACGTCGAACGCCACTCAGGAACCGACGCGCTCGATGATCAGCTCGCGCACGCGCTTGGCGTCGGCCTGGCCCTTGGTGGCCTTCATGACCGCGCCGACGATCGCGCCCGCCGCGGCGACCTTGCCGCCGCGGATCTTGTCGGCGACGTCCGGCTGGGCGGCCAGGGCTTCGTCGACGGCGGCCAGCAGCGCCGAGTCGTCGGACACGACCTTCAGACCACGCTTGTCCACGACCTCGCGCGGCGAACCCTCGCCCGCGAGCACGCCCTGCACGACCTCCTTGGCGAGCTTGTTCGTCAGCTCACCCGAGGACACGAGACCGATCACCTCGGCCACCTGCGCCGGCGTGATCGCCAGCTCCGCGAGCTCGACTTCGCGCGCGTTGGCCTCCTGCGCGAGCGTGTTGACCCACCAGCCGCGCGCCTCGTCGGGCTTCGCGCCGGCCTCGACCGTGGCCGCGACCAGGTCGACGGCGCCCACGTTCAGCAGGTCGCGCAGCGCCTCGTCGGACAGGTTCCACTCGGTCTGGATCCGCTTGCGCCGCTCGGCCGGCATCTCCGGCATCGTCTTGCGCAGCTGCTCGACCCACTCGCGCGACGGCGCGATCGGCACCAGGTCGGGCTCCGGGAAGTAGCGGTAGTCCTCCGCGGTTTCCTTCGTGCGGCCGGCCGAGGTCGTGCCGTCCGCCTCCTGGAAGTGGCGCGTCTCCTGCTTGATCGAGCCGCCGCCGGCGAGGATCGCGGCCTGGCGGGTCATCTCGTACCGCACGGCGCGCTCGACGCTACGCAGCGAGTTGACGTTCTTCGTCTCCGTGCGCGTGCCGAACTCCGTGGCGTCCTTGGCCATCAGCGAAACGTTCGCGTCGCAGCGCAGCGAGCCCTGGTCCATGCGGACGTCGGACACCTCGAGCGCGCGCAGCAGGTCGCGCAGCGCCGTGACGTACGCCCGCGCCACCTCGGGCGCGCGCTCACCCGTGCCGGTGATGGGTTTGGTGACGATCTCGATCAGCGGCACACCGGCGCGGTTGTAGTCGAGCAGCGAGTGCTCCGCGCCATGAATGCGGCCGGTCGCGCCCCCGACATGGAGCGACTTGCCGGTGTCCTCCTCCATGTGCGCGCGCTCGATCTCCACGCGCACGACCTCGCCGTCGTCGAGCGTCACGTCGAGGTAGCCGTTGAAGGCGATCGGCTCGTCGTACTGCGACGTCTGGAAGTTCTTCGGCATGTCCGGGTAGAAGTAGTTCTTCCGGGCGAACCGGCACCACTCGGCAATCTCGCAGTTGAGCGCGAGCCCGATGCGGATCGCGCCCTCCACGGCCTTGCCGTTCACCACCGGCAGCGCACCCGGCAGGCCCAGGCACGTCGGGCACGTCTTCGTGTTCGGCTCGCCGCCGAACTCGTTGACGCAGCCGCAGAACATCTTCGTCTTCGTGTTGAGCTCGACGTGGACCTCGAGCCCGAGGACCGGGTCGAACCGCTCGACGACGGCGGCGTAGTCCATCAACTCGGCCACGGCAGTCACTTCGTTCCTCCCAGCTCCGGGACCTTGTGCACGAGCGACCCGCCGGCGGCGGCGTCGCGCGCGGCCTCATAGGCGGCACCGACGCGGTAGAGCCGGTCGTCGGCGAGCGCCGGGGCCATGATCTGCAGGCCGACCGGCAGTCCGTCCTCGTCGGACAGTCCACTCGGGACGCTCATCGCGGCGTTGCCCGCGAGGTTCGACGGGATGGTGCAGAGGTCGGCGAGGTACATCGCCATCGGGTCGTCCACGCGCTCGCCGATCTTGAACGCCGTGGTCGGCGTCGTCGGCGACACCAGCACGTCGACCTGCTCGAAGGCGCGGTCGAAGTCGCGTTTGATGAGCGTGCGCACCTTCTGCGCCGAGCCGTAGTAGGCGTCGTAGTAGCCCGACGAAAGCGCGTACGTGCCCAGCATGATCCGGCGCTTCACCTCGGCGCCGAAGCCCTTTTCGCGCGTGAGCGACATGACCTCTTCGGCGCTGTGCGTGCCGTCGTCGGCCACGCGCAGGCCATAGCGCATCGCGTCGAACCGCGCGAGGTTCGACGACGCCTCGCTCGGCGCGATCAGGTAGTACGCGGGCAGCGCGTACACGAAGTGCGGGCACGAGACCTCGACGACCTCGGCGCCCAGCGCGCGCAGCTGCTCGACGGCGGCCTGGAACGAGCGCAGCACGCCGCCCTGGTAGCCGTCGCCACCGAATTCCTTCACCACACCGATGCGGACGCCCTTGAGGTCGCCCCCGGCGCCCTGGCGGGCCGCGGCGACGACGGGCGGCACCGGCGCGTCGATGGACGTCGAGTCCATCACGTCGTGGCCGGCGATGACCTCGTGCAGCAGGGCAGCGTCGAGGACCGTCCGCGCGCACGGCCCGGCCTGGTCGAGCGACGACGAGAAGGCGACGAGGCCGTAGCGCGAAACACCGCCGTACGTGGGCTTCACGCCGACCGTGCCGGTGACGGCGCCGGGCTGGCGGATCGAGCCGCCGGTGTCCGTGCCGATGGCCAGCGGCGCCTCGAACGCGGCGATCGACGCCGACGAGCCACCGCCCGAACCGCCGGGGATGCGGGCGTGGTCCCACGGGTTGTGCGTGGGACCGAAGGCGGAGTTCTCGGTGGACGACCCCATGGCGAACTCGTCCATGTTCGTCTTGCCGAGGATGACGACGCCGGCTTCGCGCAGCCGGCGCGTGACCGTCGCGTCGTAGGGCGGGAGCCAGCCCTCCAGTGTGCGCGAGCCGCACGTGGTGGGGATGCCCTCGGTGGTCAGCACGTCCTTGAGCGCCAGCGGCACGCCAGCCAGCGCGGAGGCCGGCTGCTCCCCCGCGGCCAGCTGCTCGTCGACGGCCTTGGCCGCGCCCAGCGCGCCTTCGGTGTCGATGTGCAGGAACGCGTGCACGTGGGTGTCGACCTCGGCGATCCGGTCCAGATGGGCCTGGGTGACCTCGACCGCGGAGACCTCACGCGCGTGGATCTTGCCCGCCAGCTCGGCGGCGGTCAGCTTGACGAGTTCACTCACTGTTCTTCTCCCAGAATCCGCGGCACCCGGAAGCGGCCCTCCTCGGCGGCCGGCGCGCCGGCCAGTGCCTGCTGCTGCGTCAGGCAGGGGCGCACTTCGTCCTCGCGGAAGACGTTCGTCAGCGGCACGGCGTGCGAGGTCGGCGGGACGTCCGCCGCCGCGACCTCGCTCACCTTCGCCACCGAGTCCAGGATCTGGTCCAGCTGGCCCGCGAAGACGTCCAGCTCGTCGTCGGTGACGGCCAGCCTGGCCAGCTTGGCGAGGTGCGCGACCTCGTCTCGGGAAATGTTGGGCACGCGGGTGACTCCCGGGGTGTGCTGTGCGGGTGCTCTCGGAAGCTGCAAGTCTATGGTGACGGCGTCGGACGGCTCGACCGGGTCACGGGCGGGCGGGGCGTCCCGTTCGCCGGACATCGGGTCCCCAACCCGTGCCCGGTCTGTCACAATCGGCGCCCGGTTACCGCGTTCCGCGACAAGGGTGGAACGCCTGAGGCGAGAGGGGCGTGTGGTGTCGTTCCTGCTGCGGGTCCAGCTTCCGGACTCCCCCGGCACCCTCGGCGCCGTCGCGACGGCACTCGGCACGGTGGGCGCCGACATCCTCAGCGTCGACGTCGTCGAGCGCGGAGGCGGGGTCGCCGTCGACGACCTCGTGGTGGAACTCCCGTCCGGGCGCCTGCCCGACGCCCTGATCACCGCGGCCGAAAGCATCGAAGGCGTCGAGGTCGACGCGGTGCGGCCCTACGCCGGGATCCTGGACACGCACCGCGAGCTGGAGCTGGTGGAGGAGATCGCCGCCCAGCCGAAGTCCGGGCTGGACCTGCTGGCCGAAGGTGTGCCGAAAATCATCCGTGCGGGCTGGGCCGTCGTGGTCGCCCACACCGACTCGGGCTACCGCCGGCTGGCCTCGTCCAGCGCCGCGCCGGAGAACCCGTTCGACGACCTGCCCTGGCTGCCGCTTGAGCGCGCCACGGTGCTGGACGGCGAAGAGGACTGGATCCCGGAGACGTGGAAGGAGCTCGGCACGGAGCTCGCGGCCACGCCGCTGGGCAAGCCGGGCAAGGCCCTGCTCGTCGCCCGCCCGGGCGGCCCCAACTTCCGAGCCGCCGAGGTCGCCCGTCTGGCCCACTTCGCCGGCATCGTCGCCGTCGTGCTCGACGGCTGACGAACCGGATCGACCCACCCGGCACCGGCCTCTGCTGGTGTCCGGCCGCGCCTGTGCTCCGAAACACCCCGCACCGAACCCCCTCTTGGCCGGGCCCTACAGGTCGTATTCGTAGGCGATGAGCGTGACGGTCGGGAACGGGCGCCAGTCGCGGGCGGGCAGGCGGCGGAACCCGATCCGTTCATAGAGTCGGTGGGCCGTGCGCATGCGGTCGAGGCTGCTCAGGACGACACGGCGGAGGCCAAGGGCGCGGCCGCGCGTCAGCACGGCGCGGGTGAGGGCCTCGCCGATGCCGCGGCCGCGGGCGGCCGAGGAAACGGCGAGCATGCGGAACTCGAGTTCGCCGTCGCGGGAGATCTCGGCGTAGTGCGTGCCGGGATGGACGATGGCGACGGTGCCGGCGAGCGAGCCGTCCGCCACCGCGACGAGGAGTTCGGCGTGTTCGGCCCGATGGGCCACGTCGCGGAGTTCCTTCTCGTAGCCGACGTCCTCGGCAAGCAGGCCGTCGGCCCGGTAGGCCTCGACGGTGAGGTCCCCGACCACCGCGAACTCCTCCGGGCGCGGCGGGCGGATCTCGACGTCACCCATCGGAAGACCCACCGGCCTCCGAAGACTCGCCGGCCTCGTCGCCGCCCGCGGGCAGTGCCAGCTCGGTGGCCGCCTCGGGGCCGCGCTCCAGCAGCACCCGGAAGCCGCCCTCGTCGAGGACCGGGACCTTGAGCTGCACGGCCTTGTCGTACTTCGAGCCCGGCGAGTCGCCGACCACGACGAAGGCCGTCTTCTTCGACACCGAACCCGCGGCCTTGCCGCCGCGCGCCATGATGGATTCCTTCGCCTCGTCACGCGAGAACGAATTCAGCGAGCCCGTGACCACGATCGACAGGCCCTCCAAGTTGCGCGGGATCGAGTCGTCGCGCTCCTCTTCCATGCGGACGCCGGCTCGGCGCCACTTCTCGACGATCTCGCGGTGCCAGTCGACCTCGAACCACTCCTGCACGGCGTGCGCGATCGTCGGCCCGACGCCGTCGACGTCGGCCAGCTCCTCCTCGCTCGCCTCCTCGATCCGCTGCACCGAGCCGAACTCCCTCGCCAATGCCTGCGCCGCCGTCGGGCCGACGTGGCGGATCGACAGCGCGACGATCACCTTCCACAAGGGACGGTCCTTGGCCGCGTCGAGGTTCGCCAGCAGCTTCTTCGCGTTGGCCGACAGATCACCCGCCTTGGTGCGGAACAGCTCCACCTCTGACAGCGCGTCCTCGTTGAGGTCGAACACGTCACCCTCGTCGGCGACCACGCGCGCGTCGAGCAGCGCCACCGCCGCCTCGTAGCCGAGCACCTCGATGTCGAACGCGCCGCGCCCGGCCAAGTGGAACAGCCGCTCCCGCAGCTGCGCTGGGCAGAAGCGGGTGTTGGGGCAGCGGATGTCCTTGTCGCCCTCCTTCTGGTAGGCGAGCTCCGTGCCGCACTCCGGGCAGTGCGTGGGCATGACGAACTCGCGCTCGTTGCCCGTGCGCGCGTCGACGACCGGGCCCAGCACCTCGGGGATGACGTCACCGGCCTTGCGGATGACGATGCGGTCGCCGATCAGCACGCCCTTGCGCTTGACCTCTTCCGCGTTGTGCAGCGTCGCGCGCGCCACCGTGGAGCCCGCGACCTTCACCGGCTCGGTCACGGCGAACGGCGTGACGCGCCCCGTGCGCCCGACACCGACCTGGATGTCCAGCAGCGTCGTGATCGCCTCTTCCGGCGGGTACTTGTACGCGATCGCCCAGCGGGGCGCCCGCGAGGTCGTGCCGAGGCGCCGCTGCAGGGCGACCTGGTCGACCTTGATCACGACGCCGTCGATCTCGTGCTCGGCATCGTGGCGGTGCTCGCCCCAGTACGCGATGTGGTCGGTGAGTTCCTTCGCCGTGTGCAGCACGCGCGTGTGCGGCGACACCGGCAGGCCCCACGCCGCCAGCGCGTCGTACGCGTGAGACTGCGTGACCGGTTCGAAGCCCTCGCGCTTGCCCAGGCCGTGGCAGATCAGCCGCAGCCGGCGCTCCTTCGTGATGCGCGGGTCCTTCTGCCGCAACGAACCCGCCGCCGTGTTGCGCGGGTTCGCGTACGGCGGTTTGCCCGCGTCGACCATCTTCGCGTTGAGCTCCAGGAAGTCCTCGACGCGGAAGAACACCTCGCCGCGGACCTCGATGAGCTTGGGCACCGGGAACTCCTCGGTGCCCGTGAGCTCGTCGGGGACCTGCTCAAGCGTGCGGATGTTGAGCGTGACGTCCTCGCCGGTGCGGCCGTCGCCGCGCGTCAGGCCGCGCGTGAGCTTGCCGTCTTCGTACAGGAGGTTGATGGCGAGCCCGTCGATCTTCAGCTCGGCCAGGTACTCCGTCTGCCCGATCTCCTTCTCGACGCGCTCCACCCAGGTGAGGAACTCGTCGGTGTCGAACACGTTGTCCAGGCTCAGCATGCGCTCGAGGTGGTCGTACGCCGTGAACTCGGTGGAAAACGTGCCGCCGACGTTCTGCGTCGGCGAGTCCGGCGTGACCAGCGCCGGGTACTCGGCTTCGATCGCCTGCAGCTCGCCGAGGAGCTCGTCGAACTGCCCGTCGGAGACGATGGGCGAGTCCAGCACGTAGTAGCGGAACTGGTGCCCGCGGACGTCCTCGGCGAGGGCGCCGTGGCGCTCGCGCACGTCGGCGGGGACGTCAGTGACGTCAGTGACGTCAGTGACGTCGATGACGTCTCCGGCCGCCACTGCCACTTCAGCGGGGGCGGCCAACTGGTCCTGAGGAAGGTCGCTGCTCACGGGTGGTAACCCTAGCCGGAGCCGCCGACAGTTTCGCCTGGTCGTTCGTTCAGACCCCGGACGAGGTCACGGAGCTCTCCGAGGCTGATCGTGCCCGCCGGCTCGGCCTGCGCGGTTTCGACGCGGCGCAGCCGTTCGGCCGCGAGCCGCTCACCGAGCGTCGCGTCGAGCGGGAGGAAGGTCATCGTGGTGCGCGCCGCCTCGTCGAGCTCCACCAGCGCCGGGTGGTACACCGCGACGTCGACGACGTCCCCGTCCACCTGCGCGACCACCCGCACATCGCCCAGCGAGATGCGGTGCTCGCCGAGGTTCACGGTGACGCCCGCCGGGTCCGGGACCGGGGGCACCGAGTCGTGGTACTCCCAGATCGCGTCGTCCGGCGGCGCGGCGGCCTTCCACGCGTCGGTGAACGGCCGCAGCTCCGGGTCTTCCTGTCCGCTCACCACGAGGGCGTACACGGCCGTCCGGCCGCGTTCGAGCGAGAAGTGCAGCCGCGGGTGCAGGGCTTCGACCAGTTCGCACAGGTCGTGCTCCACGCGGTGCGGCTCGCGGTCGCCCAGCGCGGCGCTGACCTGCGGGAGCAGCTCGAACCACCTCTCCCAGAACGTCACCGCGGCCGCGTCGGCGTCGGACGGCACCGGCTGGTCGGGCCACGGCGTGCGCGGGTCGGGCGGCGTGCCGTCGACCGTCGGATCGGCTGAGCGGCGGCGGAACAAGCGCATCGTTTCGAGTATCCCCCGTTGTCGGTCCTTCACCGACACGCTACCGCGCGCTCACCACGTCTCGGGCGGTTCCACGAAACCCTTTCCGAGGTCGCGGGCCAGCGCCAGCGCTCGCCGCATCCACTCGCCCGTGGCCCCGGCCATCCCGCAGGTCGGCGTCGGCACGGCGCGGCCGGCCAGGATCGACCGGTTGAAGCCGAGGCGGTCGACGAGCTTGAGCACGGGGTCGGCCACGTCCTTCAGGCTCGGCCGCGTCCCCGGGTCCGTCGCCGGGACGAGCCCCAGGAACAGCACGGTACCGCTGTCCCACGTCTCGCCGATCTCGTCGAGCGTCTCGGCCGACGCCCCGCCGAGCAGCGTGACGTCGAAGGCGATCGCGTCGGCCCCCGCCGATCGCAGGAGGGCGAGTGGCGGCTTCGGCGCGCAGCAGTGCACGAGGACGGGCTGGTCCGTGATGGCCTTGACGCCCTCGATCATGGTCGTCAGCACTTCCCGGGCCTCCGGCTCGGGCACGGCGGCCACGTTCCCGTACCCCGACGGCGTCGGCAGGCTCCCGGCCAGCACCGCGGGCAGCGTCGGCTCGTCCAGCTGCACCACGACCGGTGCGCCGATGCGCGCCTTGAGCTCCGCGACGTGCTGGGCCAGCCCGTCGAGCAGCGAGGCCGTGAAGTCCCGCAGTGCGCCGCGGTCGGTGAGCACGCGGTGGCCGCGCGCGAGCTCGATCCCGGCGCCCAGCGTCCACGGCCCGGCCACCTGCGTCTTGACCACCGGCGGCGCGGCGCCGGCCTTCTCGCGGGCTTCCTGCACGGCGTCGAGGTCCCACTGCAGCAGGTCACGCCCGCGGCGGTGGTCGTGCCCGGGCCGGCCCGCGACGCGGTAGCCGCTCGGCACGACCTCGACGGCGAGGTCCACGAGCAGCGCGGCGGTGCGGCCCAGTAGGTCCGCGCCCACGCCACGCGCGGGCAGCTCCGGCAGGTGTGGGAAGTCCGGCAGCTCGCCGAACACGACGGCGGCCGCCTCGACCGGGTCCGTGCCCGGCATCGAACCGATCGCGGTGGCGGCGCCGTCGGGCCAGGCTCGTTCAGTCACGGGCGAATTCTCGCCGACCGCGTCCCGGCGAGCGGCACCGGCCTCTCCCCACTCACCCGGGTGAGCCGGACATTCGCCGCATATCCCTTTGCCAGCACCGATTTCGCGGAGACAGCGATACTCTGGATGGCCATGACGAGTCCCTCGCCACCACCGCCGGGCCGGCACCCCGGCGAGGTGAACCCCGCCCGGCTGCGCCGGTGGGACGGCGAGCCGCGGATCCCCGAACGCCGCTCGCCGCTCGTGGGCGGCACCCTGTTCACCGAAACCGTGCTCGTGGTCAGCCGCCGCGCCGCGGTCGTCGAGACCAGCGAGGAGTACGGCGTCTTCGACCAGCACGGCGCCCGCCTGGGCGGCGTGGCCGACGTGAGCCAGGGCTTCCTGCGCAAAGCCGCGCGGCTGCTGCCGAAGTACGACCAGTACGTGACGCACAAGTTCGAGGTTCGCGACGCCAACCACAGCACGGTGCTCAAGGTGGCGCGCCCGGCGAAGGACCTGCGCTCGCGCTACGTCGTCACCCGCGCGGACGAGACTCCGATCGGCGAGATCGTCCCCGCTCGCGGCACCGACGGCACGCGGTTCACCTTCGTCGTCGGCGGGCGGACGGTCGGCACGGTCACCGCCACGGGAGGCCAGTCCTGGGACGTCGTCATCGAGAACCACGCCGGCACCGAGATCGCGCGCCTCGGTGATCCACCGCCGGGCGCGACCGAGGACACCTACGTCGCCGAAATCCCGCGCCAGCTCCCCGAACCCCTGGCCAGCCTGGTCGTCGCGACGGCGCTGACGATCGACACCGCGCTGACCCGGGAAACCGCCTGAGCGAGTGACCGTTGTCTCAGGCCGTCCAGGTGGACAGGGCGCCGGTCAGCGCCCAATGTGAGGAAAGACGGGACGCCGGAGTCCTGCCTGGACGGAGGTCGCCGTGGAGCCGTTGCCCGAGGACAGCAACCGGAACTGGACGGAACCCGGGGTCTACGAGGTGGCCGCCGGCGTCTACCGGATCCCGTTGCCGTTGCCGAACGACGCGCTCCGTGCGGTGAACGTCTACGCCATCAGCGACGGCACCACGCTGGCGCTGGTCGACTCCGGCTGGGCGCTCACCGAGTCCCGCCAGCTGCTTTCCGACGCGCTGAAGGGCATCGGCGCCGAACTCGGTGACGTGCGGGAATTCCTGGTCACCCACGTGCACCGCGACCACTACACGCAGGCCGTGGTGCTGCGGCGCGAGTTCGGCAGCAAAGTGTCGCTGGGACAGCTGGAAGAACCATCCCTCAAGGTCACCGCGGATCCCGACCAGCTGCCGATGCAGGCGCAGGTCGAGCTCCTGCGCCACTGCGGCGCAGACGAGGTCATCGCCGCGCTGGCGAAGATGTTCGGCGACGTCCCGCGCCGCACCGACGTCGACCAGTGGGAGGACCCGGACGAGTGGCTTACGCCGGGCCGGCGCACGGTGCTGCCGAACCGCGAACTCGAAGTGGTTCACACCCCCGGCCACACCACGGGCCACGTCGTGTTCCTCGACGGCGCGGCCGGCCTGCTCTTCTCGGGTGACCACGTGCTCCCCCACATCACGCCGTCGATCGGCTTCCAGCCCGTGCCGGCGGATCTTCCGCTCAACGACTACCTCGACTCGCTCCGGCTCGTGCGCGCCCTGCCCGACCAGCGCCTGCTGCCCGCCCACGGCCCGGTGGCCGGCAGCGTCCACGAGCGCATCGACGAACTGCTCGAACACCACCGCCAGCGCTTGGAAACCATGGCGGCGCAGATCGACGCGGGCGCCAGCACCGCGTTCGACACGGCGAGCAGGCTGGGCTGGACCCGGCGCGGCCGCAAACTGTCCGAAATGGACGCCTTCAACCAGATGCTGGCCGTGCTGGAGACCGCGGCGCACCTGGATCTGCTGGTGTCGCAGGACAAACTCAGGGTGCAGACGATCGACGGGGTCCGCCACTACGGGACGAACTGAAACACTGGTCCCCATGCCGGGAATCACCGTGCGGCGCGCCCGCCGCGAAGACGTCGGAACCATCGTCGAGCTGCTCGTGGACGACCAGCTCGGCGCGACGCGGGATTCGGCCGACGACCTCGAGCCCTACCTGCGCGCGTTCGAGGCCATCGACGCCGATCCGCAGCAGCTGCTTCTCGTCGCGACGGACGACGACGAGCCCGTGGCGACACTGCAGCTGACGTTCATCCCGGGCCTGGCCCGGCGAGGCGCGCTGCGCGGGCAGATCGAGGCCGTGCGCGTGCGCGCCGATCACCGGGGCGCGGGTCTGGGCGGTGAGCTGGTGCGGTGGGCGATCGACGAGTCGCGCCGGCGCGGGTGCGCGCTCGTGCAGCTGACGTCGGACACCTCGCGCACGGCCGCGCACCGGTTCTACGAGCGACTCGGCTTCACCGCGAGCCACACGGGGTTCAAGCTGCGGCTCTGACCGTCCACTGGGGACTCAGCGGGTGCCGGAGATCTTCGCGCTGCCCAGCACGAGGTCACCGGCCCGCGCATCCGGCCGGTACAGCACCACGACCTGGCCCGGGGCGACGCCGCGCAGCGGTTCGCGCAGCTGGATGCTCACGCGGTCCCCGTCGGATTCCGCGACGGCTTCGGCGATCCCGCCGTGCGCGCGGACCTGCACGACGCATTCGGTCGGCCCGTCGAGCGCCTCTCCGCCGGGCCAGATCGCGCGGTCGGCGTCGATCGTGTGCACACCCAGCCCCGTCTGGGACCCGACCTTCACCGTGCCGGAAACCGGCTCCAGCGACAGCACGTACCGCGGCCGGCCGTCGGCGGCGGGAGCGTCGATGCCGAGGCCCTTGCGCTGGCCGACGGTGAAGCCATGGACACCGGTGTGCCGCCCGAGCACGGCGCCGGTCTCGGCGTCGACCAGCCGGCCGGGCCGCTGGCCCAGCCGGTTCTCGAGGAACTTCTTGGTGTCGCCGTCGGGGATGAAGCAGATGTCGTGGCTGTCGGGCTTGTGGGCCACGGAAAGGCCGCGCCGCTCCGCCTCGGCGCGCACGTCGGACTTCCACGAGTCGCCGAGCGGAAAGATGGCGTGGGCGAGCTGCTCCGGCGTCAGCGAGGCCAGCACGTACGACTGGTCCTTGCCCTCGTCGGCGCTGCGCCGCAGCTGCAGCTCCCCGTCGACGGTCGCCAGCCGCGCGTAGTGGCCCGTGGCCACGGCGTCGAAACCCAGCGCCATGGCCTTGTCGAGCAGGGCCTCGAACTTGATCTTCTCGTTGCACGTCACGCAGGGGTTGGGCGTGCGCCCGGCCGCGTACTCACCGACGAAGGTCTCCACGACCTCTTCGGTGAACCGCTCGGCGAAATCCCAGATGTAGAACGGAATCCCGAGGATGTCGGCGGCGCGGCGAGCGTCGTGCGAGTCCTCGATCGTGCAGCAGCCACGCGAGCCCGTGCGCAGGGTGCCGGGTTTCGCCGACAGCGCCAGGTGCACGCCGACGACGTCGTGGCCCGCGTCGACCGCGCGCGCGGCGGCAACGGCCGAATCGACTCCTCCGCTCATGGCGGCCAGTACCCGCATTACCTCACACCTCTTGCTTCTGGGTCTGCTTGCGCATGCCGGCGAGCCCCGCCTGCCGCGCCCGGGCGACGACCCCGCCGATCTCGCGCGCGAGCGCGGAGACGTCCTCCAGCGTCGACGTGTGGCCGAGTGAGAACCGCAGCGAGCCGCGCGCGGCGGCCGCGTCGGCGCCCATCGCGAGCAGCACGTGGCTCGGTTCGGCGACGCCGGCGGTGCAGGCCGAGCCGGTGGAGCACTCGATGCCCTTGGCGTCGAGCAGCATCAGGAGGCTGTCGCCGGCGCAGCCGGGGAACGTGAAGTGGGCGTGGCCGGGCAGGCGTTCGCCGCCGCCGTTGAGGACCGCGTCGGGCACCTCGCGCCGGACGGCTTCGATGAGCTCATCGCGCAGCTTCCCGACGCGGTCGGCGTACTCGGCGCGGCCTTCGGTGGCCACGCGCACCGCGGCGGCGAAGCTGACGATCGCCGGGACGTCGAGCGTGCCCGACCGCACGCTGCGCTCCTGGCCGCCACCGTGCAGCACGGGCGTGCACTCGGTGTCGCGGCTCAGCAGCAGGGCACCGACGCCGTACGGCCCGCCGAGCTTGTGGCCCGTCAGGGTCAGTGCGGACGCGCCGCTGGCGGCGAAGTCGACCGGGACGGCGCCGACGGCCTGCACGGCGTCGGTGTGCAGCGGGATCTCGTGCTCGGCGCAGATGGCGGCGAGCTCGGTGATCGGGTTGATCGTGCCGACCTCGTTGTTGGCCCACATGACCGTGACCAGGGCGACCGTCTCGGGCGACGAGCCGATGGCCTCGCGCAGGGTCTCGGGCGAGACACGGCCGTGGTCGTCGACCTCGAGCCACGTGATCTCGGCGCCGCTGTGGGACTCGAGCCACTCGACGGTGTCGAGCACGGCGTGGTGCTCCACGGAGCTGCACAGGACGCGGTTGCGCTCGGCGCACCCGCTCTGGCGCGCCCAGTAGATGCCCTTGACCGCGAGGTTGTCACTCTCCGTGCCACCGCCGGTGAAGATGACCTCCGACGGCCGGGCGCCCAGCGCGTCGGCGATGATCTCGCGCGACTCCTCGACAACGCGACGCGCGCGGCGGCCCGAGGAGTGCAGCGCGGAGGCGTTGCCCACGGTGGACAAAGCCTCGGTCATCGCCGCTACGGCTTCGGGCAGCATCGGCGTGGTCGCTGCGTGGTCGAGATAGGTCATCGCCTCCTCAGGGTAGTCCGCTCCGGCCGGTGACGAAGGTCGCCCTGGGCCCGGAAGTGGTCTGTCACACCTTCCGCGGCCACCGGCTCGTCAGCCGGACGCCCAGCACGGCGAGCAGAACCAGCGCGGCGCAGAGGATCGCCATCGCCGGCGCCGGGTGCACAGCCGAGGCGACCGCGGCGAGCAGCACACCCCCGAGGCCGATGAGCAGCGCGGAGCCGACCCAGTCGGCCAGCTGCATCGCGGAAGTGTTGAACCCGCGTTCGCCCTCGGGCGAATACCGCAGCAGCAGCACGGAGATCGACGGCATCCCGATGCCCATCCCGGACCCGCCGACGGCGCAGACCACGAACGCGAGCCACGCCGGGCACCACGGCTGCGCGACGAACCCGAACCCGAGCAGGGCCACCGCGACCAGTGCGAAGCCGACGCGCAGCGTGGCCTGGCGCGACGACCCCGGCCACGCCGTAGACCAGGGCGAGTGGTGACGGGTGCTGGACCGCCCACGTCAGCGCGGCGATCCCGAGCGCTGCGATCACCGCGGGCAGCACGCCGGCGCGCCGGGCCGAAGGCTCCGGGAGGTGCGCGGGCAGCCGCCGGACGACGACCACCAGCAGCGAGACGCCGATCGCCACGAGCGGAACCAGCCCCAGGAACACCCAGCGCCACCCGACGCTGACGGTGATCAGCCCCGCGACCGACGGTCCGATCACGGCCGGCAGGATCCACGCGGCAGCATTCGCGGCGTAGATGACCGGGCGTTCGCGGTCGGTGAACGTCAGAGCGATCAGCAGCGACACCGCGACGAGCAGGAAACCCGAGCCGAGGCCCTGCAGCGCGCGGCCGGCGAGCAGCGCCGGCATGGTCTGCGCGGTGCCGGCGACGATGAGGCCCGCGGCGAAGAGCGTGGGCCCGATCAGCAGCGCCGGTGCCGGGCCGCGGCGGTCACCCATCCGGCCGGACAGCACGGTCGCGACGACGCTCGCGATGAGGAACGTCGTGAAGGGCCACGAGTACAGCGCGAGGCCGTGCAGATCGGCGACGAGCGTCGGCATCGCGGTGGCGACGCCCAGGCCTTCGAAGGCCACCAGCGTGACCACGAGCAGCAGGCCGATCGTCGTGAGCCGGTGGTCCTGGCTCCAGAGAACGCCTTTTCGAGGCCGGCTTCCGCTGGTCCGGGCTTCCACCGTCTGGCTCATGATCGCAGACTGCTACCTCCATCGCGGTGGAGGTCAAGCGATTATCCCGCCGTCCGGTGCACCGGCGCCGCTTCGAGCCGCAGGTCGTGCGCGAGCGCCGCGGCCTCCCCACGGGAGCTGACTTCGAGCTTCTCCAGGAGGTTGCGCACGTGGAACTTCACGGTGTGCTCGGACAGCTGCAGCCGCGCGGCGATCTGCCGGTTGCGCAGTCCCTGCGAAATCCCCGTCAGGACTTCGAGTTCGCGCGCGTTGAGCCGGTCGAGCGGGCGCAGCTCGGGTGGCTCGACCGGGTCGAGCGGCAGCGCGGCGGTGATCGTCGTGCCCCAGCCTTCGACGGCGTCGATCTCCCAGCTGCCGCCCAGCGGCGTGATGCGTTCGGTGAGACCGGGATCGACGACGACGCCGGGCACCGCCGGGTCGTCGTCGCGAACGGTGATGCGGAGGGCGGAGCCGTCGAGACGCCAGGACGCGCGGATGCGGGTCGTGCCGGCGCGGTCCAGCGCGGCCATCACGAGGCCGCGCGTGACCGTGCGCGCCGTGTGGGCGATGTCCTGGCGCAGCCGGCGGTCTTCGGCGGGCCCGGCGAGGTCGACGGCGACGTCGGCGTGGCCGACGATCGGCGCGAGCTGGTCGGCGAGCACGCCGAACGCGGCGCGCGCCGGCTCCGCGGTCAGCGCCTGATCGCGGCCGGCCGCGGCCTTCAGGTCCACGAGCGCGCGGGCAGCCAGGTCGGTCGCGGTCTGGCGCGCGGCCGCATCGGCGAGCCGGCCGGAGCGCAGCACGGACAGGAGCGCGACGAGCGTCGCCGCGTGCGTCTGGCCGAGGTCGGTGGTGGTCTGGGCGCGCGCGGCCGCGGCGGCGAGGTTGCCGGCGAGCACGTCGGGGCTGGGGTCGACCGCGCGCTGCCCGGCGTCGACGCTGGTCAGCTGCCACAGCCGCGCGGAGAGGCGCAGCGCCGTGGCCGAGGGTTCGGCTTCGTTCGGGACGAGGGCGATCACCGCGCCGTTGCCGACGGCCGGGCGCGAGGCGAGCAGGACGACGCGGCGTTCGGCCCCGGCGAGCACCCCGTCGAGGACAACTGCTTCACCCGGCACGGCGCGTTCGGCGAGGTGGTCGAGCTCGGCGCTCGTGACGGCGTCGGTGACCGACTGGTCGCCGGTGACCTTGAACGGGCTGCGCGTGCAGTCGCCCGTCTGCATGGCCGCGGCGCGGTGCGGCAGCACGGCGGCGAGCTCGTGGGAGAACCGGGGCAGCATCTCGGGCCGCGGCGCGGAGACGACGCGCACGGCGACGTCGAGCACGTGCGCCGGGTCGGTTCAGGTTCCGTCCATGCGTCAACAGTAGGCGCGCCCGGGGTGGCGGGGGCTGCTCGTCCGGCTGGTGAACGCTGCTCGTCCGAGCGGTTCGGATCGGGCCGCGGCACAGTTGACTGGAGGAAACACGAACAACCGAAGGGGAGTACGAACGACCATGCGAGCCATCACCTTCGCCGAGTACGGCGGGCCGGACGTGCTGCGGCTGAGCGAAGTACCGGTGCCCGAGCCCGGCCCGGGGCAGGTCCGCGTCGCCGTGCGGCGCGCGGGTGTGAACCCCATCGACTGGAAGATCCGCAGCGGCGCCATGGCCGAGGGGTCCGCGCCGGAGCGCCCGCAGATCCCGGGCGCCGAGTTCTCGGGCGTCGTCGACGCGGTCGGCGACGGCGCGGGCTTCGCCGTCGGCGACGAGGTCTTCGGCTGGTCCGCCACCGGCTCTTACGCCGAGTACGCGCTGGCCGGGGCCATCGCGCGCAAGCCGGCGGACCTCTCGTGGGAAGACGCCGCGGCGCTGCCCGTGGCGGGCGAAACGGCACTGCGCGTGCTGCGGCAGCTCGACGTCAAGTCCGGCGAAGTGCTGCTGATCCACGGGGCGAGCGGCACCGTGGGCCGCTTCGCCACGCAGGCGGCCGTCGCGCTGGGCGCGACGGTGATCGGCACGGCGGGGCAGCGCAGTCTCAACGACGTCAAGGCGCTGGGCGCCATCCCGGTGCTCTACGGCGACGGCTGGCCGCAGCGCGTGCGCGAAGCGGCCGACCGCCCCGTGGCCGCGGTGTTCGACGCGTCGGGCCACGGCGTGCTGCCGGACTCCGTCGAACTGCTCGGCTCGAAGGACCGCGTCATCACGATCGCCGACGGCGCCGCCTTCGAACTGGGCCTGCCCTTCTCCGCCGGCGGTGCCAACGACGCGACGCCCGAGGTGCTGGCGGAAATCCTCCAGCACGTGGGCCGCGGCCTGCGGATCGCGCACGGCAGCAGCTACCCGCTCGAGGAAGCTGCGGCCGCGCAGCAGGAGAGCCAGGCGGGGCACCCGGGCGGGAAGATCACGCTCGTCGTGTCCTGACCGGCGGCGGGCCTGGCCGGGGCGGACGGTGGTCCGAACGGCCAGGCTCGGCAAGCCGGCCTGCCCGGGCCGGCAGCGAAAGGGCGGCTGGGTTCCTTCGACCGGGGCCATCGCACAACCAGCGCTGTCAGCGAACCGGCCACGGCTTCGGGGCAGCCGCGGAGCAGCACCAACCCGAGCACCCCGAGTGGAAGCCCCCATTCGTTTTCGCCTGTCGAATCGCGCGCAGGCAACCCCACCGGGAAAGCGCGGCTGCGGGCTTCTCCCCTCATCGAAACCGGCCCGCGAACAGCGGCGTGCGGGCACCGGCGCCGCGGCTCGGCGGCCTCGCGGCAGGAGAGCCAGGCGGGGGACCCCTGCAGGAAGATCACGCTCGTCGTGTCCCGACCGGCCGCGGGAGACGAAAACGCGGGTGCCCCGGCGGCACCCGCGTTTTCCGTGCGGTCAGTGAACCGGGTGCGCCTCGGCCTTCGAAGTCCCGATGGGCTTCGCCCGGCGGCGGCCCTGGGCCGGGATGCGGACGGTGCCGAGGGCGGAGTGGACGGACGCCTCGGCGAGAGCGGCCAGCGATCGGCGGTCCCCGGCGCGGCCGGGGGCGATTTCGGGGCACACGTGCGCCTCCAGGACCAGCCCGCGCAGCGCGGCGACCCGCCGAAGGGACGCGATGAGGGATTCCGGGCCGATGAACGCGGGCCGGCTGGTCTCGCGGCCGTCGGCGAGGCGGTAGCGCAACGCGATGGGGCGGACGGGCACACCGCCGTCGATGGCGGCCTGGAAAGTGGCCGTGGTGAAGCGGCCCGCCGCCAGGCCGCACCACGTGGTGCCTTCCGGCGTGACGTTCACGAGCGAGCCGGAGCGCAGCGCGTCCGCGAGTTCGGTCATGGTGCCCGGCAGCGTGCGCAGCCGTTCACGGTCGAGGAAGATGCTGCCGCCGCGGCGCACGAGGGTGCCCAGCACCGGCCAGGAGCCGATTTCGACCTTCGCGAGGGCGCGCATCGGGCGCAGCGCGTTGATCGCGACGATGTCCAGCCACGAGATGTGGTTGTTCACCACCAGCGCACCGCGGCCGGCGGGCGCGGCGAGGAAGTCCGCACCGCCGTGGACCACGAGCTTCACGCCGAACGCGCGCAGCACCGAGCGGAAGATGGTGCGCACCAGGCGTTCCCGGCCGCGGCCGCGCAGCACGAGCAGCAGCGGCGCCGCCAGGAGCGCGGTGAAGACGACCCCGATCGCCGACGCGAAGCGCAGGACGCGGCGGGGGAAGGAAACCGTCTCGAAGCCGTCGGTGAGGCAGTCGTCGCCGCAGGGCGACGTCGGCATCCAGGCGTGGCTCATACCTGAACCCCGAGGAAGAACTTCAGGTAGCGCTCATCGACCTGGTGCAGGTCGAGCACCACGAAGAAGTCGGCGACGCCGAAGTCCGCGTCGAGCGCGGGCGGGCCGCACACCGTCGCGCCCAGCCGCACGTAGCCCTTGATCAGCGGCGGCAGCATCGCCCGGTCGGGCCGCGCGATCCCGTCGGTCTCCCACGGGTGCAGGGGCGCGACGCGGCGCGTCTCGTCCGAGTAGTGCTTGGCGCGCAACACATCCCACACGCCGGCGGCGTAGCTGCCGCCATCGCTCAGCGGCACGGACGCGCAGCCCGCGAGGTAGCGGTGGCCCGACAGCAGCATGTACCGCGCGATCCCCGCCCACATCAGGCTCATCACGGCGCCGCTGCGGTGGTCCGGGTGCACGCACGAGCGGCCGGTCTCCACGAGCGAGCCACGCAGGCCGGAAAGCGCGCTCAGGTCGAACTCGCTGTCGGAGTAGAGGCTGCCCGCCAGCGTCGCACGGTCCGGCGGCAGCATCCGGTAGCAGCCGACGATGTCGCCGGTCTTGTCGTCGCGCACCACGAGGTGGTCGCAGAACTCGTCGAAGTAGTCGACGTCTAGTCCCGGTTTTCGGGAATTGAGCTGCGCGCCCATCTCCTCGGCGAAAACGCGGTGCCGCAGCTTCTGCGCGGCGAGCACCTCTTCGTTGTCGTGGGCCACGAGCAGGGAGTACCGCGGCGCATCGGCCGGAAGCTGGACACCCGCCTGATCAGTGCTGACGAGGAGCTGTGACGACGTCATGAACACTGTGTACCTGCCGCCGGGAAACCGCAGAGAGTGCCAATCGATGACCGATTAGTGCACGTTCAGTTAATTGCGGGTTCTCAGGCTCTTCTCAGGAAACACCGATGGCCGCTGAGCGGGACACCCAGCGGCCATCGGAGGGGAGCAGGTCAGCCCTTGCGCTTCTCGACCGCTTCGGTCAGCTGCGGCGCGACGTTGAACAGGTCGCCCACGATCCCGAAGTCGGCGATCTCGAAGATCGGCGCCTCGGCGTCCTTGTTCACGGCGATGATGGTCTTCGACGTCTGCATCCCGGCGCGGTGCTGGATCGCACCGGAAATGCCCAGCGCGATGTACAGCTGCGGCGACACGGTCTTGCCGGTCTGGCCCACCTGGAACTGCGCCGGGTAGTAGCCGGAGTCGACCGCCGCGCGCGACGCGCCGACAGCCGCGCCGAGCGCGTCGGCCAGCTTCTCGACGACGTCGAACTTCTCGGCCGAGCCGACACCGCGGCCACCGGAGACGACGATCGACGCCTCGGTGAGCTCGGGCCGGTCGCCGCCGACGATCGGCTCGATGCCGGTGATCTTCGCCGACTTCGCCGCGTCCTGGGCCGGGATCTCCACGGTCTCCTCGACAGCCGCGCCGTCGGCGGCTTCGGCCTCGACCGCACCCGGGCGGACCGAGACCACCGGAACACCCTTGGCGGCCTTGGACTTCACGGAGAACGCGCCACCGAAGACGGACTGGTCCACCGAGCCGTCGGCGTTCACGCCCACCGCGTCGTAGAGCAGGCCGGAGCCGAGGCGGACGGCCACGCGCGCGGCCACCTCCTTGCCCTCGGCGCTCGCGGCGACGAGCACGGCCGCCGGCGACGCCTGCTCGGCGAGCTTCGCCAGCACGTCGACCTTCGGGGTCACGAGGTAGCCCGCGGCGTCGTCACCCTCGGCGACGTAGATCTTCGCGGCACCGTGACCGGCCAGCGCTTCCTTCGCCTTGGCCGCGGTGCCCGTGGGCCCCACGACCACGGCGGAGGGCTCACCGAGCGCACGGGCGGCGGTCAGCAGCTCGAGCGTGACCTTCTTGACATCACCGTCGACGTGGTCGACGAGGACGAGTACTTCAGCCATTTTCCGGAATCCTCCTCGAAACCGTGTCTCAGATGAGCTTCTGCGCGACCAGGTACTCGGCGACCTTCGTGCCGCCGTCGCCCTCGTCCTCGACCTTCTCGCCCGCCGTACGCGGCGGCTTCGGGGAGGACTCGAGCACGGTGGACCACGCGTTGGCGAGGCCGACCTCACCCGCGTCGACACCGAGGTCGGCGATGGTCAGCTTCTCGACCGGCTTCTTCTTGGCCGCCATGATGCCCTTGAACGACGGGTAGCGCGGCTCGTTGATCTTCTCGCCGACGCTCACGAGCGCGGGCAGGTTCGCCTCGAGGTGCGTGATTCCGTCCTCGGTCTCGCGGTCGGCCTTCACCGAGGTGCCCTCGACGCTCAGCTGGCGCACGTAGGTCAGCTGTGGCAAGCCCAGCAGCTCGGCGAGGATCGCCGGCACGGCACCGCCGCGGCCGTCGGACGCCTCGTTGCCCGCGATGATCAGGTCATAGCCCTCGACCTTGCCGATCGCGGCGGCCAGCACCTTCGCGGTGGCGATGGCGTCGGAGCCGTGCAGCGCCTCGTCGGAGACGTGGATGGCCTTGTCCGCACCCATCGACAGGGCCTTGCGGATGGCGTCGGTGGCGCGGTCGGGGCCCACGGAGATCACGGTGACCTCGCCCTCGCCGGCCTCCTTGATCTTCAGCGCTTCCTCGACGGCCTTCTCGTTGATCTCGTCGAGCACGGCGTCGGCGGATTCGCGGTCAAGGGTGTTGTCGGCACCGGTGAGCTTCCGCTCCGAGTAGGTGTCCGGTACCTGCTTGACCAGGACAACGATGTTCGTCATGGGTCTTCTTCGACCTCCCGGTTGGGGCCGGTCTCTCGGCCGCGGGACAGTGCTCTACTGGCCGGTAGATTAGGGCCAATCCCGCGGCGGGACCCGCCGAGGTGACGGCATTCACCTGGATGAGCAATCTTCTGGGACCATCGTCCCGGTAGTCGACCGGTTAACCCTTCCAGCACACCGCTCGCCCGATCGGACCAACGGTGGGCTACTGGCAGTAGGCCGACAAGCGTTAACCTCCCGCACCATGCCCGCGCACATCGCCGTAGTCACGGACTCGACCTCGTGCCTGCCCGACAAAATCGCCGCCCGCTGGGGCATCGACGTCGTGCAGGTCCAGCTGCACGTCGGGAACCTCATGGACGACGAACACCGCTTCGACCGCGCCGACCTCATCGCTGCCATGAAGTCAGGACAGAACGTCTCGACCTCGCCACCCGATCCGGGCGCGTTCTTCTGGACGTACCAGGACGCCGCCGCGCGCGGCGCCGCCGCGATCGTCAGCCTCCACATCTCGGGGCGGCTGTCGGAGACCGTCCAGGCCGCGCGCGAAGCGGCGCAGCAGGTCCGGATCCCCGTGCACATCATCGACAGCGGAACGGCCAGCATGAGCCTCGGCTACGCTGCCGTGTCCGCCGCGCGCGTCGCCGCCGCCGGCGGCCAGCTCGTGCGCGTGCTCGAAGCCGCCGAACGCCGCGTCCGGTCCGCGACCGAGCTGATCTACGTGGACACGCTCGAGTACCTGCGGCGCACCGGCCGCGTCGGCGCCGCCCAGTCGCTGGTGGGCACGGCGTTCTCGATCAAGCCGCTGCTCACCGTCCGCAACGGAGAGGTGTCGCCGCTGGCCCGCGTTCCCGGCACGAAGCGCGCGATGAACCGCCTGGTCGACCTCGCCGTGAAGGCGGCGGGCGACCAGCGCGTGGACATCGCGGTGACCCGCTTCGGCTCCGACGAGACCGAAGTCGTCCGGCGGCTCAAAGAGCGCATCCCCGGCATCACGGAGGTCGTGGCCGGGGACGCGAGCACGGTCATCGGCGCGCACGTCGGGCCGGGCGCGCTGAGCATCACGGTGTCACCGACGAACTGACCCTCCGCCCGGGCACGAACAGCAGCACGAGCGGGACCAGCACGGTCAGCGCCAGCGAGCCGAGGATCAGCACCCGGTCGAGCGGCGCGTAGTGCCCGGCGTGCGCGAGGTGGTACACGAAGTGCGGCGCGGTGAACAGCAGCGTCGCGATGCACGCGAGCCGGGCGACGGCTGTGGTGCCGATCACGACGGCGCCGATCAGCGTCGCCGCGAGCGCCAGGCTCAGCGCGCCGTAGTCGCGGATGAGGTGTTCGTCGAAGGCGCTGTCCATGCTGACCCAGCCGTGGCGGAAGCCGGGAAAGTCCTGGTAGAAGCCCATGGGCGACAGGGTTGGCCACAGCCCCGACACCGCGGTGAGGAGACCGAGCAGGGCGAGCAGTACACGGGTCACAGTCCGTTGCATGCGCTTTGAACGAGCCGGCGAACGTGAATGTGACACGCGCTAGGGTCGCGCAGGTGACCCACGCAGCCACCCGAGCCGAGGCACTGCACCTCACAGGCGAACGGACCGTCCCGGGCATCCCCGAGGAGAACTACTGGTTCCGCCGCCACGAGGCCGCCTACCTCGCCCTGCTCCCCCACTGCGCCGGCGCGACGGTGCTGGAGGCCGGCTGCGGTGAGGGCTACGGCGCGGGGCTGATCGCGACGAAGGCGAAGCGCGTGCTGGCCCTGGACCACGACGTGCCGACCACGGAGCACGTGCGGCGCCGCTACCCGGACGTCGCGGTGGCGCGGGCGAACCTGGTGCACCTGCCGCTGGCCGCCGGGTCCGTCGACGTGGTCGCGAACTTCCAGGTCATCGAGCACCTGTGGGACCAGGCCGGGTTCCTCGCCGAATGCTTCCGCGTGCTGCGCCCGGGCGGGAAGCTGCTGGTCACCACACCCAACCGGCTCACCTTCACGCCGGACTCCGACACGCCGCTGAACCCGTTCCACACCCGTGAGCTCGCACCGTCCGAACTGGACGGTCTGTTGCGCGCCGCCGGCTTCGCCGTCGAGACGCTGCACGGTCTGCACCACGCGGAGAGCCTGAGGGAACTCGAGCAGCGCCACGGCGGCTCGATCATCGACGCGCAGCTCGCCGTCGTCATGGGCTCACTGCCGGGCCAGGCCGTCTGGCCGGCGGACCTGCTTGCCGACGTCGCCGCGATCCGCGCCGGCGACTTTTCGATCGGCGCCGACGACGTGAACGCAAGCCTCGACCTCCTCGTCGTGGCGGTGCGCCCGTGAGCCCGGCGCCTGCCGAGGGGACCTTCTGCCTCGTTCTGCACAGCCACCTGCCCTGGCTGCCGCACCACGGCAGCTGGCCGGTGGGCGAGGAGTGGCTCTACCAGGCGTGGACGCACTCGTACCTGCCGCTCGTCGACTTGCTGCAGCGCTTCGCCGCCGAAGGCCGCCGTGACGTGCTGACGCTCGGCATGACCCCCGTGCTCGCGGCGCAGCTGGACGACCCGTACGCGATCAGTGCGTGCCACGACTGGCTCGGCCACTGGCAGCTGCGCGCGCGGCACGCGGCGACGCTGTGGGGCGGGGACCCGCTGCTGCGCGACCTGGCCGCGGCCGAGCACCAGGCAGCCGTACGCGCGACCGAAGTCCTGGAAACGCAGTGGCGCCACGGGTTCTCCCCGATGCTGCGGTCGCTTGTGGACAGTGACACCGTCGAACTGCTCGGTGGGCCGCTCGCCCACCCGTTCCAGCCGCTGCTCGACGAGCGTGTCCGCGCGTTCTTCCTGGGCGAAGGACTGGCCGACACCGCGCTGCGCCTCGGGACGCGACCGGCGGGCATCTGGGCGCCGGAGTGCGGGTACGAGCCGGGAATGGAGCACGGGTACGCCGCCGCGGGCGTCCGCCGGTTCCTGGTCGACGGGCCGTCGCTGCGCGGCGATACGTCCGCCGCGCACCCGGTCGGCAGCTCCGACGTCGTGTGCTTCGGCCGCGACCTCGAGGTGACTTACCGTGTGTGGTCACCGAAGGCCGGCTACCCCGGGCACGCCGCGTACCGCGACTTCCACACGTGGGCGCACGAAGTGGGCCTGAAATCCTCGCGCGTGACGGGCAAGCAGGTGCCCTCCCACGAAAAGGCGCCGTACGACCCGGGGCTGGCCGCGGACGTCCTCGGTGTGCACGTGAAGGACTTCGTCGACACGGTCGTCGCGCGACTGCGGTCGCTGCGGGAGCAGCACGGCCGGGAGTCGCTGGTGGTGGCGGCCTACGACACGGAGCTGTTCGGCCACTGGTGGCACGAGGGGCCGGCGTGGCTCGAGGGCGTACTGCGCGCGTTGCCCGAAGCGGGCGTGCGCGTGACGACGCTGCGCGGTGCGCTGGAAGCCGGCCACGTGGGCGAGCCGATCGACCTGCCCGCGTCTTCGTGGGGTTCGGGCAAGGACTGGCGCGTGTGGGACGGCGAACAGGTCGCCGACCTCGTGCAGGACAACGCCGCGCTGCAGAAGCGGTTGCTGGACCTCGTCGACGGCCACTTCGCGGAGCACGGGCGGACCGCTCGCGACCCGGTGGCCGACCAAGCCGTCGCCGAGGCGATGCTCGCCCTGTCGAGCGACTGGGCGTTCATGGTCACGAAGGACTCCGCCGCGGACTACGCGCGCCGGCGCGCCCGCGTGCACACCGAGCGCTTCGACGCGCTCGCCGGGCTCTTGCGCTCCGGCGACCGCGCGCGGGCGCTCGACGTGGCGGCGCAGTTCCGCCGCGCCGATGGACCGTTCGGGCAGCTGGACGCGCGCCGGCTGCTCGGACTGAACGACTGAAACCGCTGGAACGAGGGGAACACCGAGGAATGAGCATTCGCGACATCCCGCTGAAGACGCTCACGGGCGAGGACACCACCCTGGGCGCGCTCGGCGGCAAGGCGCTGCTGCTGGTCAACGTCGCGTCGAAGTGCGGCCTGACCCCGCAGTACACCGGGCTCGAGCGCCTGCAGGAACGCTTCGGCGACAAGGGGTTCTCCGTCGTCGGGTTCCCGTGCAACCAGTTCGCCGGCCAGGAACCGGGCACGGCGGAGGAGATCCGGACGTTCTGCTCCACCACCTACGGCGTCACCTTCCCGCTGATGGAGAAGATCGACGTGAACGGCGAGGGCCGGCACCTGCTGTACACCTCGCTCACCGAGACCACCGACGCCGACGGCGAAGCCGGTGACGTGCAGTGGAACTTCGAGAAGTTCCTGATCAACGCCGACGGCGAGGTCGTCGGCCGCTTCCGGCCCCGGACCGAGCCGGAGGACGACACCGTGGTCAAGGCGATCGAGGCCGTGCTGGCCGCTTGATCCCAGCGTGAGGGGCGGGGTCGGGCGACCCCGCCCTTCACTATGCCGGGTTTTCCGGTGGTTTCAGGGTTTCGACGGCCGGGAACGAGCCGCGCGCGATCACGGCCCGGTTGTGCTCCGCCGCGACGGCCTCGTCCAGCTTGGTCACCCGGCGGTCGTAGGTGAGCAGGCCGTTGACCTCGTTCTCGACGTCCGTGGTCTGGGTGTAGACCGCGCCCGAGAGCCCCAGCTCGTCGACGAGAGCCGCCAACCGCGTGCTGACTTCCGCGTAGCGGCGCGTGAGCTCTTCGGAGCCGGCGGTCATCTCGTACGCGTTGGGCGGGCCGGGCCAGCGGTGCTCGTCGAGCACGAGCCCCAGCCCGCCGTACTCGCCGTCGACCAGCGCGCGGTGGTCCTGCACCCGCGGCTCCCCCGGGCCGACGTAGGTGTGGTCGTCGTAGACGTCGCCGGCGCCGAGGTCCGGGCGGGAGAAGCAGCAGTTGATCCCGCTGTTGGCGACGACGAGCCGCGTCGGGTCCAGGTGCTTGACCAGCTCGGCGATCCGGGCCGTGTCGAACTCGCCCCAGCCCTCGTTGAAGGGCACCCACGCGACGATCGACGGGACGTTGCGCAGCTGCCGCACCATCGTGCGCAGCTCCTCCTCGAACCGCTCCTTTCCTTCGGGCACGGGGTCGGGAGCCGGGCCTGGCGGGCCGTCGAAGGACACCACCAGCGAGGGCATGTCCTGCCACACCAGCAACCCCAGCCGGTCGGCCCAGTGGTACCAGCGCGCCGGTTCGACCTTCACGTGCTTGCGCACGAAGTTGAAACCGAACTCCTTCGTCTTCTCGAGGTCGAAGCGCAGCGCTTCGTCGGTCGGGGCCGTGTAGCCGCCGTCGGGCCAGTAGCCCTGGTCGAGCGGTCCGTGCAGGAAGGTGACCCGGCCGTTGAGCGCGATGCGCGGCCGGCCCCCGGCGTCGGGAACCACGCTCACCGTGCGCAGCCCGCCGTAGCTCGCGACTTCGTCGAGGAGGTCGCCGTGGCGGTCGAGCAGGCGGACGGTCAGGTCGTAGAGGTGTGGGTCGTCGGGCGTCCACCAGTGTGGTTCGGGGACGTCGGCCCGCAACCGGGTGCCGGCGGCACCACGCACGCGCGCGAGCTCGGCCCCGCCCGCCGAAACCACCAGCTCGACCTCCACGCCGCCCGTGACCTGCGGGAACACGGTGAACCCGGCCAGGTCCGGCGTCAGTTCCAGTTCGGTGACGCGGTGTCCGGGCACCGGTTCGAGCCACACCGGCTGCCAGATCCCGGACGTCGGCGTGTAGCAGATGCCGCCCGGCGCGTTGCGCTGCTTGCCGAGCGGGAACGGCGCGATGTCCGTGCGGTCCTCGGCGCGCACGGTCAGCTCCTGCGGCCCGGCCGCGCGCAGCACGTCGGTGATGTCCGCCGAAAACGCCGAGTAGCCGCCTTCGTGCGTGGCCACGAGCTGGTTGTTCACCCAGACCCGCGCCGTTTGGTCGACCGCGCCGAAGTGCAGCAGCACGCGCTGCCCCCGCCAGTCGCCGGGGACTTCGAACAGCCGCCGGTACCAGAGCACCTCGTCGCGCCGGCCGATCCCGGACAGCGCCGACTCCGGCGCGAACGGGACCAGGATGCGCTCGCCGTAACCGACCGGCCGCGGCTCTTCGGGCGAAAAAGGCCACCCCGCGTAGTCCCACACGCCGTTGAGGTTCAGCCACCGCGGCCGCGTGAGCTGGGGTCTCGGGTACTCGGCGAGCACGTCTTCGGGGCCGACGCGGTCGGTCCACGGCGTCGGCAGGGTCACGTCCGCGCGCTGCCACTCGGGCTCGCTGGAAGTCATCACCTCCGATGGTGACAGAGATCCGGACGCGTGACAGCCGGGCGAACCGGCGATATTGACTGGCGAGTAACCTCTGCCCATGCGCGTGCTGATGCTGTCCTGGGAGTACCCGCCCGTGGTCATCGGCGGGCTCGCCCGGCACGTGCACGCGCTGGCGCGCCACCTGGCCCAGCAGGGTCACGACGTGGTCGTGCTGTGCCGCCACCAGGCCGGCACCGACGCGTCCACGCACCCGCGCAGCGACCGCGTGGCCGAGGGCGTGCGGCTGATCCGCGTCGCCGAGGACCCGATGCACCTGACGTTCGAGCACGACCTCGTCGCGTGGACGCTCGCCATGGGCCACGCGATGATCCGCGCCGCCCAGGACCTGCTGCGCACGTGGCAGCCGGACGTCGTCCACGCGCACGACTGGCTCGTGACGCACCCCGCGATCGCCATCGCCGAGGCCGCGCGCGTGCCGCTGGTGGGCACGATCCACGCGACCGAAGCCGGCCGCCACTCCGGCTGGCTCTCGCACCCGCTCAACCAGCAGGTGCACTCCGTCGAGTGGTGGCTCGCCAACCGCGCCGACGCCGTGATCACCTGCTCGCAGGCCATGCGCGCGGAAGTGGCGCACCTGTTCGAGATCGACGCCGCCGATGTCACGGTGATCCACAACGGCATCGAGGAACGCAGCTGGCGGGTGTCCGCGGCCGAGGTGGCGCGCATGCGCGAGCGGCACAGCCCCGACGGCGCGCCGTTCCTGCTGTTCTTCGGCAGGCTCGAATGGGAGAAGGGCGTGCAGGACCTGCTCGCCGCGCTCCCCCGCGTTCGCCGGCGGTTCCCCGGCACGCGTGTCGTCGTCGCCGGCAAGGGGCGCCACCACGACGAGCTCGTGATCCAGGCGCGCAAGCTGCGGATCCGGCGGGCCGTGGACTTCGTCGGCCACCTGCCCGACCGGGAGCTGCGCGCGCTGCTGGCCGCGGCCGACGCCGTGGTGCTGCCGAGCCGGTACGAGCCGTTCGGGATCGTGGCCCTCGAAGCCGCTGCCGCGAAGGCGCCGCTGGTGGCGTCCACGGCGGGGGGCCTCGGCGAGGTTGTCGTCGACGGCGAGACGGGGCTCGCGTTCGAACCTGGTGACGTCGCGGGCCTGGCCACGGCCGTCACGACGGTGCTCGGTGACGCGGCCGCGGCGACGCGGCGGGCGCGCGCGGCCCAGTCACGCCTCGCGGCGGACTTCGACTGGGGACGCATCGCGGAGGCGACCGCGGAGGTCTACGGGCGGGCGCGTCCGGCCGAACCGGTGGAGCTGGGCCGCCCGAAGATCGCGACGGGCAACGCGTTCGAACTGTGAGCGGGCCCGCCGTCAGAAGTGGCAGGGCCGGATGCAGGCGGCTGGGACCTGCGCGGGCACCGGGAACGCCCGCGCGGCGGTGGGAGCAAGGGCGAAAAGGGCGGCGAACCCGGCGCTGAATCTGCTGGTCATGACGACTCCCGGGAATTCGGTGGCGGCCGGAAGCATCCGTCGGGCGCCGTCGGGGAAACAATAGGGGCAGCAGTAGGAAGGCCTACCTGAACGCGGTGGGTGACCGGCTCGCCGGGCACCCGCGCGGGAAGCCGGGACGCATGAAGGTGATGTTCGCCGACCGAACCGACGCCGGGCGGAAGCTGGGGCGGGCGCTCGCGCGCGAGCGGTGGGTGGCGCCCGTCGTCCTCGGGCTGCCGCGCGGCGGCGTCCCCGTGGCGGCGGAGGTCGCGCGGGCGCTCGACGCGCCGCTGGACGTCGTGGTGGCCCGCAAGATCGGGGCGCCGGGGCGGCCGGAGTTCGGCGTCGGCGCGGTGACGGCCGAGGGACCGCCGTACTACTCGATGGCGGCGCTGCACGTCTTCGGGCTCACGCCGGAGCGGATGGCTCGGGCGTGCGAGCGCGAACGCGCCGAAGCGCGCCGCCGGTTGAAGGCCTACCGGGGCGACCGACCGGAGCTCTCGGTGACCGGGCGCGACGTGCTCGTGGTCGACGACGGGCTCGCCACGGGTGTCACCGCGATGGCCGCAGTCCGGCAGCTGCCCGACGCGCTGCGGGTCGTGCTGGCCGTGCCGGTCTGCGCGCCGGAGTCCCTGGTGGAGTTCGAGGGTGAGGTGGACGGGCTGGTGACGCTGGCCGCGCCGAAGCGGTTCGGAGCCGTCGGGCGGTGGTACGCCGACTTCGACCAGGTGTCCGACGCGACCGTGGTGCGGCTGCTCGGAACCGGGCGACCCTCCACAACGGACGGTGCGTAAATCCCTGGCGCGACACCGGGTTCGTGGCGCAAGCTGGTCGCCGACGAAGGAGCGGCACGACCATGGACGTCTGGTTCACCTCCGACACCCACTTCGACCATCAGCTGGTGGCCGGCCTGCGCGGGTTCGCGACCCCTGCGGAGCACGACGCGCACGTGGTCGAGAGGTGGAACGCCACCGTCCAGCCCGGCGACCAGGTGTGGCACCTGGGTGACGTCGGCATGGGCCGCCTCGCGCGGTTCGCGGACACGCTGCGGCAGCTCAACGGCGAGATCCACCTCATCACGGGCAACCACGACGAGCCGTGGCCCGGGCTGCGCCAGGCGCACCGGCACCAGCGCGCGTGGCTGGAACACTTCGCGACCGTGCAAGCTTTCGCGCGCCGGCGCATCGAGGGCCGCAACGTGCTGCTGAGCCACTTCCCGTACGAGGGCGACCACGTCGGGGCGGACCGCGGATCGCAGTACCGCCTGCCCGACGAAGGGCTTTCGCTGCTGCACGGCCACGTCCACGGCCTGTGGCGCAAGCGCGGGCGGCAGCTGAACGTCGGCCTCGACGTGCACGACCTGCGTCCGGTTCACCTCGATGCGGTGGCGGCCGAACTGGCGGGCTAGGCGCGGACGGTCAGTCATCGGAGCCGCAGGATGATGGCGGCGAGGGTCACGGCCTGGTAGTAGGGGCGCGTTTGGCGTAGCGGGTGGCGAGGGCTCGGAACTGCTTGAGCCGGTTGAAGCAGCGTCGCACGACGTTGCGCTGCTTGTAGACCTCGGGATCGAAGACGGGTGCTCGCCCGGCGCGCGAGCCCTGTGGCCCTGCGGCGGGCGATCTGGTCATGGCGCTGCGAGCTGGCAACAGTGAGCCGCCGCCGCATCGCCTCACGGGCCGAGGGGGCGAATACGCCCTGTCCGCGATCAGCGTCTCCGCTCGCGACCTGGGGCGACCCGGACCGGGCCGGGCGATGCCGAGGCCGTCCAGCAACGGAACCCGCTGCGGCAGTGTCTCCGGTTCGGCCCGCGTGAGCCGAAACCCCGCATCGGCAGGCCACCCCCGTTGAGGACGAGGTGGATCTTCGTGCTCAGCCCGTCGCGGGACCGGCCGAGTTCTTCCCCGTCGACGACGATGGCGTCGACCTCACCGCTGTATCCCCGTTTTCCGGGCGCCGGCCGAGTGCTGATGCGCTCGGACCACACTCGAATCCACCGAGACGATCCACTCAAGCTCACCACCAGCGTCGTCTGTGACGATCACGTGGTCGAGGACCTCGCCCCGGGTGCCGTCCTTGGTCCACAACCGCAACCGTTCACGCGCGGTCTTCGACGGCCCACCACGCTCGGGCAGGCCACGCCACGCAGCACCAGTGCGCAGCGACACCAGACACACAGCTCAACCACCTACAGGACATACGCTAGGCGCGGCCGGTCAGGATCGTCACGCGCACGGGTTCGGTGAAGGGCGCGTGCGGCGCGATCGCGGTGCGGATGCGGTCTTCGAACACCGGGCGTTCTTCGGCGGACGGCAGCTGGTCCTCGCCCATGGCCGAGTAGACGCCGCCGATGATCTCCTCCGCGGTGAGGTCGCCGGTGTAGCCGACGACACGGACTTCGGTGGCGTACCCGCCGGCGGTGAGCGCGGCGCGGTAGCGCTCCTGGCTCGCGTCGTCGGTTCCGCAGGCCGCGGTGATCGGCTGGCCGAACCAGCCGGACAGCACGCCGCGCAGGGCCTGCGACCACGCACTGTCCTGCAGCCACAGGGGTTCGCCGTTGGTGACCACCGCGATCCCGCCGCCCGCGCGTAGCAGCGGCTTCACGGCGGCGAAGAGCGTCGCGTGGTCCATCCAGTGCAGGGCTTGCCCGACGGTGACCGCGCCGAGCCCGCCGAGCACGGAGCCCAGCGCGGGGACGTCGGTGTCGCTGCCGAGGAGCCACGACGCGGTGGTGACCCCGGCGTCCGCCGCGGTCTGGCGGGCTCGCGCGAGCATGTCGGGCGAGGGGTCCATGCCCACGACGGCGCGGACGCGCGCGGCCATCGGCACGGCGAGCTGGCCGGTGCCGCACCCGAGGTCGAGGACCACGTCGTCCTCGCCCAGGGCGAACGCCTCCGCGATCGCGTCGAACGCGGCGGGCGGGTACCCGCGGCGGAAGCGGTGGTAGAACTCCGTGACTTCTCCGCTGAATCCGAGGCTCATGCTTCGAGACTGGCGAGAGCCCGAGCCGGATGCACGCGGTTTCGCTGACGGCCGATCAGTAGATCGGGAACTCCTTGCCGTGCTCGGCTTCCGGGCGCTTGCCGAAGATGCGGCGCTCGCTCTCGTCGATCGGGCGGTCGTTGATGCTGGCCTCGCGGCGGCGCATGAGGCCGTCTTCGCTGAACTCCCACAGTTCGTTGCCGTAGCTGCGGTACCACTGGCCGGCCGCGTCGTGCGACTCGTACTGGAAGCGCACGGCGATGCGGTTGCCGTGGAAGCTCCAGAGTTCCTTGCGCAGGGCGTAGTCGAGCTCACGCTCCCACTTCTGCGTGAGGAACTTGACGATCTCCTCGCGGCCGGACACGTGGACGTCGCGGTTGCGCCACTCGGAATCCTCCGTGTAGGCGAGCGCGACCTTCTCGGGGTCACGGGTGTTCCAGGCGTCCTCGGCTGCCTGGACCTTCTGGCGGGCGGTGTTCTCGTCGAACGGCGGGAACGGCGGACGGCCGGTCATGGGGCTCCTCCCGATCATGTGAGAACGCACGTTCTCCCTACTTTCTTGTAGCATAGAGAACGTTGATTCTCAGTACCAGAGGGACACCACGTGAACACGGCGGAAGCCACCGAACGGCTGCTCGAAGCGGCTGAGGACCTGTTCTACACCCAGGGCGTGCAGTCCGTGGGGATGGACGCCGTGCGAGCCCGGTCGGGGGTATCGCTGAAGCGGCTGTACCAGGTTTTCCCGTCGAAGGACGACCTGGTGGCCGCGTACTTGAACAAGCGGGACGAGCGGTGGCGGCGATCGCTGCGGGACTTCGTGTCGGCGCGCGGCGATGATCCGCTGGCGGTGTTCGACTGGCTCCACGCGTGGTTCAGTGAGCCCGGCTTCCGCGGCTGCGCGTTCGTGAACTCCTTCGGCGAGTTCGGGACACCGGCACCTGGAGTGGCGGCGGCGATCCAGCACCACAAGGACGAGGTGCGGGGATATCTGCGGACGCTCGTGGGCGAGGAGGCGCCGGCGGACCAGCTGTTCTCGTTGATGGAGGGGGCGACTGTGCTGGCGGCGATCAACTCGGATCCGGGGGAAGCGTTGGTGGCTCGAGCGGCGGCGGAGACGTTGCTGGCGGCTCGCGGTGCTGTGGTGGGCGGGTAGGCCTGGGGCTGGATTTCTGGGGGGATCGCGGGCCTTCGGGCCGCGGGCTTTTTGGGTTGGCGGAGCCGGCGTAGACGCGGGCGGCTCGCCGCGCTGTCGTGGGTGGGTAGAGACCTGGGGTTGGATTTCTGGGAGGCGCGGGCCTTCGGGCCGCGGGCTTTTTGAGTTGGCGGAGCCGGCGTAGACGCGGGCGGCTCGCCGCGACTGGCGCGCAACGTTGCGCTGGGGACTCGTCCTGCATCCCGAAGCCGATGATGGTAACGACGGTCTGGATCACCTTATCAAGGCTGGAAAGCGTGCTTTGACAAGGTGATTCAGACCGCGTGGGGGCTTCGGATCGAGGTGCAGGGCGGAGTCTGCGTGCAGGTGTGGTGGCCGTGTCCGTGGCGGTTGGTCTGGGTGGCGGCGGCTGGTTTCAGAGCCGGGCTTGGCTTCGCCGTGCGCCGCGGGACAGCCAGACATGCCCCACCCGGGGGGTCGAGCTTCTCCCTCACGACAAGCCGAGTGGCCGACCACCCGAAGGGGCCGGCCGCTGGGCAGGCGAAGTGTGTTTCGGGTCCGGTGGCGGGGAGCCTCCGCCACCGGACCCGTCTCGCCCGCGCCGTCCCAAAGCGGTGCGGGCGAGGCCGGCCGGGCCTGGTCAGGACAGGGGCGGCCGGGGTCGGGGGCTAGCGGCAGTCCGTGAGGTGGCGGGCGTAGGCGCCCGTCGTCAGGAAGCTCGGGAGCTTGTCGCCCAGTGCGGTCTCGGTGAAGATGGCGCGGGCGTCGTCGAGGCGGTGACCGGTGGGCAGGTCGGCGCGGACGCGGTCGAACTCCTCGTCCAGGAATTCCACGGCCAGCTCGCGGGTCAGGGCCGTGCCGTCGGCGAACTTCGTGCCGTTGCGGATCCACTGCCAGACCTGGCAGCGCGCGATCTCGGCCGTCGCGGCGTCTTCCATGAGGTTGTGGATGGCCGCGGCGCCCGTGCCCCGCAGCCAGGAGTCGAGGTAGCGCAAGGCGACGTTGATGTTCGCCCGCACGCCGTCCTCGGTGACCTCGCCGCCGGCGGACGCGACGTCCAGCAAGTCGGCCGCGGTGACGTCGACGTCCTCGCGCAGGCGACCCAGCTGGTTCGGCCAGCCGCCGAGCACCGTGTCGAAGACCTCGCGGCAGACGGGCACCAGGCCGGGGTGCGCGACCCACGAACCGTCGAACCCGTCGCCCGCCTCGCGTTCCTTGTCCTGGCGGACCTTTTCCAACGCGGTCGCGTTCGCCTCGGGGTCCTTGCTCGGGATGAACGCCGCCATGCCGCCGATGGCGTGCGCGCCGCGGCGGTGGCACGTGCGCACCAGCAGCTCGGTGTAGGCGCGCATGAACGGGACCGTCATCGTCACCTGCGCGCGGTCCGGCAGCACGAAGTCGGCGCCGTGCGCGGAGAAGTTCTTGATGACGCTGAAGATGTAGTCCCAGCGGCCCGCGTTCAGGCCCGAGGCGTGCTCACGCAGCTCGAACAGGATCTCGTCCATTTCGAACGCCGCGGTGATCGTCTCGATGAGAACGGTCGCGCGGATCGTGCCGCGCGGGATGCCGAGTTCCTGCTGTGCGAACAGGAACACGTCGTTCCACAGCCGCGCTTCGAGGTGGTTCTCGAGCTTCGGCAGGTAGAAGTACGGGCCGCTGCCGCGCGCGATCAGCTGGCGCGCGTTGTGGAAGAAGTACAGGCCGAAGTCGACCAGGCTCGCGGACAGCGGGCGCCCGTCGATGCGCACGTGCTTCTCCACGAGGTGCCAACCGCGCGGGCGGGCGACGATCGTCGCCGGGTCCTCGCCGATCGTGTAGTGCTTGCCCACCGCCGACGTACTTTTTCCCGCGGAGGCGGCATCAGACACAGTGGTGGTGAAGTCGATGTTGCGGCGGATGGCGTCGTACAGGTTGAGCTGGCCGTCGACGATGTTGTGCCAGGTCGGCGAAGTCGCGTCCTCGAAGTCCGCCAGCCAGACCTTCGCGCCGGAGTTCAGCGCGTTGACGGTCATCTTGCGGTCCGTCGGGCCGGTGATCTCCACGCGGCGGTCTTCGAGACCGGGCGCGGGCGGCGCGATGTGCCAGCTGTCGTCGGCGCGGATGCGGCGCGTCTCGGGCAGGAAGTCGAGGTGCTCTTCGCCCGCCTGCAGGCGCTCACGACGGCGGCGGCGCTCGTCGAGCAGCTCGCGGCGGCGGCCGGCGAAGGTGTTGTCGAGCTTGGCCACGAAGTCCAGCGCGGCCGGGGTGAGGATCTCGGCGAACCGGTCACCGGCGGGTCCGGCGACCTCGATGCGGTAGTTCAGCTTGTCGGCCATCTCGTACCTCCGCGAAGAAAAGGAAGGGGGGCGGGCCGGCGACCGGGTCGCCGGCCCGCGGGAAGAACTGCTGCGTCAGTGGAACTGGTCTTCTTCGGTGGAACCCTTGAGCGCGGTGGTCGAGCTCTCCGGGTTCAGCGCCGTGGACACCAGGTCGAACCAGCCGGTGCCGACCTCGCGCTGGTGCTTCGTGGCGGTGTAGCCGCGCTCCTCCGAAGCGAACTCGCGCTCCTGCAGCTCGACGTAGGCGCTCATGCCTTCACGGGCGTAGCCGTGCGCCAGGTCGAACATCGAGTAGTTCAAGGCGTGGAAGCCGGCCAGCGTGATGAACTGGAACTTGTAGCCCATGGCGCCGAGCTCGCGCTGGAACCGCGCGATGGTGTCGTCGTCGAGGTGCTTCTTCCAGTTGAACGACGGCGAACAGTTGTAGGCCAGCATCTGGTCCGGGTACTGCGCCTTGATCGCCTCGGCGTACTTGCGGGCGACCTCGAGGTCCGGCGTCGACGTCTCCATCCAGAGCAGGTCGGCGTACTGCGCGTAGGCCAGGCCGCGGTCGATGCACGGCTCGATGCCGTTCGTGACCTCGTAGAAGCCCTCCGACGTGCGGCCCCCGGTCAGGTACTTCCGGTCGCGCTCGTCGACGTCGCTGGTCAGCAGCGTCGCGGCCTGCGCGTCGGTGCGGGCGACGACGAGCGAAGGCACGTCGAGCACGTCCGCGGCGAGACGGGCGGCGTTCAGGGTGCGCTCGTGCTGCTTGGTCGGGATCAGCACTTTGCCGCCGAGGTGGCCGCACTTCTTCTCCGACGCGAGCTGGTCCTCCCAGTGCACCCCCGCGGCGCCGGCGGCGATCATGCCCTTCATCAGCTCGAACGCGTTGAGCGGGCCACCGAAGCCGGCCTCGGCGTCGGCGACGATCGGCGCGTACCAGTCGATGTCGGTTTTGCCCTCGGCCCAGTTGATCTGGTCAGCGCGGCCCAGCGCGTTGTTGATGCGGCGGACGACGGCCGGGACGGAGTTGGCCGGGTACAGGCTCTGGTCCGGGTAGGTCTGGCCGGCCAGGTTGGCGTCGGCCGCGACCTGCCAGCCGGACAGGTAGATGGCCTTGAGGCCCGCGCGGACCTGCTGCACGGCCTGGTTGCCGGTGAGGGCGCCGAGGGAGTTGACGTAGTCCTCGGTGTGCAGGAGCTTCCACAGCCGCTCCGCACCCCGGCGGGCCAGCGTGTGCTCCTCGGTGACGGAGCCCCGCAACTTCACCACGTCGGCGGCGGAGTAGGTCCGCTGGACGCCCGCCCAGCGGGGGTCGGTCTTCCACTGCTCGGCCAGCTCGGCCGCCGCCTGCTCGAGCTGCTTGGCCTGCTCGGTCATCGGACTCTCCCGTGTTGCGAAGTTTGCGATTGCTCGCCTTGCCTGGCCACAACCGTGACACGAGCACGAAAAGGCGGTCCATAGTTCCAATTTGCCAATTTCTGTGAATGTTGTGTACCATCTTGCAAAGCTTGCGAATCATGGGTTCACAAGGAAAGGGAAAACCGCCGGGCTTGATCGTTCACGTAATCGTTCAGGCCTGGAGACCTTGCGGCCGATCGGAGGAGCGATGGACAAAACTTTCGCCGGGGCGCGTCTGCGGCATCTGCGCGAGAGCCGCTCGATGAGCCAGGCCGACCTCGCTCGTGTGCTCGAGATCTCACCCAGTTACCTGAACCAGATCGAGCACAACTCCCGGCCGCTGACCGTGCCGGTGCTGCTGCGGATCACCCAGGCGTTCGGCGTGGACACGGAGTTCTTCGCCAACAACGACACGTCTCGCCTGGTCGCGGACGTGAAGGAGGCGCTGCTCGACGAGGTCGTCGGCGTCGACGTGACCACCAGCGAGCTCAACGAGCTGGCCTCCAATCTGCCCTCGATCGCGCAGGCGCTGGTGAAGCTGCACCGCAGCTACCGCAACGCCGTGGAGAGCACGGCCGCGCTCACCACGGAAAACGGCCTGGGCCTGCACGGGAGCGCTGCCGCGCCACTGCCGCACGAAGAGGTGCGCGACTTCTTCTACGAACGCGAGAACTACGTCGCCGAACTCGACGAGCGCGCCGAGCGCATGGCCGCGGAGATCCCGCTGCGCCGCGGCACGGCGCTGACCTCGCTGAAAGACCGGCTCTGGCAGCGCTACGGCGTGAACGTCACCAGCGACGGCCTCGACGAAGCAAAGGGCCAGCAGCACAAGTACGAGCCCGCGACGCGCGTGCTCCGGCTGGCGCCGAGCCTGCGCGTGGGGCAGCAGGCGTTTCGCATGGCTTCGCAGATCGCGTTGCTCGAGTACGACGACCTGATCACCGAGCTGGCCGATTCGTGGGCGTTCTCGGGTCCGGCCGCGCGCACGCTCGCGCGCGTCGGCCTGGCGAACTACTTCGCCGGCGCGCTGATCCTCCCGTACGGACCGTTCCTGGCGACGGCGGAGAAGTTCCGCTACGACATCGAGCGCCTGTGCGACCACTTCGGCGTGGGTTTCGAGACGGTTTCCCACCGCTTGTCCACGCTGCAGCGGCCCAAACAGCGCGGGATCCCGTTCTCCTTCGTGCGCGTCGACCGCGCCGGAAACATGTCCAAACGCCAGTCCGCTGCGGGCTTCCACTTCTCCCGCGTGGGCGGCGCGTGCCCGTTGTGGAACATCTACGAGGCGTTCGCCTCGCCGGGCAAAATCCACACCCAGATCGCCGCGCTCCCCGACGGCAAGCGGTACTTCTGGATCGCCCGCACGGTGTCGCGCAACATCGGCGGCTACGGCAGCCCGGGCAAGACCTTCACCGTCGGCCTCGGCTGCGAACTGCGCCACGCCGGCCGGCTCGTGTACTCGACGGGCCTCGACCTGGACGAGCCCGCCGCCGCGACGCCCATCGGCATGGGCTGCAAGGTCTGCGAACGCCCGAACTGCTCCCAGCGCGCCTTCCCGGCGATCGGCAAACCACTGACCGTCGACGAGAACACCAGCACCTTCGTGCCCTACCCGGCGGTTCCCAAGGTGTGAGAAGCGCCGGTGCACCGGGAGTGGGCCGGTCAGCGGGAAGTACATTCAGCCGGGTGCACGACATCGACACGGTGAACGCGGACCTGGTGGAACAAGCGGCCGAGCGGTTGGCGGGCGTGATTTCCCGGACGCCACTCGAGCCGAACGCACGGCTGTCGGCCAAGGTGGACGCCCGGGTGTGGCTCAAGCGGGAGGACCAGCAGACGGTCCGCTCGTACAAGATCCGCGGCGCGTACAACTTCATCGTGCAGCTGGACGAGCCCACGAGGGCCCGCGGGGTCGTGTGCGCGAGCGCCGGCAACCACGCGCAGGGTGTCGCGTACGCGTGCCGGCGGCTGGGCGCCAACGGGCGCGTCTACGTGCCGGGCACGACGCCGCGGCAGAAGCGCGAGCGGATCGCCACGCTGGGCGGCGCGCACATCGAGGTGATCGTCGTCGGGGAAACCTACGAGGACGCCTTCGCCGCCGCGAACGAGGACGCGCAGCGCACGGGCGCGACCCTGGTGCCCGCGTTCGACGACCCCCGCACGGTCGCCGGTCAGGGCACGGTGGCGCTGGAGGTCGTGGAGCAGCTCGGTTTCGTGCCGGACGTGCTCGTGGTCCCGGTCGGCGGTGGTGGCCTGCTGGCCGGCATCGCGACGTGGGTGCGCGAGCGCCACCCGGACGTCCGCGTCGTCGGCGTCGAGCCGGAGGGCGCGATGTGCATGGCCGCCGCGGTGAAGGCCGGGGAGCCCGTGCAGATCGATTCGGTGGACCCGTTCGTCGACGGCGCCGCCGTGCGCGAGGCCGGCGCCGTGACCTACCCGCTCGTGCGCGACAGCGGCGCGGAACTCACGTCGGTGGCCGAAGGCGCCGTCTGCACCGAGATGCTCGCGATGTACCAGTCCGACGGCATCATCGCCGAACCCGCGGGCGCGCTGGCCGCCGCCGCGCTCGGCACGACCGCCCTCGTGGAACCCGGCCAGACCGTGGTCTGCATCGTCTCGGGCGGCAACAACGACGTCAGCCGCTACAGCGAGATCCTCGAGCGCTCCCTCATCCACGAAGGCCTGCGCCACTACTTCCTCGTCAACTTCCCCCAGGAACCCGGCGCCCTGCGCCGCTTCCTCGACGAGATCCTCGGCCCGGAAGACGACGTCACGCGCTTCGAATACGTGAAGCGCAACAACCGCGAACTGGGCCCCGCGCTGATCGGCATCGAGATCACGCGACCGGCCGAGCTGCCGGGCCTGCTCGCGCGGCTGGCGGCGAGTCCGCTGCAGGTCGAGCGGGTGGAAGCGGGGAGCCCGCTGTTCCACTTCCTGCTCTGACCTCAGAGCGCGGGCTCAGAGTTCCGCGCTGCCCTCGCGGTAGATCTTCGCCGAGGCGATGCGGCCGTCGCGCAGCCGGTAGAAGGCGGCGATCGCGAACGTGCGGTCCTCGCCCTCGTGCGTGAGACGTTCGGTCAGCTCGGCCGCCACCACGTCGCCGTCGGCGACCACGGTGTCGATCGTGAGCGTCGGGAGCAGCCGCGTCACGGCGCTTTCGAACAGCTCCCGCAGCCCGGCGCGGCCGCGGGCCACGGTGGTGCCCGTGATCCAGCCGGCGTCGTCGGTGAAACCGGCGAGCAGCGCCTCGACGTCCCGGTCGTTGAACGCGGCCACATGCCGCCGCAGCAGGTCGCTCATGCATTGACCGCAGCTGCGGCGGCACGTGGCTTTTCGCGTTACGGCTGCGGGGCCGGGATCGGGTCGCCCGGGCACGACTGCGTGGCGGGCTTGCCCGTGTCGAAGAAGGTGACCGCCGCGGAGGCGCAGGGCAGGCTCGACAACGAGCCGTGGGCGTCGTCTTCGACAGTGAGCAGCGAGCCGCCGATCTGACGCTGCATGGCGAACGCCCAGCCGATGGGCGTGACCGGCTCGTAGGTGTGGCCGACGAGCTGCAGCGGGCTCTTGCCGGGCGTGAAGTGCCACTGCGTGGCGGGCACGGGCCAGCCGACGCACAGCTGCTCATAGATGCCGAACCCGCCGGTCTCGGGATTGGCCTTCAGCCGGTCGAGGCGGTCCTGCCACACCGTGTCGAAGTCGCGCGGGCTCGGGGATTCGTTGCACAGCAAGGCGTTCTGCTGGAAGGAATTGCCGCCGGTGCGTTCGGTGTCCCAGCCGAAGCCGGACGACGCCGCGGCGGGCCGCGAACCGGGGGCGCCGCCGGCGCGGATCGACGTCAGCTGCCCGGCCGCCTCGACCCACTGGCGGCGTGGATAAGCGAAGAGCTGGTTGACCGTGTCGCCGTTCACCGGTGAGCCGTCCGGACCCGGGCGCGGGTGGCCGGCGAGCTGGTCTCGCAGAGCGAGCAAGGCCTTCTCGACCTGGGGTTCCGTGGTGCCGAAGTGGTACGCCGAGTCGTAGCGGGCGAGCCAGGCGGCGAACTCGCGGAAGGTGTTCTCCCCCGCCTCGGCCTGGCCGTCGTCCATCGTCTTGACGCTCAGCTCCGGTGGCATCACGGAGTCCAGCAGCATCTTGTCGACGTGGCTGTCGAAGAGCGTCCGGTACTCGGCGCCGAGCGCCGTGCCCCAGGAAACGCCGTAGTAGCCGATCTTGTCCTCGCCCAGCGCCTCGCGGATGCGGTCGACGTCGCGGGCGATGTTCGGTGTGGTGAACGACTTCACCAGTGCCGGGTCCTTCGCGAAGCACGCCGCGTTGGCCGCTGCCCGGTGCTCGGCGGCGAACCGCGCCTGGTCCTTTTCGGACAGTGCGGGATCCGGCTGGGCGTCGTCCTCGTCGCACGCCAGGCTCGCGCTGTAGTCGACGCCGCGCGGGTCGAAGCCGATGAGGTCGTGGTGCTCCAGCAGGCCCGACGCCTTGCTCCCGGCGATGGTCAGCGGCATCTTCATCCCGGACTGGCCCGGGCCGCCCGGGTTGAACACGATCGAGCCCGTGCGCTCACCGGTCGCGCGGATGCGGCTCACGGCGATGTCGATCGTGCGGCCACCGGGGGCGGCGTAGTCGAGCGGCACGGGCACCAGCGCGCACTCCGTGCGCTGGTCGTCGGGGTCCCAGCCCTTCGCGATCGACGCGCAGGGTTTCCAGTCCAGGCCTTGAGCGGACGCCAGTGCGGGCAGGAGGGGGACCATCGCCACGGCCGCGACGACCGGGACGAGCAAGCGGATCTTCGGCATGCCGATGATCATGGGCGAGGGGCCCAGGCGCCCGGATCGGCCGATCGGCCGAGGTGCACCGCCGAACAGCCGAACCGGCGGTCCGACGGTCCGACGGTCCGAAATGGACACAGTAGGCGCTGTGGACGCCGCGTACACCGTGGTTTCAGACCTGGTCGGACAGCCCGACGAACATCGTCCGGTGCAGTTCCCCCACGTGGGCGCGGGTCACGCGCGCCGCCTCGTCCGGATCGCGCGCGGCGATCGCGCGGACGAGCACCTCGTGCTCCCGGTTGGACGCCCGCAGCGCCGACAGCCGGTACGGCAGGTAGAAGCGGTACAGCTCGTGCAGCACTCCCGAGTACTGCTTCACCGCGGCCGCCGGTGCGCCCGACGCCGCCACGGTCAGGTGGAACTCGGCGTCGAGGTCGTGGAACTCGGCCCAGCCGGTGGCGGCGTCCATACGCCGGACGAGATCGCGCAGCTTCTCGACGTCCTCGTCGGAGCGCCGCAGCGCCACGAGTTGCGCCAGCCCCGCTTCGATCACCAGCCGGTGGTCGATCAGGTCGCGCACCTCCGCCGACGACTCGCGGTACGCGCCCACCTCCCCGACCCGGCCCGCCGGCGCGTCGAGGGCCACGTGCGTGCCACCGGTGCGGCCTCGGCGCCGGACCAGCACGCCGTCTTCGCACAGCGACACCAGCGCCCGGCGCACGGTGATGTCACCGACGCCGAGCGCGCTCGCGATCTCGCCGTTGGGCGGCAGCCGCTCCCCCGGCGCGAGCAGGCCCAGCTCGATCGCCAGCGCGATGCGGGCGCGCACGGTGTCGAGCGCCGACAGGCGCCGGATGCCCGTCAGCGCGGGTGAAGCCAGGTCCGCAGCCATGCCGCGAACGATACCCAAGAAAACATCTCAAAGTGAACACTATTGTTTAAGTGTGCAAGATGGACTATTTTTCGGCTCATGCCCCGCCCCTTGCCGATCGCGCTGGCACAGCTGCCACCGCGCCCGTACACCGATGGCATCGCGACGTTCGCGGACCAGGTCGGGACCGTGCTGGCCGAGCACCCCGGAACCCGGCTCGTCGCCTTCCCCGAGCTGCACCTGTGCGGCGTCGAAGGCACTGTCGCCGAACGCACCGAGCAGCTCAACGCGGCCGCGCAGCCCCTCGCCGGGCCCCGGACCCGCGAGCTGGCCCAGCTGGCCGGCGACCTCGGCGTCTGGCTGTCCCCCGGCAGCGTCTGCGAACGCGGCGAACACGGTGAGCTCTTCAACACGGCCCTCGTCTTCTCGCCCGGAGGCGAGCTGGCCGGCAGCTACCGCAAGGTGTTCCCGTGGCGGCCGTACGAGCCCTACGACCCGGGTGACCGCTTCGTCGTCGCCGACCTCGCCGGCGTGGGCCGGCTCGGCTTCTCGATCTGCTACGACGCCTGGTTCCCCGAGGTCACGCGCCACCTCGCGTGGCTCGGCGCGGAGCTCGTGCTGAACCCGGTGCAGACCACCACGCCCGACCGCGCGCAGGAGCTCGTGCTCGCGCGCGCCAACGCGATCACCAACCAGGTTTTCATCGCGAGCGTGAATACCGCCGGTCCGCTGGGGGTAGGTGACAGCGTCCTGGTCGACCCCGAGGGCGCCGTGCTCGACGAGTTGCCGGGTGCCGAGTCCGGCGTGCTCGCCCGCACGATCGACCTGGACGAGGTCGCCCGCGTCCGCCGGGAAGGCACCGCCGGAGTGAACCGGATGTGGGACCAGTTCACACCCGCCGACCACCCCCTGGAACTCCCGCTCTACCAAGGCCGGATCGAGCCCGACCGGTGGCGTCCGCGAGAAGAAGGAGCCCGATGAGCACGACGAAGGCGACCCCCGGAGCCCGGCTCGACCGGCAGCTCGGCCTGTCCGGCGTGCTGCTGTTCGGCATCGCGTACATGGCGCCGCTGATCGTGCTGGGCACGTTCGGCGTCGTGGCGACGACCACCGAGGGCACGGTGCCCTCGGCCTACGTCGTCGCGCTCGTCGCGATGCTGTTCACCGCGGCCAGCTACGGCAAGATGGCCGCGACGCACCCCGTCGCCGGCTCGGCTTACACCTACGTGCGCAAGGCCGTCGACTCCCGCGTCGGCTTCCTCGTCGGCTGGGCCGTGCTGCTCGACTACTTCTTCCTGCCGATGGTGATCTGGCTGATCGGCGGCGCGTACCTGTCGGCGCAGTTCCCGGACGTGCCGAGCTGGCTGTGGCTCATCGCGTTCATCGCGATCACGACGGTGCTCAACGTGCTGGGCATCAAGATCGCGGAGAAGGCCAACTTCATCTTGATGGCGTTCCAGGTGCTGGTGATCGCGTTCTTCATCGTGCTGTCGCTCAAGCAGGTGCTGTCCGACGGGCACTCGCTCGCGAGCGGGGATCCGTTCTTCCACCCGGGCAGCACGTTCGGCACGATCTCGGGCGGCGCCGCGCTGGCCACGTACTCGTTCCTGGGCTTCGACGCCGTCACGACGCTGACCGAGGAAGCCGTGGAGCCCAAGCGGACGATCCCGCGCGCGATCCTGCTGACGGCGCTCATCGGCGGTGGCGTGTTCATCGTGCTGGCGTACGTGACGCAGCTGGTGCACCCGGGTTCCTCGTTCGCCGACGAATCGTCGGCGGCGTTCGAGATCGCCGGGCACATCGGCGGCAACGCGTTCGCCGCGTTCTTCCTCGCGGGCCTGGTGGTCGCGCAGTTCGCGTCAGGCATCGCAGCGCAGGCCAGCGCTTCGCGCCTGATGTTCGCGATGGGCCGCGACGGCGTGCTGCCGCGGATCTTCGGGCGGCTGCAGCCGAAGCTGCACACGCCGGCGTTCGCGATCGGGCTGACCGGGCTCGTCGGGCTCATCGCGCTGGCGCTGGACGTGACCACGTCGACGTCGTTCATCAACTTCGGCGCGTTCACGGCGTTCACGATGGTCAACGTCAGCGTGATCGCCACGTGGCTGCGGACGCGGCACGAGACCAAGCACAACGTGCTGACGTGGCTGGTCGCGCCGGTGATCGGCGCGGTGATCGACCTGTGGCTGCTGGTGAACCTCGACGGGCTCGCGCTGACGTTCGGCCTGGTGTGGCTCGGGATCGGGATCGCCTACCTGGTCGTGCTCACGCGCGGGTTCCGGCGGCCGCCGCCGGAGATGACCTTCGAGGAGTGAGCCGTCAGCCCCGTCAGCCTTCGCCGAGGGTCTTCTGCAGGGCCTTGTTCGCCTTGCGGGCCATGTCGGCGACGGCTTCGCGGCGGGCGGCGTCGGCGGCGTAGTCGTCCTTGCGGTTGCGGACGACGCGCGCCGGCGAGCCCACCGCGATGGAGTACTCCGGGATGTCGCCGCGGACCACGGCGTGGGCGCCGAGCACGCAGCCGCGGCCGATGCGCGTGCCCTTGAGAACGCTGACTTTCGTGCCCAGCCACGTGTCAGGGCCGATGCGCACCGGTGCCTTCACGATGCCCTGGTCCTTGATGGGCACGTGGATGTCGGACATCACGTGGTCGAAGTCGCAGACGTAGACCCAGTCGGCGACGAGCGTGGCGGCGCCGAGCTCGATGTCGAGGTAGCAGTTGATCACGTTCTGCCGCCCGAACACGGACTTGTCGCCGATGCGCAGGGACCCTTCGTGGCAGCGGATCGCGTTGCCGTCGCCGATGTGGACCCAGCGGCCGATCTCGAGCCTGCCGTAGCCGGGACGGCAGTGGATCTCGACGTCCTTCCCGAGGAACACCATGCCGCGCAAGATGATGTGCGGGTTGGCGAGGCGAAATTTCAGCAGGCGGTAGTAGCGTACGAGGTACCACGGCGTGTACGCGCGGTTGCGCAGCACCCAGCGCAGTGAGTCGGCCGTCAGGAACTTCGCCTGCTGCGGGTCGCGCCGGGCCCGCCGCCAAGCGCGCACGCGGGACAAGGCGGGCGCACCCCACATCGACGTCATGCCGTTGACCGTAACCTGTGGGAGGACGCCCGCCACAGGCAAGGGGAGCAGGGATGGGGACCAAGCTGATCATCGACACCGACCCGGGTGTCGACGACGCTTTCGCGATTTCGCTGGCCGCGGTGTCGCCGGACGTCGAGCTGCTGGGGGTGACGACGGTCTTCGGCAACGTGCCGCTGACCAGCACGACCGCCAACGCGCGGCGGCTGCTGCAGCTGTGCGACCGCCCCGACGTACCGGTCGCCGCCGGTGCGGCGCGGCCGCTGGTCCACGCCAACGACCGCGGCTCCCGCACCGTCCACGGCACCGACGGCCTCTCCGGCCGCGCCGGCACGCTGCCCGCCGCGACGCGTCCGCTCGAGTCGCTCGACGCCGTGGGGCTGATGGTCTCACTGCTGGAAGCGGCGGACGAGCCGGTGACCATCGCGCCGATCGGCCCGCTCACCAACATCGCCGCACTGCTCGCGGCGCACCCGGGCGTGCGCTCGAAGATCGCCCGCATCGTGCTGATGGGCGGTGCGATCATGCGCGGCAACACCACGGCCGCCGCGGAGTTCAACGTCTGGGCCGACCCCGAGGCCGCGCACCGCGTGCTCGCCGAGGAGGACCTCCCGACGGTGGTGGTCCCGCTCGACCTCACGCACCGCTGCGCCGTGGACAGCGCATGGCTGGCGAAGCTCGCCGCGTCGGGCCCGCTGGGCCACACGCTCGAAGGGTTGACCCCCGCCTACGTCGCCCACTACCGCCAGGTTCTCGGCTTCGAAGGCATGGTGATGCACGACGCGGTGGCCGTCGCGGAAGCGATCAGCCCCGGGCTCCTGCGGACCGAGACGTACCCGGTCACGGTGGACACCACCTCGGGTCCGGCGCGCGGGATGACCGTCGTGGACCGCCGCGCCGTCCCGGCGCACGCCGTGGGCCGGCCGGTCGAGATCGCCACGGACACCGACCTCGACGGCTTGCGCGAGTTCGTCCTCTCGAGACTCGCCGGGGGTCCGCGATGACGGAGCCAGGCCTCGATTCCGAGCAGCCACCGAGAAAGCCGCGCCGGCGGCGGGCTCTCGTCGTCACCGCGGCGGTGGTCGTGGCCGTCGCGGCGCTGATCATGGCCGTGCAGGTCGCGCCGGGCGCGCAGCAGCCCGTGAACACCGCGGCGACGCCACAGCCGACGCCGGCCGGCACTGCTTCGCCGGTGCCGGCGCCGTCGACGCAGCCGAACGTGCCGCAGCCGAGCGAGTTCGACGCGTGGGCCTCGAAGACGAGCCAGTGGCTGGACATCCCGCTGCGGGCGATGACGGGGTACGCGAAGGCCACCGTCACGCTCACGAAGGAGCAGCCCGGGTGCCACCTGTCGTGGGTGACGCTGGCGGCGATCGGCAAGATCGCGAGCAACCACGGGCGCGCCCACGGCGACCACGTCGGTGACGACGGCGCGATGACCAAGCCGCTGGGCACCGTCGAGGTCCGCGACTTCTACCACCACGTGGTCTCGACGGCGAACGCGTCGGGCCCGATGCAGCTGTCGCCGGCCGTGTGGGCCAAGTGGCAGCGCAGCGCGTCGGGTGGCAAACCGGATCCGCAGAACGTCGACGACGCCGCGCTCACCGCGGGCCGCGCGTTGTGCGCGGGCGGGCGCGACCTGGCGACGGATTGGTGGAACGGCGTCGCCTCGCTGCAGGGCGCACCGGTTTCACTGCACCGGATCCTGGCGACGGTGAACGTCTACGGCACCGTCGGGCAGAGCAGCGGCGCACCGAACCCGGCCGTGCTCAGCGCGGTCGACTTCGCGATCGACCAGATCGGCCTCCCGTACGTGTGGGGCGGCAACGGCAGCGGCGACCCCGACCCGGGCTTCGACTGCTCCGGCCTCACGACCGCCGCGTACGGCAGCGCGGGCGTGAAGCTCACGCGCACGGCCGACACGCAGTTCCGCAGCGTCCAGCACGTGACCGAACCGCAGCTCGGCGACCTGATCTTCTTCGGCGCGCCCGCCACGAAGATCCACCACGTCGGCCTGTACATCGGCAACCAGCAGATGATCGACGCGCCGCAGACGGGCCAGGCCGTGCAAGTCCACCCGTACCGCAGACCCGGCGACGACTACGCGGGCGCCGGGCGGCCGACCGCCTGACCCGGCGCGTGGTTCTGCGCCCGGTGGCGGCCGGGTGTGGTGCCGACGACGGCGGTGAAGGCTTCGATGAAGTGGCTGGGGTTCGCCCAGCCACACGCGTGCGCGACGGACGTCGTCCGGTGCCCTTCGGCGAGCAGGACGAGCGCGTGGCAGATGCGCAGCTGCGTGCGCCACTCGTAGAAGGTCATGCCCAGCTCGTCGTGGAAGAGCCGGCTGAGCGTGCGGGCACTGGCTCCGGTCTTCCGGCCGAGTTCTGCCAGCGCGGTGGTGTCCGCGGGATTCTCGCGCAGCGTCCGGGCGACGGCCCGCAACCGGTCATCGCGCGGTTCCGGCAGGTGCAAGGGCTGCTCGGGTGCTTCGTGGAGTTCGTCGACGAGGACTCGCCGCAGCCGGTCGCGAGCGCCACGGCCGAGGGTGCGGGCGGCAGGGTCGTAGTTGCGGGGGCCCGTAAGGGTGAGCAGGGCTTCGCGGGCGAGGCCGGAGGCGGTGAACACGGCGGGGTGCTCGGGCAGGAGCCGCGCGAGTGAGGCCGGCAGGAACACGATCCGCATGTCGGTGGCGCCGTGCGCGCGGTGGTGGTGCGTGAACCCGGCCGGGGTCCACGCGACCCGGTTGACGGGCACGATCGACGTGCCGCGCTCGTGTGCACCGACAAGACGCCACGAGCCGCGTACACCAGGTGGCCACGCGGATGCGACTGCGTGGGGCTCGCTCCCCCTGCAGGCCAAGCGTGCGCTCCCCCGGACGGCCAGAGGTGTGATGTCGCAGGGGTCCGGGAAGGTTGGCGGCCAACGGGCACAGCTTGGCATTCTACCGGTGGTCCGCCACACCGCGCCCGGACGACAGTGCAGGTATGCGTGCGACGATGCGAGCGGCGGTCTGTGTGAGGGCCGGTGGTCCGGAAGTGCTCGAGCTGAGGGAGCTGCCGGTGCCGGCGGTCCGGGACGCCTGGAGTCTCGTGCGGGTCAAGGGCGCGGGGCTGAACCGCTCGGAGCTGCGGACCCGGCAGGGGTTTTCCCCGAATGTGAGGTTCCCGCGGGTGCTCGGCATCGAATGCGTGGGAACCGTGGCGGTTTCGGCCGATCCCGGGCTGCCGGAAGGCTCGACGGTCGCGGCGGTGATGGGCGAGATGGGCCGGGACTTCGACGGCGGCTACGCGGAATTCGCCCTGCTGCCGAACTCGCTGCTGATGCCGATCACGACCACGCTGCCGGGGGAGGTCCTGGCCGCGCTGCCCGAGACGTACCTGACCGCGCAGGGCGCCCTGGATGCGGCAGGGGCCACGCGGAGGCGGCTGCTGATCCGCGGAGGGACCTCTGCGGTGGGACTCGCGGCCGCGGCGCTCGCGGCGGGTCGCGGCGTCGATACGGCGGCCACGACCCGGCGCCGGGACAAGATCGGCGCGGTGACCGCGGCCGGTGCCGACCACGTGCTGGTCGACTCCGGAGGGTCGCCGGCGGAGAGCGTGTCCGCGCTCTGGCCTGAGGGTGCGGATCACGTCCTCGATCTCGTCGGAACGAGCACGGTGGCGGACTCGCTGCGCCTCGTCCGCCGGGGCGGCACGGTGTGCGTGGCGGGTTCGCTCAGCGGCTGGCTGATCCGGGACTTCGAACCCATCGCGATGATCCCGTCGGGCACCAGGCTCACCGCCTTCCACAGCGACACCCTCAAGGGCAGCGCCGGCGCGGCCGTCCTGCAGCGCATCGTCCACGACGTCGAGACCGGCGCCCTCCGGCCCGCCGTCGACCGGGTCGTCGGCCTGGCCGACATCGGTGCGGCGCACCAGCACCTGGAGGACAACCGCGGCGCTGGGAAGCTCGTCCTGGTGCCGTGACGGTCACAGCCAGCGCAGGCGAGCGTCCTCACCACGGTGCCGACCAGGGCGAGCGCGCCCAGACCGCTCGCGTCGACGGGCCGCGCACTCCCGCACTCGGCTTGGTCGACTTTCGTTGCGGCGCAACGATCCCTGGTGACCACCAGACAGTCGGAAAGCCCATCTGGCGCCGTAACGGTCAAAACCAGTGCAGGCAGTGCGGCACGCGCTCGCCGCGGCCGGGTGACGGGCCCGCGCCGTACCGCCGAGGTGGTCGAGCCTAGGTCGCCTACGTCGAGCGAAAGGTGCAGGCAGTGCGGCGCGCGCTCGCCGCGGAAAAGCGCATCGGAGAAAACGGCCACGGCCCGGTGGCGGGCCTGGACGTGCCCGGCCCGCACGAGCGTGCTCGGCGCGGTGCCCCCGAGATAGATCGAGCCCAGGTCGCTCACATCGAGCGACAACTCGGACGCCGGGTCGTCGGCCTGGACGACAGCGTTCGGCCACCGATACCTGAGCGGTCAAAACCAGTGCGGGCAGTGCGGCGCACGCTCGCCGCGGAAAAGCGCATCGGAGAAAACGGCCACGGCCCGGTGGCGGGCCTGGACGTGCCCGGCCCGCACGAGCGTGCTCGGCGCGGTGCCCCCGAGATAGATCGAGCCCAGGTCGCTCACATCGAGCGACAACTCGGACGCCGGGTCGTCGGCCTGGACGACAGCGTTCGGCCACCGATACCTGAGCGGTCAAAACCAGTGCGGGCAGTGCGGCGCACGCTCGCCGCGAAAAAGCGCGTCGGCAAGAACGGCCACGGCCCGGTGGCGGGCCTGGACGTGCCCGGCGCGCACGAGCGTGCTCGGCGCGGTGCCGCCGAGATAGATCGAGCCCAGGTCGCTCACGTCGAGGGACAGGTCGGGCTGCAAGTCCGTCGGGACGCACTCGGCCTTGCCGTCCCGGGCGGTGAGCAGGTAGCGGCCGTGTTCGGCGAGGAACGGGTCGGCTACGTCGAGGACGAGCTCGCCGTCGGCGAACCAGCCGCGCGTGGTCAGGGCCCGGGGGACGTCGAGCAGGCGTACCCAGAGCCAGTCGGTGTCGTCGGTCACCTGGCCCGCGCGGAAGTCGGCGAGCTGCCAGCGCAGCGGGTGATCGGGCGGGCAACGCTTGAACACGACTTCGCTCACGAGGTCGTGACCGAGCGCGAACCGGGCCAAGGCCGTCGAGACGGCGTCGTCGGTGGTGATGATCTCGTCGACGGTCAGGGTCTCGGGTTCGCTCAGGCAGTAGCTGGCGTACCCGTCCGGGGCGCCGTCGGCGTCGCGGTGGACGGCGACGTAGCGTGGCGCCGCGGCGACCGGCGGCTGCCCCGCACCCGAGGCCCACCAGCGGTGCGGCCGGGAGAGCGCGCCGGGCTGCGCGCGGCGGTAGGAGTCGTAGACCGTTTCCAGAATGTCGCCGCATTCGGCCCGACGCAGCACCTCGATGGAGCCGGCGGCCGGACCGGCCGCCGCCCGGGCTCGCGGGTCGGCGAGGGCCGCCCGGTGGCGCGGCACCGTCAGCCGCTGCTCGTAGGTCGCCGGGCCGTAGCCGAACCTGCGGTAGATCACGGCTTCGGAAGCCAGCAGCACGGAGAGGAACTCGCCGCGGGTGCGCAGTTCGGTGAGCTGGTGGCGCATCAGCGCGGTGAGCACGCCCTGGCGCCGGTGCGAGGGCAGCACGCCGACCGCGGTCACGCCCGCGGCCGGCGCGACGAGGCCACCGGGCAAGGTGAGTTCGAAGGAGTACGCACCGGCGGTGCCGACGGGCCGCCCGTCCGCCGTCACGGCGAGCAGGCTGCGGTCCATTTCGAGCGCCGCCCACCAGACCCCACCGCCGTCGGCAGGGGTTTCCGGGAACCGCGCGAACGCGGCGTGGAGCGTGTCGACGAAGACGTCGAGGTCCTTCCCGGTCGTGGCCCTGATCTCCATCGCCGCCGCTGCCTCCCTGGTGTCCCGCCACAGCGAAGCGCCGGCCCGGGATCGGAGCAACCGAATTACGCGTGCTGCTTGCGGCGCACCATCTCGGTGATCCAGACCGGCGCGTACGGCGACGTGCAGTTCGGCGGAGTCGGGTAGTCCTTGAGCACTTCCAGTCGCTCCCCGATGTCGATCGCGCGGGCACGCAGCGGCGCGTGCTCGATGCCGATCTGCGCCAGGCAGTGGTTCATCGCCCACTGCAGCCGGTCCGGGGCGTCCTTCATCTCGGCTTCGATGACGTCGAGCAGGCCCGCCAGGTCGAGACCGTCGGGCTTCTTCGCCACGCGTTCAGTGCTCAGCGCCCAGCCGGCGCTCGCGACCCCCGGATCCGGGTCGGCGGTCCAGGCCTGGCGCAGCTCCTCGGCGTGCGGACTTTTCTTCACCACGTAGTTCACGAGCCAGTCGTGCACCTTGGGGCTGCGGGCCTCGCGCAGCATGGTGTCCAGCTCGGCCCGCTCGAACGCCTTCGGCCGGCAGATCAGCAGCGACAGCAGCTGGGCCGCGGTGTCGCCAGCCGCCCAGAGCCCGCGCGCCAGGTCCTGCTGCGTCTTCAGCCGTTTCGCGACCGCGCGCAGCTCGCCGAGGTTCACGCCGTGGTCGTCGCCGTGCTTTTCGTTTACCGCACGGGCTTTCGGATCCTCGAGCGCGGCCAGTTCGGCCAGCACCTCGGCCACCGTCGTGTCGGTCACGTCAGCCTCCCGTCCGGTTCGGGCGGGCCCAGCCTAGTCGGCGGGTACGTCCGAATCCGCAGCCGAACACGTGAGCGCCGACGCGATGGTGCGGCCGCCGGTGATCGAACGACGGCTCAGCCATAAGGGGCGGCTTCCACCTGCGCAGGGTCGCATTGGCGCGCCAACGCTACACACGCGTATAGTCCGCTACACGTTTGTGTAGTGAGGGAGGATCCGTGCCCGACCGCAGCCCGGACGTCGACGACCTGACCGCCCGCGCGCGCATCCGCGACGCGGCGATGCAGCAGTTCGGCGAGCTGGGGTTCGACCGCGCGACGATCCGCGGCATCGCCGAGGCCGCGGGCGTCTCGTCGGGCCTGGTGCGCCACCACTTCGGCTCGAAGCAGGAACTGCGCGACGCGTGCGACGCGCACCTCGTGAAGCTGATGCGCGGGCTCAGCGACCAGGTCGAGGCAGGCGCGGGCGGCAACCACGTCGCGGCGGCGCGGATCGCGGTCGGGCCGTACCAGGCCTACCTCGCGCGCGCCCTGGTCGAGGGAGAAGCAGCACCGCTGTTCGACGAGATGGTGGAGCTGAGCGCGCAGTGGCTCGCCGCTCGCGACACCGAACGCAGCGACCCACCGGCCGCCGACGCGAAGGTGCGGGCCGCGGTGAGCACGGCCATGGCGCTGTCGATCACCGTGCTGCACCAGCACGTGTCGCGCGCGCTGGGCGTCGATGTCTTCAGCCCCGAAGGCGACGCGCTGCTCGCGCGCGCCCTGATCGACCTGTACTCGCACCCCATGCTCAGCCTCGAAGACGCGCGTACAGCGCTCCAGCACCTCAAGTGACCGTTCTGGGAGGAACCCGTCATGCCGCACGCCACCAGTCCCCGCATCACTCCGCTGCCGCTGGCGGAGCTGACCCCCGAGCAGCAGCGGCTCGCCCGGCTCGGCGCGGACACCGTGATCCAGGTCCAGGCGAAGAACCCCGCGCTGATGCAGGCGTCCGCAAGCCTCGGCGCGTTCCTCCTGGGCCAGGGCGAGCTGCCCCCGCGCCTGCGCGAACTGGCGATCCTGCGGGTCGCCCTGCGGTGCGACGCGCCGTACGAGTGGGCCAACCATGTACCGGCCGCGCTCGGCGCGGGCGCCACGGCCGACGAAATCAACGCGCTCACCGATCCCGCCGCGACCTGGGCACCCGAAGCCGGCGCGGTGCTGCGGGCCACGGACGAGCTGTGTGCCGAAGCCTTCGTGTCCGACGAGACCTGGGCCGCGCTCGCCGCGGAGTTCGCCGAACCGGCGATCCTGGAAGTGCTGTTCCTCGTCGGGTACTACCGGATGATGGCGGGGTTCCTGAACTCCGCGGGCGTCGCGGTGAAACCGGGCCGGCCGGTGCTGGGCGAACGCGTGGTCCCGGCCATTGCCGAAACCGCGCCGGTCCTCACGCGCCCGAGCAGCGGCCGGACCGGAGTGGACGGGACCTGGCACATCACCTTCACGCACCCGGCCGGCAGCAAGGAACTGGTGCTGGACCTGAAGAGTTCGGGCAGCGCGGTGGCGGGGTCCATCGTGGACACCCAGCTCGGCGTGACGGTCCCCATCACCTCGGGCACGGTGGAAGGGAACCGTCTGGAGTTCGCGGCCGTGGTGACCGAACCGGCGAGGTTCGAGATCGACGTGACGGGCACCGTCGACGGCGACGTGTTCACCGGAGCGGTGACGATCTCCGGCGGCGGGACGTTCCCGTTCTCCGGTACCCGGGCGGGGTGAAGCCGGCCCGGCGAAGGGAAAACCACGCGCCCGGCGAGGTGGCCGGCTGCTAACGTCCCTGCCGTTCACCACCACTCCGGACGGGAAAACCATGCGCGCCAACCTGCGTGCCGGCCTCACCACGGCACTCAAGAACCGCGACCGCGTCGCCACCACCGCCCTGCGCTCGGCACTGGCGGCGATCGACAACGCCGAAGCCGTGCCGGTCGATCAGCCGCTGTCCACCGCGGCGGGCGATGAGCACGTCGTGGGCGCGGCGCTCGGCGTGGGAGCCGCGGAGGCGGACCGCCGGGAGCTGACGGAGGCCGACGTGCGCGCGATCGTGGAGAGCGAGGTGCGTGAACGCACCAGCGCCGCCGACGAATACGAACGGCTCGGGCGTATCGACGCGGCCGACCGGCTGCGCGCCGAGGCCGACGTGCTGCGCCGGCACCTCGAACCGGCTTCGTGACTGCCGATCCGGGCGTCGCCGGCGACCGACGCCCGGATCCGCGCGATCAGACGAGGACCGTGCCGCCGTCGAGGAGGTGGACGGTGCCCGTCGCCCAGGGCTGGGTCATGAAGTAGACGAAGGCGTGCGCGACGTCGGACGGCTCGCCCGCGCGGCCGGCCGGCAAGGCCGAGCCGGAGGCGTACATGACTTCGCGATCTTCAACGGACATGTTCTGCCACAACGGCGATCGCACGACACCCGGCGCGACGGCGTTCACGCGCAGCGGCGCGAGTTCCACCGCCAGGGAGCGCGTGAGCCCTTCCATCGCCGCGCACAGGCTCGCCGCGATGGCCCAGCCCGGGCCGCCGCGCGTGCCGGCCGTGCCGCTGGTCAAGGTGATCGAGCCGCCTGGCCTCAGGTGCGGTACCGCGGCCTGCACGGCGGCGAGCGCGCCGAAGTAGCGCAGGGTGAAGAACCCGCGGGCGACGTCGAGGTCGAGGGTGTCGATCGGTGTCAGCGACAGGGGCTCCCCCGCCGTGAAGGCCAGGTGGTCGAACTCGCCGTGGCCGGCGAAGAACGCGCGGACCGCGGCGGCGTCGGTCAGGTCGAGGGCCTGACCCGTGGCCCCGGACGGCAGCCGGGGCAGCGCGGTGTCCACACTGGACTGCCGGCTCGACGCAACGGTGACCTGCGCGCCTTCCTCGGCCGCGGCCACCGCCGTCGCGAGGCCGATGCCCGAGGTACCGCCGAGAACGACAACACGCCGGCCGGTGAGGCGGCCACTTGCCTGAGTCATGGGTTTCCTTTCGCCGTGGAGGTTCCCTTCCACGATGCGGCCACGACCGGGCCTCGGTCCAAGACCTGTTCCGGCGCCTGTGATACCTCACAGGTATCACTGCGAACAGGTACCGTGGTGCGGGTGAGTGGCAACGATCTCGGAGAGTTCCTGCGTGCACAGCGCGCCCGGCTGGGCCCGGAGTCGGCGGGGGTGACCAGCCACCGCCCGAGGCGGGTGAGCGGGCTGCGGCGCGAGGAGGTCGCGGTGCTGGCGGGCGTCAGCGCCGACTACTACGCGCGCCTGGAGCAGGGCCGTGAGCGCAACCCGTCGGGCCCGGTGCTCGACGCGATCGGCCGCGCGCTGCACCTCGACGCCGACGGTCTCTGGCACGCCTACCGCCTGGCCGGCCTCACGCCCCGGCTGCCGGAGCACCGGCGCGACGACGTGTCCCCCGAGCTGCTGCGGCTCATGGACACCTTCCCCACCGCCGTGGCGTACGTCACTAACCACCGGCTCGATCTGCTCGCCACCAACGCCCTGGCCGACGCACTGCTTTCCCCCGTCGGCAAACCCGCGAACATGGTGCGCACGCTGTTCCACGACCCGGCCGCGCGCGAGCTGTTCGGCGAATGGCCGCAGATCGCGGCCAGCGCAGTCGACGCGCTACGTCTGGCCAGCGGCTACGACCGCGAGGAGGTCGGCGAGCTCGTCGACGAGCTGCTGGAGTCGAGCGAAGAATTCGCGACGTTGTGGGGCAATCACGGCGTGAAGGGACTTTCGGGCCCGCGCAAGACGTTCCGGCACCCGGCTGTCGGACGGATCGTGCTCGACCACCAAACGTTCGACGTGCGCGACGCCTCCGGCCAGTATCTGGTCGTCGGCCTCGCGGAGGCGGGCAGTCCGAGCGCCGACGCGCTGGCGCTGCTCGGGTCGCTGCACGCCGTGGCCGACGGCCCGCGCGGAACCAGGGTGCGCCACACCTAGGCAACCGCGTCCTTCTCCGCAGCTGTGCGCAGCGGCAGCCTCGAGCTCACCGCACAACTCACGAGGAGTACGCATGAACGGCAAGATCGCGCTGGTCACGGGCGCGAGCAGCGGCATCGGCGAGGCCACCGCGCTGCGGCTGGCCGCCGACGGTCACCACGTCGTCTTGGGCGCTCGCCGCACCGACCGGCTCGCGGCACTTACCGCGAAGATCCGCGCGAACGGCGGCCGCGCCGAGTTCCGGGCGCTCGACGTGACCGATCTCGGCAGCGTCCGCGCGTTGGTGACCGCCGCCCACGAGGCCCACCGCCGCGTGGACGTGCTGGTGAACAACGCCGGCGTGATGCCCTTGTCCACACTGGACCAGCTGCGGGGGTCGACGAGTGGCACCGGATGATCGACGTGAACCTGCGCGGCACCCGGCACGGCATCGCCGCCGTGCTGCCGATCCTGCGCGCGCACGGCAGCGGCCACGTTGTGAACGTCGCTTCGACCGCCGGCCTGCGCGTGGACCCGACCGCCGCCGTCTACTGCGCCACGAAGTTCGCCGTCCGCGCCCTGTCCGAAGGCCTGCGCCAGGAGAACACCGACGTGCGCGTGACGATCATCAGCCCGGGGTTCACGCACTCCGAGCTCGCCGACCGCGGCGGCGACCCCGAGACGCAGGCGGGGGCGCGGGCCGCGAGCGGGCGGCTGGGCATCCCGGCTTCGGCCGTCGCGGACGCCATCGCCTACGCCGTGCGACAGCCGGCCGCGGTGGACGTGAACGAGATCGTGGTGCGGCCGACCGTCCAAACGTGACTCACGCGAGCGAGACGGCCAGCTCCTCGAGCGCGTCCAGCTGCTCCTGCATGCCACCCTCCATCCCGGACTCGATGATCGCGTCGCGTACTTGCCTGCTGCCGGTTTCCGTGAGCAGCGTGAGTGTGGTGCGGTCGCCGGTCCCGGCGAACGTGGTCGTGACCAGGACGGCGTCCTCGTCCGGCGCGCCGGACTGCTCGTAGACCTCGGTGTGCACGAGCCGCTCGTTCGGCACGATCTCGCGGTACTCGCCGTGGAAGGAGACCTCGAACCCCCCGTTGGCCTCCATCGCGTAGCGCCACCGGCCGCCGACGCGCAAGTCGATCTCGACGGTCTTCATCGTGCCGCGTTTGCCTGCCCAGAAGCGCTTCACCAGGTCCGGCGTGGTCCACGCGCGGTAGACCAGGTGCCGGGGCGCGGCGAACTCGCGCGTGATCAGGATCTGGTCATCGGCCGGCAGCGTCACCTTCGCCGTGCCCGTTGTCGTGCGTGTCTCGGTCATCTGTCTCACCCTCGGTTCGGTCGAGTTCCTCCAGCACGGAATCCAGCAGCTCGAACCGCTCCTCCCAAGCGCGCTCGAACCGGCGCACCCAGTCGTGGATCGGCTTCAGGGCGCGGCCGTTGAGCCGGTAGAGCCGCTGGCGTCCTTCGTCGCGGACGTCGACCGCACCCACTTCGCGCAGCACGCGCAGGTGCTTCGACACCTGCGGCTGCCCCAGCCCGAGCAGCCGGACGAGGTCGTTCACGGGGTGCTCGCCGCCGGCGAGCACGTCCAGGATTTCCCGCCGCCGGGGCTCCGCCACGGCGTTGAACACGTCGGTCGTCGTCGCTGCTCGTGCCATGCGACCATCATATGCCGATATGGGTATGCGTCAAGAGGCTGCCGGACGAGCCCGCACGTGGAACCGTTCACCCTGCGGCCCGAACAGGGCGAGGACCTCACACGGCACGTCGCCGGGGTTGCCGAACCAGTGCGGCACGTGCGTGTCGAACTCCACGACCTCACCCGGCTTGAGGATCACGTCGTGCTCGCCGAGGATCAGCCGCAACTGTCCGGAAAGGACGTACGCCCACTCGTAGCCCTCGTGCACCCGGGGTTCGGGGTCGCTGTCGGGCCAGCGCGGCGGGAAGATCTGCTTGTACGCGCGCAGCCCGCCGGGCCGGCGCGTCAGCGGGATGAACGTGATGCCGTGGCGCACGAACGAGCGCGTCCGCAACCGCGGATCGCCGGTCGGCGCGGTGCCGACCAGCTCGTCCAGCGGCACCTGGTGGGCGCGCGCGAGGGTGAGCAGCAGCTCCAGCGTGGGCTTGCGCTGACCCGATTCGAGCCGCGAGAGCGTGCTCACCGAGATGCCGGTGGTCTCCGAGAGCTGCGCGAGTGTCGCGTTGCGCTGCTGGCGCAGCGCTCGCAGCCGCAGGCCGACCGTTTCGAGGACGTCGTCGACGTCCGGGAGTTCACCGTCCATGCCTCTATTTGCCACTTCGGCAAACTTATTTGTCAAGCCGGCGAGATCGCCGGATAGTCCGAAGCGGAGACGGACACACAGGAGGGATCCACAGGTGAACGAGAACTACGACGTCGTGGTGGTCGGCGGTGGGGCCGCGGGCTTGAGCGGCGCGGTGGCGCTGGCGCGCTCCCGGCGCTCGGTTCTGGTGGTCGACGCCGGCGAGCCGCGCAATGCCCCGGCCGGCCACGTGCACAACTACCTGGCAAGAGAAAGCACGCCACCCGCCGAACTGCTGGCGATCGGCCGCGAGGAGGTGCTCGGCTACGGGGGCGAGGTCGTGCGCGGTGAAGTCACCTCGGCCGCCGCGCTCGACGGCGGCGGGTTCGCGGTGGGGCTGGGCGACGGCCGGACCACGCAGGCGCGCCGCCTGCTGGTGGCGACCGGCCTCGTCGACGAGCTGCCCGAAGTGGCCGGTGTTGCCGAAAGGTGGGGTCGCGACGTGCTGCACTGCCCGTACTGCCACGGCTGGGAGGCGCGCGATCGGGCGATCGGCGTGCTCGCCACGAACCCGATGGCCGTGCACCAGGCGCTCGTGTGGCGGCAGCTGACCGACGACGTGGTCGTGTTCTCCCACACCGCGGCGGAGTTCGACGCCGAGCAGCTCGACCAGCTGGCGGCGCGCGGGATCCGCGTCGTGGCGGGCGAAGTAGCGGCACTGCGCGTGGAGGGCGACCAGCTGACGGGGGTCGAGCTGGCGTCCGGCGAAGTGGTGGCGCGCGAATTCGTCGTGGTCGCGCCGCGCTTCACCGCGCGGGCCGGCGTGCTCGAGCAGCTGGGGCTCGAGCCGGTGGAGACGGTGGTCGGCGGGCAGGTCATCGGCAGCACGGTGCCGGCCGACCCCACGGGCGCGACCGAAGTGCCCGGCGTGTGGGTGGCCGGGAACGTGGCGGACCTGAAAGCGCAGGTCGTGATCTCCGCGGCCGCCGGGCTCACGGCCGGCTCGATGATCAACGCCGATCTGGTGGCCGAAGACGTGCGGCGAGCGCAGTCGCGGTTCTCGCACGAGGTGGAACGCGAAGTCGCCGCGCTCGTCGGCGGCCCGGACCGGCACGGGGTGTGACGGTGGAGCACAAGGAAGTTCCCTTCGACGAAACGTCGTGGGACGAGTGGTACCGGTCGGCGCCGGTCATCTGGAGTGGGAAGCCCAATGCGCAGCTCGTGACCGAGGCCGGTGGTCTCACGCCGGGGACTGCGCTTGACGCCGGCTGTGGAGAAGGTGGCGATGCGGTGTGGCTCGCGCAGAACGGGTGGCGGGTTGTGGCGGCGGACTTTTCCGCGACCGCCCTGGAGCGAGGGGCGGTGCAGGCCGAGGAGCTCGGGGTGGCGGACCGGGTTCGGTGGCGTGCGGTGGATTTGGCGGAGTGGGTGCCTGAGGAGAAGTACGACTTGGTGACGTCGCACTTCCTGCATTTGGCGTCGGTGCAACGGGAGGTGATCTTCGGGCGCCTGGCTGAGGCGGTGGCGCCGGGTGGGACGTTGCTGATCGTGGGCCATCATCCGTCCGATGTGGAAGGTGGGCATCGGCTGGATGTGCCTGACCTGTTTTTCCTCGCGGAGGATGTGGCGGGGACGTTGGACGGGATGTGGGAGTCGGTGAAGACGGAAGCCCGCGAGCGGAAGGCTGTGATCGAGGGGGAGGAGGTGGTGATTCGGGACACGGTGTTGGTGGCGCGGAGGCGGTGAGGGGCTTGGGGGCCTCGCGGGGGTGTGTCGGGGGGATGCGGGTCCTCGCGGGGCGTGTTGCTGTTGGGCTGTGGCTGGGATGCGGTCCTGCACGGGGGCGTGTCGCCTGGCGTATGCACCCCGGAGCGCGAGTGTGACGACGGCCGCTGACCCCGTGTCAAGGCGGGAAAGCGTGCCTTGACACGGGGTCGGCGGCCGTGTGGAGGCTTCGGATCGAGATGCCGGGCGGGGGCTGGGTGCAGGACACTTGGCGTAGTTCGTCGCGATGCGCCCGCGCGTGCCGAACAACCCGAGCAGCGAGACGCCGCGGAGCGGCACCGCCTGTCCGTGCTCGGCGGGCTCGCCGCCCTGTCCCTGGACGCAATGGCGTCCGTCGCCTACGGGCCCGAGGCGATCGTGCTGGTGCTCGCCGTCGCGGGCGGCGCGGGACTCGGGTTCGCGGTGCCGGTGACGCTGGCGATCGCGCTGCTGCTCACCGTGCTCACGTTCTCCTACCGCCAGGTCTTCGCGGCCTTCCCCGACGGCGGCGGCGCGTACGGCGTGAACCGCGCGCACCTCGGCCGACGGGCTTCGCTCGTGGCGGCCGAGTCACTGGTCATCGACTACGTGCTCAACTTCGCCGTGTCGGTGGCCGCCGGTGTCGCCGCTCTGACGTCGGCGTTCCCGGAACTGCTGCCCTACCCGACGTGGTTGTGCCTCGCGGTGCTGGCAGTCGTGACGGGGTGAACCTGCGCGGCATCGACCTGCCCCGCCGCACGGTGACCGCCACGTTCGCGTCGGGCGAAGGCCGGCAGACCCACACGGAATCCGCCCCCTCGCTCTCGCTGGTGCTCCTGCTGGCCGGCGTGCTGCCGACGCCGGACAAGACCGTCGTCGCGGTCGGATCCGACGGCGACGGCGCGGCGGTGACCCTCGCCGAAGAATCGGCCGGCGGCCGCCCACTGCTGCTCTCGATGGCCGAAGACGGCGCGCCGCTCGACCTCCCCCGCCTCGTCCCCCTGGGCGGCGTGAAGGGCGGCCGCTACGTCTCGGAGGTCACGGCGCTCGCCGTGAGCTGATCCCGTCAGCGGTGGTGGACCGAGGCCACCGCGTACAGGTGCGGGTCGAAGCTCGCCAGCGCGGCCGCCGCGGCCATGTGCTCCCGGCAGCCGGGATCGGCGAGCATCGCCTGGTACTCCTCGACACTCGCCCACTGCGCGTAGTTGACGACGCGGGTTCCGTCGGTGCTCGCGTGGATGTTCGCGGACACGAAGCCCGGGCGGTGGCGGATCGCCTCTTCCGTGGCCGCGGTCAGCACGTCGACCAATTCCCGCTGACGCCGCGGGTCGACGGTGAACACGTTGACCAGCGTCGCGACGTCCGCGGCCGGATCGATCGTCGTCATGACTCCTCCTATGTCAGGTTCCTGACATGCACAGTATGTGTAAGGTTCCTGACATGAGTCAAGCTGAAACCACGGCCCGGCCCGGTTACCTGGTCAAGCGCACGCAGCAGGCGCTGCGCCAAGCGTGCGACGAGAGCCTGCGGCCGATCGGGCTGTCGATGTCGCAGTACGCGGTGCTGCGCGCGCTGGCCGACCACCCCGGCGCCTCGTCGGCCGAGTTGGCACGGCAGTGCTTCGTCACCCGCCAGTCGCTGCGGGACGTCCTCAGCGGACTGCGCACGGCGAACCTCGTGACCGTGGCCGAGAAGGCTTCGACCGGCCGCGCGCGGCCGGTGACCCTGACCCGCGCCGGCCTCGCCCAACTCGAAGCCGCCGAGCAGGTGGTCTTCGACGCCGAGGACCGCATGCTGACGGGCTTGTCCCCCACGGAGCGCCGACGGCTGGCCGATCTGCTGCGCAAGTGCGCGGAAAACCTCGACAGCTGACCAGCCGGCGAGCTCTCCGGCAGAGGCCGAACGACGAGCAACCCCGGCCCGCCCGCTTCCTGCGGCACCGGACCGACCGGCGATCACCTTGCCGGGCTTAGGACAGTCCCGCGATCCCGACCGGCGGCCACCACAGCGAACCCCCGAACCCGGCACCGCGAGCGTCCCGGTCAGCGAAACCCTTGCAGCGCCTGACATCCGTCCTGTCACGACGATCCCGATGAGCGGAACCTCGCGGCATCCGAATGGCCTATGGTCCGAATGGCAGCATTGGTCTATACCATTTGGACAAGGTTTCCCCGTTCTCCAGGTCCCCGCTGTGGAGGTTTCACGATGAGGCTCCCCTCTCCCCGCAGGTTGCTCGCCGCGCTGGGTGGCGTGCTGGCCGTCGCCGCCGGGGTGGCGGCCACGCCGGCCGGTGCGAGTGTCACCGCGGCCGGCTCGCCCGTGCCGGTCGCGCCGTATGTCGACATGGGGGCGTGGCCGACGCCCGTGCTGTCGGCCATGTCGTCGAAGGGTGGTGTGAAGGGCTTCACGCTCGGGTTCGTCACCGGCGCCGGCTGCAAGGCCAGCTGGTTCAACGCCTACGACCCGCGCTCGGCGTGGCAAGCGGCCGAGATCGCGAAGATCCGGTCCGCCGGTGGCGACGTGAAGGTGTCCTTCGGTGGCGCGTCGGGCATCGAACTAGCGCAGGCGTGTACCAGCGTGTCCGCGCTCGCGGCCGAGTACGACGCGGTCGTGAAGGCCTACGGTCTCAAGTACATCGACCTCGACATCGAGGGCGCGGCCGTCGCCGACACCGCGTCGATCCAGCGGCGCTCGCAGGCGTTGAAGACCGTGCAGGACAACAACCCCGGCCTGAAGATCTCGCTGACGCTGCCGGTGCTGCCGAACGGTCTCGACTCCAACGGCGTGGGCGTCGTCAACGCCGCCAAGGCCGCGGGCGTGAACCTCGATCTGGTCAACGTCATGGCGATGGACTACTACCAGGGCGCCGGCGACCAGGGCGCGAAGGCGATCTCCGCGGCCAGGGCCACTCAGGTCCAGGTCAAGTCCCTTTTCGGGCTCTCGGACTCGGCCGCGTGGAAGAAGGTCGGGCTCACGCCGATGTTGGGGGTGAACGACTCGCAGAACGAGATCTTCTACCAGAAGGACGCCACCGCCGTGGTGAACTTCGCGAAGAGCGTGCACCTCGGCATGCTGTCCTTCTGGGAGGCCGGCCGCGACGCCAACGCGTGCAACGGAGCGCTCTACCGCTGCACCAACATCACCCAGCAGCCGTACGAGTTCTCGAAGATCTTCTCGGGTTACACCGGCTGAGCCGCGCCGACGCTCCCGCGGTCCGGGTGTCCACCGTGGACACCCGGACCGCGGGCGTCAGTGCAGGGCGAGGATCAAGCAGGGCGAGGATCAAGGCAGGTAGTACATCGGGTTCGGCAGCTTCACCGGGTGGTCGGCGTACCCACCCTCGAGGTCGCTGAACTGGTCACCGAGGTTGAGCACGATGTGCGCGCCCGTCGCCTGGATGTGGGCGCGCGTGCCGGACTTGTACTGGATCGTCGTGCAGGTCAGGCCGCACGGCAGGTAGTCCGGCGCCGTGCCGGCCGGCTTGAAGAACGCGCCCGCGGGAGCCGGGTACCCCTCGTTGGCGAGGTTCTTCAGCGACTGTGGACCCTGCGGCTGGCTGCGCCCGGTGAGGAAGTAGATCTTCACGCCACGCTGCGCCGCCCAGTTCGCCAGCTCCAGCACGGGCTTGTTGGCCACGAACGTGCCGTTGTCGATCGCCTGCTGCTGCTTCACCGGGTCGAAGCCGAAGTCGTTGTCGGCCTCCCAGCCGTAGGTGATCTCCGAGGTGTCGTCGACGTCGAGCACGATCGCCGGGTTCTTGACCTTGCCCAGCTTCTGCGTGAGGTAGTGCTTCGCGTCGGCGACCACGCGCTGGGTGTCGGTGACGAACCTGCTGGTGTCGGAGTAGTGGTGCTTGCCCGCCGCGTCGAGGTAGTCGCCGTAGTAGGCCTTCACGTCGTTCTTGACCTGGCCGATGTTCGCCGGCTCACGCCCGTGGGCGGCGGTCACGGCGTCGGAACCGGCCAGCGCGGTCGCACCACCCACGACGGTGGCGCCGATCGCGGCTGCGGCGGCGAGCTTGAGCAGAGCGGGAAAACGAGACACGGCGACCCCTCCGGTGTCGTTGGTGAATTCCGGGTTACGAGCGTCCGAAATCTACGCCAACGATCTCGTCCGGAGAACCCTCCGAACGGATGCGTTCGGCGCGGCACACGAACGCCACCGGCGACCGGCCGATGCGCGTGAGCACCACAGTGGACTCTTCGTGACCACGCGGTTTCAGGCGGCGACGCAGGGCGTCCGGATCCACGTCCAGACCACGCACGAGGATCTCCAGCCGCCCCACGTCGAGTCGTTTCAAGCTGGCACGCAGGGCCTTCTCGCTGTACGGGCCGTGTTCCAGCACCCGGAAGGCGCGCACCCCGGGCGGGGGCGTGTCGCCGGTGAGGTACGCGATGCGCTCGTCGAGCTGCCACAGGCCGTGCCGCGCGGCGTAGTGGCGCACGAGCCCGGCCCGCACCACCGCGCCATCGGGATCGACGAGCCACTCCCCCGGCGACCGCGACGGCAGCTCGTCGGGATCCGTGTCGACGACCGTCCACTGCGTACCGTCCGAACGCAACACCGTCGCCCGGCGTGCGACGCCGTTGCCCAGGCCTCGCCACAGGCACGCCTCGCGCACCGCGCCGTCGAGCGAAACCAGCTCGACCTCGTCGGCCCAGGGGACGATCGTGAAGTCCAGGCCCGGCGCGCACTTGACCGACAGCGGCCGTCCCGGGTACGCATCGACGAGCCCGTCCAGCGGCGGCGCGAAATCCGCGGGCTTCCAGGTGCGCCGGCCCGCCGAGTCGCGCCGCGCCGGGTCGGCGACCACGACGGTGTCGCGGCTGGCCGGGCGCAGCGCGTCGGCCTGCACCAGCCCGGCGAGCACGCCCGCGGCGGAAGCGTTGTGGCGCGCCATCTCCAGCCGCACGCGGTCCACATCGGACCCCAAAGTGCGCTTCGCCACCCGGGCCAGCTCGACGAGGTCCGCGCCGACGGAGCACGTGACGTCGTGCACGTCCCGGCCCGCCAGCCGCGCGGCCCGGTGCCGCGCCACCAGCGTCGCGCTCGCCTGCTGCAGGGCGTCGCCCGTGAAGAGCCACTCATCGGCACCCGCGAGCTTGCCGGCCGATTTCCGCCGCAGCACCACCGTTTCCAGGACCGCGGCGGCGAACCGCTCACCTACCGAACGCCGCACAGCGGCGACGTCGGTGAGGCGGGATGCGTCGGTCAGCGGCAGCGCCGCGCCCTCGGCGAGCGCCGCCCGTCCGGCGGCGGAGCGCAGGAAGGCGACGTCGTCGAGCGAGAAACCGTAGGCCAATTCAGGACGGCCGTTTGGTCCCGGTGATCATCACGTTGTAGAACAGCTCGCGCGGCAGCACCTTGGACAGCACCTTCTTGTCCAAAGCGGACAGCCGCAGCCACAGGTGGTAGGCGAACATCCGCCACCGCACTGTGAGCTTCTCCTGTGGCACCGCCGCCTCGAACGTGCGGATCGGCCAGCCCGCGAGCGCGGCCGAGAACTCGTCGGTCACCGCGCGCACGTCCTGCGCGCCGACGCCGCGGGCCATGGCTTCGAGCTCCGACGGGTCGAAGGTGTGGATGTCCACCACGGCTTCGAGCGCCGCCGCGCGTGACGACTCGTCCAGTTCGGACTGCGGTCGCCGCCACCCGTTGAGCGGCGGGAGCTTCGTGATGCGCGTGGTGAGGTACCACGTGAGCTGGCCGAGCTTGCGCGCGTAGAAGTCGCCGACCTTGGTCGGCTCGCCCGCGAAGACGAACCGGCCGCCGGGCTTGAGCACGCGCAGCACTTCGCCGAACGCTTGGCGCACGTCGGGGATGTGGTGCAGCACGGCGTGGCCCACCACGAGGTCGAACGTGTTGTCGTCGAACGGGATCCGCTCCGCGTCGGCGACGCGGCCGTCGACGTCGAGGCCCAGGTTCTCCGCGTTGCGCAGCGCCACCTGCACCATGCCCGGCGAGAGATCCGTGACGGACCCCTTCTTGGCGACCCCGCCCTGCATCAGGTTGAGCAGGAAGAACCCGGTGCCGCTGCCGAGCTCCATCGCGTGGCCGTAGGGCTGGCCGTCGTCACCGGCGACGGCGGTGAACACGTCGGTGGCGTAGGAGATGCAGCGCTCGTCGTAGGAGATCGACCACTTCTCGTCGTACGTCCCGGCTTCCCAGTCGTGGTACAGGACGTTGGCGAGCTTCGGGTCGTCGTAGGCGGCCTTGACCTCCTCCGCCGTGGCGTGCGGGTTCGGCGCGGGGTCGGTCACGGAGGTCACTTCCCCTCGAAAGTGGCCTTGCCCGGGCCGTTTTCGATGAACGAGGTCATGCCGTTCTTCTGGTCTTCGGTGGCCCACAGCGCGGTGAACAGCTGCGTTTCGATCTTCAGGCCCGTGGCCAGGTCGACGTCGAGGCCCGAGTCGATGGCGGCCTTCGCGGCCTTGAGCGCCACGGCCGGACCTTTCACGAACTGCGCGGCCCACTTGCGCGCGGCCGCGTACACGTCGTCCGGCGCCACGACCTCGTCGACGATGCCGAGCTTCAGCGCCTCGTCGGCCTTCACGAACCGGCCGGTGTAGATGAGCTCCTTGGCCTTGCTCGGGCCGATCAGGCGCGCGAGCCGCTGCGTCCCGCCGGCGCCGGGGATGATGCCGAGCTGGATCTCCGGCTGGCCGACCTTCACGTTGTCGCCCGCCACGCGCCAGTCGGCGGTGAGCGCCAGCTCCAGGCCGCCACCGAGCGCGTAACCCGTGATGGCCGCGACGACCGGCTTCGGGATGCCCGCGATGCGCGCGAGCGACGCCGTGAGTTCGGCGCCGAACTTCGCGATCTCCGGGTAGGTGCGGGCGGCCATCTCCTTGATGTCCGCGCCGCCGGCGAAGGTCTTCTCGCCGCCGTAGAGGATCACGGCGCGCACGTCGTCGCGGTCCGAGGCTTCGCGCGCGGCCTCGGCGAGCTCGGCCTGCACCTGGTTGTTCAGCGCGTTGACCGGCGGCCGGTTCAGCCGGATCGTGCCGACGCCGCCCTCGACCTCCAGGCTTACGAACTCTCCCACGCGACATTCCTCCTCGTTGACGGGTTGCCAGCAGGCTACCGGCCGGTAAGGACAACCTACCGGCGGCGGGCGAAGAACCGCTCGCCCGAACGCTGGAGCACCAGGTCCTGGTCGAAGGTCTTCGACAGGTTCTCGCTCGTGATCACGTCGTCCATCAGGCCCCCCACCACGGCGTGGCCGTCGCGAAGCAGCAGGGCGTGGGTGAAGCCGGGTGGGATTTCCTCCACGTGGTGGGTCACGAGCACCATCGCCGGTGCATCCGGGTCCATCGCCAGGTCCGAAAGCCGCGACACGAGGTCCTCGCGGCCGCCCAGGTCCAGACCGGCGGCCGGTTCGTCGAGCAGCAGCAGCTCCGGGTCCGTCATCAGCGAACGCGCGATCAGCACGCGCTTGCGTTCGCCTTCGGACAGCGTGCCGAACGTGCGGTCGGCCAGGTGCGCGATGCCGAGCGTGCCCAGCAGCTCGGCGGCGCGGTCGAGGTCGAGGCTGTCGTAGGCCTCGCGCCAGCGGCCCATCACCGCGTAGCCGGCGCTCACCACGACGTCCTTCACCAGCTCGTCGCCGGGCACGCGCTGGGCGATCGCGGCGGAGGTGAACCCGATGCGGGGGCGCAGCTCGAAGATGTTGACCTGCCCGATCTGGTCGCCGAGCAGGTGGATGGTGCCGGAGGTGGGGTGCAGTTCCGCGGCGGCCAGCCGCAGGAGGGTCGTCTTGCCCGCGCCGTTGGGCCCGAGCACGACCCAGCGTTCGTCGAGTTCGACGTTCCAGTCGAGGTCCGCGAGAAGGTCGTTCCCGGTGCGGCGGACGCCGACACCGGACATCCGCACCACGAGGTCGTCAAGGTCGCTGGGCAGGATCGGCTCGCTCACGCGCCCATTGTGGCCGCCCACGCGCGCGCGTCCGCACCCGCCCGGGGTTGACACCGCGCGAGCGTCCAGCGGCTGAGACAGCGGCGCGTGCAAAGTGCCCCTTGTGGCACGATCGGTTGCGTGTCCCGGTCCGTGTCCGCCGCCCTCCCCGCACCGCGGGGCTCGTTCTGGCGCCGGCGCACGATCGACCTGCTCCTCGTCGCGTCGTGCGGGTGTACCGCCGCGCGGCACTGATCACGGGGACGTTCGCGTTCTCGCGTGCCGCGCTGTGCCGTGACCAGCCCGGACCGCCTTTTCGCTCACGAGGAGCGCCCCTTGACCACGTCGATCACCCGTCCCGACTTCGAGATCCACCCGCACCTGACCGACCCCCTGCTCGTCGAACTGCTGCAACCGGAACGGCTGCTGTGGACGCCGCGTGAGCTCGCCGAACTGACCACGACGGTGACGACCGAGCTCACTTCCGGCCTGCGCGAAGTGCTGCGCTTCGACGAGGACCGCCGCTGGTGGGCGCGGCTCGCGCTGACCGACGGCGTGGAGCTGTGGCTGCTGTCGTGGCTGCCCGGGCAGCGGACGAAACCCCACGACCACGGCGGCGCGGCCGGCTCGTTCACGGTGTTACAGGGCGAGCTCGGCGAGGAGTACCGCTACCCCGGCGGCCCGGTGCGGCGCCGCACGCACGCGGCCGGCGAGGGCATCGGCTTCGGCGCCGGGCGCGCCCACCAGGTCACGGGCCTCGGCGACGCCCCCGCCGCGAGCGTGCACGCCTACTCGCCGCCACTGGTCACGACACGCGAGTACACGAGCCTCGCCGACGTGCCGGCGGAGATCCCGGCGGTCCCGGTCATACTCGGCCGATGAGCTCGATCGACAGCTTCCTCGCCGGCGCCCGGTCCACCCTGGACCGGGTCACGCCGGAACAGGCGGCGCAGCTGCAGGCCGACGGCGCGCTGGTGGTGGATATCCGGCCGCACGCGAACCGCGCGGCCGAGGGCGAGATCCCCGGCTCGGTGGTCGTCGAGCGCATCCACATGGAGTGGCGCCTCGCCCCGGACAGCGACTGGCGCCTCCCAGGTGTGACAACAACCACGACGGCGATCGTCGTGTGCAACGAGGGCTACTCCTCCAGCCTCGCCGCCGCCGACCTGCAGCGCCTGGGGCTGCCGAACGCCACCGACCTGACCGGCGGCTTCCGCGCCTGGGCCGCGGCGGGGTTGCCGGTGGTGGAGGGTGGTTCGGACCCCGTTCCGTGAGCGTTTTGCGCACGCGCTGGTGCGGTGCTGACGCGCTGCGTGCGGGGGCGCGGCCGGGGGCAGGGGCGGGCCGGGGGTGGGCCGAGCAAACGCTGGTGCCTTCACCACCCCGCCTTGTCCGCCGACGCACATCCCCTGCCCCACCACCACGCACTGTCCGCCGACACACAACCCCTGCCCCACCACCACACACTGTCCGCCGACACACGAGCTCTGCGCACCAACCACCACGCCGTGACAGGCGCCGAACAACCACTGCCTCGCAGCCGCTGCCATGTCCAACCTCGAACAACCACTGTTCGGTGGCCACCACAGACTGCGCGCCACGAAACACCCCGCGCCATGGCCGCCACCACGCCGGGACCGCCAACGCACACAAAACGCTGACCGCCCACCACCACACAGCGACGGCCAACGAACAGCCGCTGCCCGCGGCCACCGCGACGTACTGGCCCGGACAAACCCTGCGACTCCGCCACCGCATCCGAACCGCCAGCAGGCATCTCGTGCGAGCGCCACCACGCCGCGTCCGGCGGCGGGCAAACCGTGCACACCAACCACCACGCAGCACCGGCCAACAAACACCGCTGCGCCGCGGCCACCACGGTGTCCGTCCTTGAACAAATCGCGCGCCCTGGCCACCGCATCCTGCGCGCCAGCGCACAGTCCGATGCCGCACTGACCCATGCCTTGCGCGCCAACCAGCTTGCCGTGACTGTCGACACACAATTTCTGTGCGCCGGGCACCACACAGCGGTCGCCAACAAACAAGCCGGAGGTTCGCGAGCACCACTTGTCCGTTCTCGGGTAAAGCGGGTGCCCTGGCCAACATGCCTTGACCGTGCGCGCATACACCGTGGCGTGGCCAGGATGCTGTGTCCGGTGGCGGCAAGACATGCGCGCCGGCCACCATTCGGCGACTTTGCAAGGACAACCGCTGTCGCGGAGGCCTATCCGCCGTGTCGTTCCGCCGACAAACACCGGGCCGCGGCCACCGCGGCCCGGCCGCCAACAGACAACGTCTGCGCACCCACCACCATGTTGTGACTGCCGAAGAACAATCGCTGCCATGCAGGTCACCGTCGTGTCGGCGCTCGAACAGCCCATGTGCCCTGGTCGACATGTCTTGATCGGCGGCGCACACGGCTCGGTGCCCGGGGCACCATGCGGCGAGCGCCGGCGCACAAACGTTGCGCGCCGATCACCACGCCGTCAGCGCGTCCGCGCACAGCACGGCGGCCACCTGCGGATGGCGGCGCAGGACTTCGGCGAGGCGGTCTTCGCCGGTCTGGCGGATGGCGTCCACGAGCGGGATGCCCACCTCCAGCGGCGGGTGGTGGAACGCGACGAAGGCGGGTCCGGCGTGCGCGGCGAGCGCTTCGTCGAGCCAGGCCAGCGTGGAGTCTTCGAGATAACCCGCGCCCTTGCCGGGGATCGTCGAATCGCACAGGGCGAGGAGAACGCCGTTCACGTCCCTCGGCCCGGTTCACCACGCCGTCAGCGCGTCCGCAAAGCCCGGCCCGGCGACGGAGCGCAGCGATCCGCGCGCCGGTCGGTCAGATGTCCGGCTTGCTGAGGTCGATCCAGAACCGTCGCACCGGGCCGTGGCGGGTGGTGGTGGTCTGTTCGCAGACGCCGCCGGCTCGTTGGATGGTTTTCGCCGACGCGGTGTTGGCCGGGTCGCACAGCAGCAGGACGCGGTCCAGGCCGAGGGCGCGCGCCTCGTCGAGCATCCGGGTCAGTGCCCACGTGGCCAGGCCGCGTCCCCGGGCCGTGGGCCGGATGCCGAAGCCGAGGTGGCCGGCCCAGTGCGTGTACTCGTCGTCGGCGTGGCGCAGGGCGATGCCGCCGAGGACCGTGCCGTCCTCGACGAGCCAGCGGTACCGGACGTCGCCGTCGCGGGCCAGCCGCGAGACGAAAGCCGCGAAGCCGGCCGGTGAGGTGACCTCGTCGGCCGGGTCCAGCCCGAAACCGTCTTCGTGCCGGCCAGGCCCCCATTCGGTATAGGCGTCGAGCCAGGCGCGGTGCAGGCGGGTGGTCGGCGCGACCAGGGCCGGCATCAGGCCAGAACCACCCGCGCCAGTTCGGCCGGGCTCGCGAGCAGCGGGTGTTTCGGCAGCACCCGCACCGTGTACCCGATCGAACCCGCGCGCGGCAGCCGCAGGGTGGCGGAAAACGCGCCGATGCCGTCGCCGTGCATGGGGACCGTGACGGTGTCCGTGAGTTCGTCCGCGTCGCCCACCTGGCCCACCACGGCTTGGATGTCCACTTCGGACGGATCGAGGCCGGCCAGGTCGATGCGGGCGCGCACCGTCACCTCGGTGCCGACGACGAGCCGTTCGGCGTGGTCGTAGAGCAGTTCCGAGTCGAAGATGCGCACGCGCGGCCACGCGACCTCGAGCTTGGTGCGGTAGTCGGCCAGGGACAGGGCGCCGCGGTAGCCGTCTTCGGTGGCGGCGGCGACCATGCGCGACGCGGGCAGGTAGCCGGAGTCCACGTACTCGCGCACCATGCGCGAAGCCTGCACGCGCGGCCCCAGCGTCTCGAGCGTGTGCCACACCATCGACAGCCAGCCGGTGGGCACGCCGGAACCGTTGCGGTCGTAGTAGAGCGGCGCGATCTGCTGGCCGAGCAGGTCGTACAGGGCGGCGGCTTCGAGATCGTCGCGGCGCAGCGGGTCGGTGACGCCGTCGGCGGTGGGGATGGCCCAGCCGTTGGAGCCGTCGTAGCACTCGTCCCACCAGCCGTCGCGGATGGACAGGTTGAGGCCGCCGTTGAGCGCCGACTTCATCCCCGACGTGCCACACGCCTCCAGCGGCCGCACGGGGTTGTTGAGCCACACGTCGCAACCCCGGTAGAGGTAGCGCGCCATGGACATGTCGTAGTCCGGCAGGAACACGATCCGGTGCCGCACGGCCGCGTCGTCCACGAACCGGACGATCTGCTGGATCAGCTGCTTGCCGTTCTCGTCGGCGGGATGCGACTTGCCGCCGATCACGATCTGGATCGGGCGCTTCTCGTCCAGCAGCAGCGCGCGCAGGCGGTCGGGGTCGCGCAGCATCAGCGTGAGCCGCTTGTACGTGGGCACGCGGCGGGCGAAGCCGACGGTCAGCACGTCCGGGTCGAACACGCGGTCCGTCCAGCCCAGCTCGAGCGCCGAGGCGCCCCGCTGCATCCACGCGTTCCGCACGCGCCGGCGCACCTCGGCCACGAGCTTCTCCCGCAGCTCGCGCCGCAGCTCCCACAGCTGCTGGTCCGAGACGCCGTCGCGAAGCGAGCTGTCCGGCATGGCACCCTCGTGGCCGAACTCGTCGTGGTTGCCGCCCAGCAGGGCACTCAGCTCGCGCGCGACCCACGTCGGCCCGTGCACACCGTTGGTGATCGACGAGATCGGCACCTCGTCGTCGTCGAACCCGGGCCACAGGCGGGAGAACATCCGTCGCGTGACGCGCCCGTGCAGCTCCGACACCCCGTTGGCGCGCTGCGCGAGCCGCAGGCCCATGTGCGCCATGTTGAACAGGCCCGGGTTGTCCTCCGCGCCCAGCTGCAGCACGCGCCGCACGTCGACGTCGGGCACGAGCCGGCCGTCGGAGAAGTAGCGCTGCACCAGGTCGACGGGGAACCGGTCGATGCCGGCGCTCACCGGCGTGTGCGTGGTGAACACCGTGCCCGCCCGCACGGCCGGGAGCGCCTCGTCGAAGCCGAGGCGGTCGGCCTGGATGATCTCGCGGGCGCGTTCGAGGCCCAGGAACCCGGCGTGGCCTTCGTTGGTGTGGAACACCTTCGGCTGCGGGTGCCCGGTGAGGTCGCAGAACTTCCGCACGGCGCGGAACCCACCGATGCCGGCCAGGATCTCCTGCCGGATGCGGTGGTCGGCGTCGCCGCCGTAGAGCCGGTCGGTGACCGGGCGCAGGTCCTCGTCGTTGGCCTCGATGTCGGTGTCGAGCAGCAGCAACGGGATGCGGCCCACGCGGGCGCGCCAGATCTGCGCGCGCAGGGTGCGCCCGCCCGGCATGGCTACCTCGACGAGCACCGCGTGGCCGCCCTCGGTGACGAGCTCCAGCGGGAACGCGTTGGGGTCGATGACCGGGTAGTGCTCGACCTGCCAGCCGTCGAGCGAGAGGCTCTGGCGGAAGTAGCCGGAGCGGTACAGCAGCCCGACGCCGACCATCGGCACACCGAGGTCGGAGGCGGCCTTGAGGTGGTCGCCCGCGAGCACCCCGAGGCCACCCGAGTAGTTGGGCAGGGCTTCGGTGACGCCGAACTCCATCGAGAAGTACGCGACGGCCTCGGGCAGACCCTCGTCGGTGCGGCGCTGGTACCAGCGCGGCTCCGACAGGTAGCGCTCGAGCTCTGCCGCGGCTTGCCGCGTGCGCTCGAGGAAGTCCTCGTCCACGGACAGCTCTTCGAGCCGCTCCGGCGGCAATGCGGTGAGCATGCGCAACGGGTCGCGGATGGCGTTGAAGAGCTCGGCGTCCATCGACGCGAACAGGTCGCGGGTCGGGGGGTGCCAAGTCCAGCGGAGGTTCGTCGCCAGCGCGCCGAGGCCCCCGAGCGAGTCCGGCAGGCTGGCGCGGACGGTGAAACGACGGACAGCTCGCATGGTCAGCGACCATATCGGGCCGCCCGCCGCCGCGCTCGTGACCCGTTCGGGGATAACGCTCACACCGCGTGCGACCACTTAGTAGGGTCCCAAGCGTGATGAAGCGAGGGGGAGCGCTCGCGGCGCTCGCGCTGGTGGCGGCGCTCGGCGCGGCCGGCTGTGGGAACAGCGCGGCTCCCGCGACGCCAGGCGCGGGCAACGTGGCCGGGCTGCCCGTGACCCACTTCGACAGCGGGCTGAAGAGCGGCGCGCCGCGGCCGGACCTGAACGTGAAGAACGCCGAGGGCGGCCAGGACGACCAGCTCGCGACAGCCGCGATCGCCGACGTCGAGGCCTACTGGGACACCACGCTGCCCGCCGAGTTCGGGCAGAGCTTCAAGCCCGTCACGTCGCTGCTGTCGTACGACTCGCGCACCGACACCGAGGAAACGGCGTGCGGCAGCGTGAAGAAGCTCGTGAACGCGTTCTACTGCTCGCCCGACGATTCGGTGGCGTGGGACCGTGGGGTGCTGCTGCCGATGCTGCGCCAGCGGTTCGGCGGGATGTCGGTGGTGACGGTGCTGGCGCACGAGTTCGGCCACGCGATCCAGTACCGGCTCGGCCCGAAGGCGGGCATCACGAAGAGCACGCCGAGCGTCGTCAAGGAGCAGCAGGCCGACTGCTTCGCCGGCGGTTACTTCCGCTGGGTCGCCGAGGGCAAGAGCAAGTACTACCGGGTCTCGACGGCCGAGGGCCTGAACCAGATCATGGCCGCGATGTTCTTCATCCGCGACCAGGCCGGCACGAGCGGCACCGGCCGCCAGGCCCACGGCACGGCGTTCGACCGCACGTACGCGTTCCAGACCGGGTTCGAAAAGGGCCCGAAGGAGTGCGCGGCGATGAACGCGCAGAACGTGCAGGCGCGCCTCACCGAGCGCCCCTTCGACAGCTTGGACACGGGCAAGGGCGACGCCAAGGTAGACCAGGACACGCTGGCGCTGCTGAAGTCCAGCTTGGACTCGGCGTTCCGGGGCGCCGGCGTGGCGGCACCCGCCATCGTGCCCGGCAGCGGCACCTGCTCCGGCGGGCCGGCCACCCCGCCGGCGTCGTACTGCCCGGCCGGCAACACCGTGAACATCGAGGTCTCACGGCTGACGGAGCTCGCGCAGCCCGTCGACGAGGAAGCCGAGCAGTCCGGCCGCGCGAGCACAGGCCTGGGTGACTTCGCGGCGTTCGCGGAGATCGCTTCGCGCTACGCGATGGGCATCCAGAAGGGCGTGGGAGCGTCCCTGGACAACCCGAACGCCGGCCTGCGCACCGCGTGCCTCGTCGGCGCGTGGGCCGCGTTCACCAACCGCCCGGGCGCCCTTCGGCTCTCGGCGGGCGACCTCGACGAAGCCATCGCCGACCTGCTTCGCCCCGACGGCCTCGTCTCCGCCGACGTCAACGGCAAACGCCCCGACAGCGGTTTCGACCGCGTCGAGTCCCTGCGCCGGGGTTACCTGGAAGGCTCCTCGGTCTGCTCGAAGCAGTACGGCTGAGCTTTTTGAGCCCTGCCCCGGCGCAGGCCCCCGATCCGCGTGAGATCGGGGGCCTGCGCCGTGCGTTCGGATGCTCAGAACAATGCGCTCGCCAGTTCGCGACGCGCCTTCGAGACCCGCTCGTCGGCCGGGTCGAAGAGGTCGAAGAGCGCGACCAGGTGTTCGCGCACGCGGTTGCGGTCGTCGCCGGTGGTACGGCGGACGGCGGCGATCAGGCGGGCGAAGGCGCCCTCCACGTCCTGCTCCGCGATCTGCAGGTCGGCGGCCGCGAGCTGCGCGTCGAGGTCCGAGGGGTCGGCGTCGGCCTTCGCGGCGGCGGAGGGGTCGGCCGCTTCGGCGCGCGCGGTGAACTTGACCTGGGCCAGGGCGTTCTTCGCGAGCTCGTTGGCGGGTTCCGCGTCGAGGATGCGCTCGTAGGCGGCCTGTGCGGCGGCGAAATCGCCCCGTTCGAAGGCTTCCTCGGCTTCGGTGAAGCGCGGGTCCTCCGGCTCCTCGATCGGGCCGCGGGCCTCTTCGGCGGCGCGGATGCCGGGGAGCTTGTCGCGCAGGGCGTCCAGCAGGGCGTTCAGCCACTTGCGGATCTCGGGCTCCGGCAGGGCGCCGGAGAACGCGTCCACGGGCTGGCCGCCGCCGATGGCGACGACGGTGGGGATCGACTGGGCCCCGAACAGCTGCGCGATGCGCGGGTTCGCGTCCACGTCCACCCGGGCGAGCACCCACGCGCCGGCGGCCTCGGTGGCGAGGCGCTCCAGCACCGGGGACAGCTGCTTGCACGGCCCGCACCAGTCGGCCCACAGGTCGACGAGCACGAGTTGGTTCAGCGAGCGCTCGACGACGTCGGCTTGGAACGTGGCCTCCGTCACATCCAGAATCACGTCCGACGGCGGCGCGGCGCCCCCGGCGTCTCCGGCCGGTGCGGCGCCCGCGGCGGGGGCCGGCGGCTGGCTCCGGGACTGGTCGGCCCGGGCCTTCAGCGCGGACAGGTCGACCGCGCGCGACAGTGCGGCCGAAAGGGCCGCCTGGTTTCCTGCAGATCCGCGTGGCTGTGTCACGCCCTCCATCCTGGCACGTTCCGGCCGGAGGTTTCAGCGCGCGTCCGGATTGGCAGGAGCCCGGCGCTCCGGCATGCTCACGGCGGAAACCAGGGAGGGCCGTGATGCTGAGCCGGCGCAACGCCACCGTCGCGGTGGCGGTCACGGTCGGAGTCGTGTGGGTCGTCGCGATCACGCTGCTCATCGCGCACCAGCCCGATCCAGGCGCACCGTCACCGGCGGCCCTGCGCGACGAACTGCGGACGGCACTGGCCGACCGCGACTCCGACGCCCTCGAGGCCCTGCTGAACTACCCCGGCTCCGGCGCGTCGGACTTCGCCGACGACTATGTGGCCGTGCTCGGCGACGAAGACGTCCGGGCCGTGACCGTGCAGCTCGTCCCCGACGAGCACGCCCCCACCAGGGCGGTGGTGAGCGGGGTGACGCGCGGCTCCCGGTTCACCTACTCGCTGGCCGTGACCAGCGAAGAGGGCCGGTGGACCGTGGCGTTCACCCCGCCGATCCCGTGACTCAGTCCTCCCGCAGGTGCGCTTCCACCCGTTCGACCTTCGCGGTCAGCTGGCCCGTGTCGTAACCCGGGCGCAGGTCGGCCTTCAGCACGAGCCCGACGCGCGCCGAACCCTCGCCCGCGGCTTCCACGGCCCGCTTCACCACGGCCATCACCTCGTCCCACTCCCCCTCGACGTTCGTGAACATCGCGTTGGTCGAGTTGGGCAGTCCGCTGTCGCGCACGACCTTCACGGCCCGTGCGACGGCCTCGCTGACACCGCCGTCGGGGTCGCCACCGGAGGGGCTCACGCTGAACGCGACGATCATTTCGGGGTCCTCTCATCCGGGAAATTTCGGGCCGCTGAGCAGGGCGATCGCCGCGTCGCGGGTACCCGCTGGTAACTTCGCGTGTCATGAACCGACCGCTGCCGTTCGACCCGATCGCCCGTGCGGCCGAGCTCTGGGAGGACCGGATCGGTCCCGCCGGAACCATGGCCGCGGTCACCGGTGTGATGCGGGTGCAACAGATCATCCAGTCGGCGGTCGACGGCGCGCTGAAACCGCACGGTCTCACCTTCGCCCGCTACGAGGCGCTCGTGTTGCTCACCTTCGCCCGCAACGCGCGGCTGCCGATGCGGGTGATGGGTGAACGGCTGCAGCTGCACCCCACCAGTGTGACCAACATAGTCGACCGCCTGGAGCGCGACGGGCTCGTGAAGCGCGTGCCGCACCCCACCGACCGGCGCACCACGCTCGTCGAGATCACCGACGACGGCCGCGCGCGCCGCGAAGCCGCGACGGTGGCCGTGACGGAGATCGACTTCGGCCTCACCGGCCTCACCGGGCGCCAGGTCGAGCAGCTCACCGACCTGCTCACCAAGGTCCGCAAGTCCGCGGGCGACTTCGCCGAATAACGGCCGAGCTCACCGAAGACCGGGCCGGGCCCCTTCCCCGCACGAACGAGCGGGCCCGCACGACCGGTGAGGTCGTACGGGCCCGTGAAAGTGTTCGCGGAAGTCAGGCGTTGACGGTCTCCCGCACGCGCGACTCGAACAGGCCGACACCACCGTGGGTGAGGCGCTGCGGGCCGTCGAGGCGGCCGTTGCGCAGGGCCCACTTCTCGAAGAGCCAGGTGAACAGCGGCGGGATGCTGGACAGCAGCGCGAGCACGAGGGTCTTCGGGCGCCAGCCGAGCGGCTTGGCGACGGACAGGGACGTGACGACGTACAGGACGAACATGACGCCGTGAACCATGCCGATGACGGGCACGCCGCCCTCACCGGAGGTGTGCACGACGTACTTCAGGAACATCCCGATCAGCAACGCGGCCCAGGACAGGGCTTCGGCGACTGCGGCCACGCGGAACACGAGAGCGGCCTTGCTGGACACGACTTTCCTCCTGTGACGTCACACGGGTGCGTGCTGCCTGCACACACAAAAACGCATCCTCCGGCGCTGTGATTCCCCGGGGGAATCCGCAGGGGAATTCCACAGGGGACTCGTCCAAGGGGGACATCCCCTCGGTCGTCAACAGCACTGTCGGACGCGTATGAGACCAGTGTGAGGCGTGACCGCCCTCACCGGAACACCGGGGCCCGTGACTATCCTCACGACCCTTGATCGCCTGTGGTCTGAACCACTTGGAGGCCGCCGGGGAAATGCCCGGAAAACCGTGAAGGCTCCCTCCCGGTCTCGTTTCCCGGGAGGGAGCCTTCACTCACAGTTTTCGACCGGGTACTAACCGCACACGGCGACGGCGGCGCCGACGAAGGTGACGTTGCCCACGTCGCCTGCGAAGCGTCGGCCGTCAGCGTGAAGTCGAGAGTGGTCCCCCGCCGCAGCTGCTCGACGCTCACGTACGACTTGTCCGAAGACGGTGCGAGCCACCCGTCACCGACCTTGAGACCCTGGACGTACTGCAGCTTCGCGCCCTCCGCGCCCGGCGCCTTGATCGTCACGGTCCGCCCGTTCTGCAGGTGCAGCACGGACTTCGCGAACTGCGGCGCGTTCAGCACGAAGTTCCCGGTACCGGGTACGGCCGGGTAGAGCCCGAGCGCGCTGAAGACGTACCAGGCCGACATGGTGCCGAGGTCGTCGTTGCCCGTGACGCCGTTGGGCGCGTTCGTGAAGAGCGTGTGAGCCGCGCGCACCACCGCGGAGGTCTTCCACGGCTGGCCGGTGAGCGTGTACATCCACGGCGAGTGCAGGTCGGGTTCGTTGTTGGGGTTGTAGCGGAACTGGTTGTAGTAGCTGTAGGGACCGACCACCCATTCCTCGCGCACGGTCTTCGCCGGGTCCTGCACGAGATCGTTGTAGGCGAAGAAGTCGTCGAGGCGCGCGTGGACGTTGTCCGCGCCGCCCATCGCCTTCTCCAGGCCGGGCACGTCCTGCTGCACGAGCCACTGGTACTGCCACGAGGTGCCCTCGTGGAACCCGTCCTGGCTCTGCGGGCTGTAGGCCTGACCGGCCGGGGTGAACCAGTCGCCGCCGGTGACCTTCGGGCGGAAGAAGCCGGTGAAGCCGCGATCGGTGACAGTCGGGTCCCACAGCGTCGTGTAGGTCCGGCCCTTCGCCGCGAGCGCGGCCGCGTCCTGCTTCTTGCCCAGCGCCGCTGCCATCACCGACAGGGAACAGTCGCCGAGCGCGTATTCGAGCGTGGCCGACGCACCGTGGTTGGGGTCGGTGTCCTGGCCCTTCTTCGGGAAGTCCGGGTCATACTGCACGAACCCGTCGGCCTGGTAGCTCGCGTTGCCCGAACGGCCCTGGAACGGCGACGACGCCGGCGGGATCTCCCGGGAGTTCTGCAGCAGCGCCTCGTAGGCGTGCGCTTCTTCACCCGACAGCGCGCCGAAGCGCCACAGGTCGACCAGGAACGGGGTGACCGGGTCGCCGGTCATGGTGTTCGTCTCCTGGCTCGCGTACGCCCACCGCGGCAGCCAGCCGCCCTGGTCGTGGATCGCGAGGATGCTCTTCGCGATGTCGCGCGCCCGGTCGGGTTTGAGCAGCGCGAGGAGCTGGTTCTGGCTGCGGTAGGTGTCCCACAAAGAGAAGAAGTCGTAGTAGGTCCAGCCGATCGCGCGGTGGATCTTCTTGTCGAAGCCGTAGTAGCGGCCATCGGCGTCGTTCGCGGTCAGCGGCTGCAGGAAAGCGTGGTAGAGCGACGTGTAGAACACGGTCCGCTCGTCGGGCGTGCCGCCGGTGATGTCCACGCTGGACAGCTCCTGGCGCCACGTGCGCTGGGCGTCGGCCTTCACCACGTCGAACGGGCGCACCTTCGAAGCCGCGAGGTTCACATCGGCGCCGTGGGCGTCCACCTGGGAGATGGAGGTGGTGGCCGTGATCTGGCCGCCCTCCGGGAAGGTCAGCCACGCGCCGCGCAGGCCCGCGCCGCCCTCGGCCGACTTGCTGCCGGGCGTGCCACCGGTCGGCGACCACGTGCCGTAGCTGGTGAAGGGTTTGTCGAACTTCGTCGTGAAGTACGTCGTGTACGCCTTGCCGCCGCAGAAGGCCTGCGACTCGACGGTGCCGGCGATCGTGTGGTCGTCGACGATCCGGACGCTGCTGCCGGTCACCGGCTCCTTCGCGTTGGCCTGCCCGACGTTCACGAACACGTTGGCCGGCCCGGACTTGTCGAACGAGTAGCGCTCGACCCCGCTGCGCGTGCTGGCCGTCGTCTCGACGTCGACGCCGCCGTAACCGGTGAGGTGCACCTTGTAGTACCCGGGCTTGCCGACTTCACCGTCGTGCGTGTACGGCGCGGCGTAGTTCGCGTTGTCGAACGTGGCCGGTTTGGTCGTGTCGAACGCGGCGCCCGGGCCGACGTCGCCCGTGGTGGGCAGGGTGGACACCAGGCCGCCCTGCTCCCAGCATCCGGCGCCGGACAGGAAGAAGTGGCCGAACCCGCGGATCGCGGTGTCGGTGTAGAGGTAACCGGCGTAGTGGGTCGTCTGCGGGCTCACCTGCGTCATGCCGAACGGCACCGACGCGCCGGGGAACGTGTTGCCCTCGTCCTGCGTGCCGATGAACGTGTTCACCGACTCCAGCGGATCGGCCGGTCTGGCCTCGGCGGCCACCGGTGTGAGGCCGGCCGCCGCGACGGCGAGCGCGACCGCGCCCGCCAGTGTTGCGCTCCTCATCGAGCTCCCTTCCGGAAACAGGGCCGTGGAGGGCTCCCCCGCTGCGGGCGGAGCCCTCCACGGCTACTTGACGAAGATCAGCCGGCGGCGATCGCGAACACGTGCATCGCGCCGCCGCTGACGTTCGACGGCAACGTCACGCTCGCCACCGTCTTGCCGGCGTCGAGGGTGATCGGCGCGGTGCCGAACACCATCGTGCGGATCTGCTGCGCGTCGCCGCCCGAGGCGTTGCGGTACGGCGTGGACAGCACGATCCGGTTGCCGAACGCCGGCTGCGCCCCGCCGCCGCCCAGCGTCCAGTCGGAGAACCCGACGGTCGCGGTCGACGTGGTGCCGTCGGTGTAGGTCACCGTCAGCGTGCCCTGGGCGTTGCCGTTGGACGCGGCGCCGAGCAGCGCCAGCCGGCCCGAACCCGAGACGGTCACCCGCTGGCCGTTGGCCACGACGTTGTCGGAGTCGCCCGCCGGGAACGACGGCCAGGTGAACTTGATCCCGTCGCTGGTCACCGTGCCGCCCGGGGTGGCGCCGGCCGCGGCCAGCGCGTCGGCCGAGTAGCTCCAGCCGCCGCCGTCGAAGTTGGCCTTGGCCGGGTCGGAGTCGGGCGAGATGCCGGCGTTGTCCACTGTGGCCAGCCAGCTGCCCGGCTGCGCCACGAGCACCGTGAGCACGGCCTGCGTGCTCGCCACGCCCGGCGCGGAGAACGTGACCGGGATGCGGCGGGCGCCGTCGGAGGTGCCCGGGGGAACGGTCACGGTCACCGTGGCCTGCGCCTTGCCCGAAGCCGGCACGTCGACCGAACCCGAAGCCGGGGTCAGCGTGATGCCGTCGGTGCCGGAAGCGCTGTAGCCCCACGTCTTCGCGGTACCGGACAGGTCCTGCACGCCGACGGTGGCCGTCGCCGTCGAGCCCGCCGGGGTCACCACGCGGGCCGGGTTGGCGAACGCCAGGCTCGGCTTCTCCTGCTCGCGGAACGACGGCGGGGCGTCGGCCGCCGCGGACCCCCACTGGGTGGCCGTGGCGGAGCGGGTGAAGTCGAGCGTGCCACCGGTCGAGACGAGGGCCTCGGGCAGCCACGCCTTGGCGGCGTCGGTGCCGTTGACCTTCAAGCCACCCACGTAGTCACCGGTGCCGGGTGCATTGATCGTGATTTTCTTGCCCGCGCCGGTGGTGAGCACGGCGTGCTCGAAGCGCGGCGTGGACAGCAGCACCTCGGCGCGGCCCGGGATCTCCGGGTAGACGCCGAGTGCGGACCACACGTACCAGGCCGACATCTGGCCGAGGTCGTCGTTGCCGATCAGGCCTTCGGGACGCGGGTTGTACAGCTCGTCCATCGACCGGTGCACGATGGCCTGCGTCTTGGCCGGGCTGCCGGCGTAGGAGTAGGCGTAGGGCGCGTTGGAGTTGGGCTCGTTGCCCATGAAGGCGTACGGCTCCTGGGTGCCCGCGTTGAGCTGCGTGAAGAAGGTGTCCAGCCGCGACTGGGTCGCCGTGTCGCCGCCGAACGCGGACACGACGCCGCCGAGGTCGTAGGGCACCATCCACTCGTACTGCGCGCCGTTGCCCTCGACCCAGCCCTGCGAGCTGGCCGGGTTGTAGGTGCCGGCGAACGAGCCGTCCGCGTTGCGCGGCTGCAGGTGGCCCGTGCCCGGGTTGTAGAGGTTCTGCCAGTTCTGGGCGCGCTTCATGAACGTGGTGTACGTCGCGGAGTCGCCGAGGCGCTTCGCGAACTGGGCGATGGCGAAGTCGGCGCTGGTGTACTCCAGCGTGTCCGCACCGGCGCCGGGCACGTAGCCGAGCCGCATGTAGTCCGCGAGGCCCGGGCGTTCGGTGTAGCCCTGGGTCGGCTGCGTGGCGCCCTTGATCATGAGCAGCAACGCCTTCTGGGCGTCGAAGTCACGGGCGCCGAAGGCGTACGCGCTGGAGACGATGATGTGGTAGGGGTCGCCGTTCATCACGCCGGTGTAGTCGTTGGCCACGGTCCAGCGGTCCCACGAGCCACCCTGCTCGGCGTAGGCCATCATCGAGCGCACGATGTCCGAGGTCTGCTTCGGATCGATCGTGGCGAGCAGCGGGATCTCCGAGCGGTAGATGTCCCAGCCGGAGAAGTTGGTGTACATCGCGTGGTTCTTGTCCGCCTGGTGGATCCGGCCGTCGAAACCGGCGTAGGAACCGTCCACATCGGAGAACACGTTCGGCTGGATCAGCGAGTGGTAGAGCGACGTGTAGAACGTCGTCAGGTCCGCGTCGGACCCGCCGCTCACGGCGACCTTGCCGAGCTGGTCGTTCCACGCCTCGCGCGCGCCGGCGGCGACCTGCTCGAAGGACTTCTTGCCGTTGTTCTCGGCCGCCAGGTTCGCCTTCGCGCCGTCGACGGACACGAACGACAGGCCGACCTGCACGTTGACCTGCGCACCGTTGAGGTTCGCGAAGGTCACGTAGCCGCCGCTGCCGGGGCCGCTGACCGTGGTGTCCTGTGTCTTCTGCGTGGCCGGGCGGGCCATCGACGCGTTCACGCCGTTGGGCTGCGCAACCTTGGCGCGAGCGCCCCCGGTCTCCGACGTCTTGCCCGGCGTCACCGCGCCGTTCTTCCAGGTGCCGACCGAAGCGAACGGGGTGTCGAACTTGGCCGAGAAGTACACGCGATAGCTGTTGTCGGCCCCGCAGAAGCGGCCGCTCGTGGCCCAGCCGCTGATGGTGTCCTTGCCGATGGTGATCGACGCGTCGTCGGTGCCGTTGACCGAGCCGGACGTGTTGACCAGCAGCGTCGAGGCGGCACCCGCGGGGTAGGTGAAGCGGCCGGAGCCTGTTCGCTGCGTGGCGCTCAACTCCACCTTCGCGCCGCTGTCCAGCGTGACGTCGTACTCGCCGGCGGTGGCGTGCTCGTTGTCGTGGCTGAACTTCGAGGTGTAGTGGCCCGGGTCCGTCGCGGGCGAAGTGGTGACCTCGCCGACGTACGGGATGAAGGGGATGTCCTCGTAGCTCGAGCAGCCCGCACCCGAGAGGTGCGTGAGGCTGAACCCGGTGAGGGCGTTGTCGTCGTAGAAGTAGCCGCCCGGCTGCGACTTCACCGTATCCGGGCTCCACTGCACCATCCCGAACGGCGCGACCGCGCCGGGGAAGGTGTTGCCGGCACCACCGCCGGTGCCGTGGTCCTCGCCGCCCGGCCGGGTCCCGACGAAGGGGTTGACCCACTTCGCGAAGTCCGTGTCCGGGGGTTTCGCCGCGGCCACGGCCGTGGCGGGCGCGACCGCCGCCACCACCGCCGTGGTCAGGAAGATCAGTCCGGCTCTCCAGCGCGCTCGCGCCATCGCCCTCGCCCTCTCCTGTCGTCGGCACGACCGGGTCATCGGTTCCCGCCAGCGGGGGTTCCGGCGGGATGACAACCTTGTCGCGCACACCGTCGATGCGGGAAACCTTGGGCAATCGCTCACGAAACCGTCAAGGCCGGCGTGGAATGCTGTCCGCTTCAGGACACACTGATCAGCCAATCGCCTTACTACTTTCGCAGGCTGAATCCCATTCCGCGCGAACCGGGCATTGACAGCGACCGGTGCGGTGGTGTGCAATCTGCGCCACTATGACAACGTTGTCTCCTCACGGCCGGGAAGCGGACGGGCTTCCCCGCCCCGCGAGCCGGCGGGCCACGATGAGCGACGTGGCCCGGCTGGCCGGCGTCAGCATCAAGACCGTCTCACGGGTGGTCAACGACGAGCCCGCCGTGCACCCCGACACCGCCGAGCGCGTGGTGGCGGCCATCGAGCAGCTCGGTTTCCGCCGCAACCTGGGCGCGCGCAACCTGCGCCGCGGGTCGACGACCGGCACGATCGGCCTGATCGTGGAGGACGTCGGCAACCCGTTCTACTCCGAGCTCAACCGCGCGGTGGAGCGCATCGCGACGTCGTTCGGCCGGCACGTGCTCACCGGCTCGTCGGAGGAGAATTCCGCCCGCGAGCGCGAGCTGGCGCTGGAGTTCTGCGCGCGCCGCGTCGACGGGATCCTCGTGGTGCCGGCGGGCATGCAGCACGGTTACCTCGTGCCGGAGATGCGCGCGGGCACGCCGGTGGTGTTCCTCGACCGGCCGGCGGGTGACATCGTGGCCGACACCGTGCTGGTGGACAACCTCGGCGGCACCATCGAGGCCGTCACGCACCTGGTGGCGCACGGGCACCGCCGGATCGCGTTCGTGGGTGACAGCCCCGACATCTTCACCGCGGCCGAACGCCTGCGGGGTTTCCGCGAGGGCTGCGTGCGCAACGGCGTCTCCTACGACGAGAGCCTCGTCATGATGCGCACCCCCACGCCGGAGTCCATCGGACAGGCGGTGTCGACGCTGCTGACGGGCCCTTCGGCCGCGACCGCGGTGATCGCCGGCAACAACCGCGTCGCCGTGAACCTGCTGCGCGCACTCGCGCACGCGGAGCACCGGCCGGCGATGGTCAGCTTCGACGACTTCGAGCTGGCGGACCTGCTGGACCCGCCGGTGACGGTCGTCGCCCACGATGTCAGCGCCCTGGGGCACGCGGCGGCGGAGCTGCTGTTCGCGCGGATCCAGGGAGATCAGTCCGCACCCAGAAAGGTAGTCCTGCCCGTGCATCTCGTCGCCCGTGGTTCCGGTGAGGTCGCCCCGTGACCACGCACCTCGAGCCGATCCGGCTCCCGGCCAACCAGCCGCCGCAGTTCTACCGCGGCGGCGACGCGATCGCCGCGCTGCGCGGCGCCACCGGCACCGATTCGAAGTTCGGGCCGGAGGACTGGGTCGGTTCCGTCACCACGATGTTCGGCCAGGAGACCAACGGTCTCACGAAGCTCCCCAGCGGCGGCTGGCTGCGCGACGCCGTGCGCGACAACGCCGAGGGGTGGCTGGGCGCCGCCCACGTCGCGAAGCTCGGTGACTCCACCGGCCTGCTGGTGAAGCTGCTCGACGCGGGCCAGCGCCTGCCCGTGCACTTCCACCCGACCGACGCGTTCGCGCAGCAGCACTTCGACTCGCACTTCGGCAAGACCGAGGCGTGGATCGTGATCGGCACGTACGGCGACGACCCGCGCGTGTACCCCGGGTTCAAGGAGACGGTGAGCAAGGCGACCGTCGCCGAGTGGACCCGCGAGCAGGACGCGCCGAGCATGCTGGGCGCGCTCAACAGCGTCTCCGTGCAGGCCGGCGACACGGTGTACATCCCGGCCGGGCTGCCGCACGCGATCGGCGAGGGCGTGTTCGTGGTGGAACTGCAGCAGCCCACCGACTTCTCGCTCACGCTGGAGTGGCGCGACTTCCTGGCGTCGCCGGAGAAGGGCCACCTCGGCATCGGCTTCGACACCGCGATCGAAACGCTCGACACCTCCGGCTGGGACGCCGAGCGGCTCACCACGATCGTCAAGCACACGGGCGACGACAAGAACCGGTCCGTGGACCTGCTCGCGACGGGTTCGGCCGCGTTCTTCCGCGCCGACCGCCTGCAGCTGAGCGGCGACGCGCTGGCGCTGGACCCGTCGTTCGCGGTGCTCGTGGCGCTCGAGGGCGCGGGCACGCTGCGCACCGAACGCGGCGGCGAGTTCGCCCTGGCCAAGGGCGAGACGTACGTGGTGCCGTTCGACGCGGGCCAGGTCGAGCTGTCCGGCTCGGTCACCGCGATCCGCTGCCGCCCGCCCGCTCCCGACAAGAGGTAGGCCGATGAGCGAGATCCTGCTGGACGCGGTGGACCTCATGAAGCACTACGGGTCGGTGGAAGCCCTGCGCGGCGCCTCCTTCCAGGCCCGCGCGGGTGAGGTCACGGCCTTGATCGGCGACAACGGCGCCGGGAAGTCGACGCTCGTGAAGTGCCTCTCGGGCGCCGAGCAGCCGACGTCCGGCAGGATCCTGCTCGACGGCACCGAGGTGCACCTCGACTCCCCCGTCACCGCTCGGCGGCTGGGGATCGAAACGGTGTACCAGGACCTCGCCGTCGCGCCGGAGCTCGATCCGGCCGCGAACCTGTTCCTGGGCCGCGAGATCCACCGCAAGGGCTTGCTCGGCAAGCTCGGCATGCTGGACAAGCCCGAGATGCGCCGCCAGGCCGTCGCGGAGTTCCAGCGCCTCGGCGTGACGCTGCAGAGCACCGACGTGCCCATCGGCTCGCTCTCGGGCGGGCAGCGCCAGAGCGTCGCGGTGGCGCGCTCGGTGGTGTGGGCGTCGAAGGTCGTGTTCATGGACGAGCCGACGGCCGCGCTCGGTGTGGTGCAGCGCGAACGCGTGCTCGACGTGATCAAGAAGGTGCGGGACAAGGGCATCGCCGTGGTGCTGATCAGCCACAACATGCCCGAGGTGCTGTCGGTGTCCGACCGCATCGAGGTGCTGCGGCTCGGCAAGCGCGTCGCCCGGTTCGCCGGCCCGGACACGAAGCTGGAAGACCTCGTGGCGGCCATGACCGGCGCCCTCGTCCAGGAGGAAGCCGCATGAGCGCGCCCACGAAGGACATCCAGACCACTGTGGATGGTGGCTTCGGCAAGCGCTCGCTCGGCAAACGGCTCGTCGGAGCCAACACGTTCTGGATCGCGCTCGTGCTGGTGGCGCTCATCATCGTGTTCACGGCGCTGGCGCCCGCGGAGTTCGCGACGCTGTTCACGTTCCAGACGCTGCTGATCGAGACGTCCGTGCTGCTGGTGCTCTCGGTCGGCATGACGTTCGTGATCATCACTTCAGGCATCGACCTGTCGGTCGGGTCGGTGCTGATCTTCTCGGGCATGGTGGCCGGCAAGATGATGGAGGCGCTCAGCGGCGGCGACGCGTCGAACGCCGGCTGGGGCGTGATCACGGTCGGGCTCATCGCGTCGGTGGTCGCGGGCACGATCTGGGGCCTGATCAACGGCTGGCTCATCGCCGTGGCGAACATCCCGCCGCTGATCGTCACGCTCGGCACGATGGGCGCGGCGCTCGGCGCGGCGTACCTGCTCAACGGTGGTTCGGACGTGCGCAGCGTGCCCACCACGCTCAACAAGACCCTCGGTTACGGCACATCGTTCGGAGGGGTGCCGAACCTGGTGCTCGTGGCCGTGGTGATCACGCTGATCGGCGCGTGGCTGCTGCACACCACGAAGTTCGGGCGCTACACGTTCGCCGTCGGCTCCAACGCGGAGGCGGCGCGGCGCTCGGGCATCGGCGTGACCGCGCACCTGCTGAAGGTGTACACGCTCACCGGGTTCCTGGCCGGGGTCGCCGGTTTCCTCTCGCTGGCCTACTACGCGTCGACCACGATCTCGGCGCACACCACGGACAACCTCAACGCCATCGCCGCCACGGTGATGGGCGGCACGAGCCTCTTCGGCGGCGTCGGGTCGGTGCTGGGCACCGTGATCGGGGTGTTCATCCCGGCCGTGCTCAAGAAGGGCTTCAACATCACGCACGTGCAGGACTTCTGGCAGATGATCGCCGTCGGCGCGGTGCTGATCGCGGCCGTCTGGTTCGACCAGCGCCGCCGGCGGCGCCGCAACTCCCGCTAGTCCCACCGGTTTCTTGAGTACAAAGGGGTGCTTGCAGATGAAACTGACCAAAACCCTGATCGCGGCAGGGACGCTCGCGTCCGCGGCCACGCTCGTGGCCGCCTGCGGTTCCGGGCAGGTCGGCCAGAGCGGCTCGGGCGGCTCGTCGAACAACCCGGCCCACAGCAAGAAACTCGAACTGGTGCCCGGCGTACAGGCCGAGCCGTTCTACATCTCGATGCAGTGCGGCGCGCAGGACGAGGCGAAGAAGCTCGGCTACGAACTCACCACGCAGGCGCCGCAGAAGTTCGACGCGGCCATGCAGACCACGATCGTCAACGCGCTCGGCTCGAACCCGCCGGCCGCGCTGCTCATCGCGCCGACCGACGACCAGGCGATGCTCGCGCCGATCCAGCAGGTGAAGAACCGCGGCACGAAGATCGTCGAGGTCGACACGTCGCTCAAGGACAAGAGCGTGGCCGAGTCGTCGATCTCCTCCGACAACACCGAAGGCGGCAAGCTCGCGGCGCAGACCATGGCGAAGCTCGTGGGCGACAAGCCAGGCTCGGTGCTGATCCTCGACACGATCGCGGGCACCTCCACCACCGCCGCCCGCGCGAAGGGCTTCGAGGACGAACTGAAGAACCACCCGAACCTCTCCTCGGCCGGCATCCAGTTCACGCAGAACGAGCCGGACCAGGCGGCGTCGAAGGTCACGGCGGCGCTGGCGTCGACGCCGAACCTCGTGGGCATCTTCGCCACGAACCTCAACACCGGTGAGGGCGCGGCGACCGGCCTGCGCAACGCGGGCAAGATCGGCCAGGTGAACCTCGTCGGCTTCGACGCGAGCCCGTCCGAAGTGGACGGCCTGAGGAAGGGCGAGTACCAGGCGCTCATCGCCCAGGACCCGGCCGCGATCGGCACGCAGGGCGTGCAGCAGGCCGTGGCGTCGCTGGAGGGCAAGCCCGTGACGCGGCAGCTGACCGCGGGGCTGCACTCCATCACCAAGGACGACATGGACGCGAACTCGAAGTACTTCTACAAGCAGAGCTGCTGACGTTCCGACTCGACACGAAGGGGACTTCCCGTGCGGAAAGTCCCCTTCGCCGCGTTCGGGGCTAGGATCTACTCCCCACGACCCCGTCGCCGAGGGGAGGCCGCCGATGACGGAGGGTGTGCGGCTGCCGTGGCGGTCCGCAGCGCGCGCCGACGCCGTGCCGGTGCTGGCCGCGGCCCGGAAGATCACCGACGATCTGATCGACGGCCTCACCGGCACCCACGCGCGGCGCGCGGCCCACGGGCTGCGGCGCCTGTTCGGCGTGGCCGGGCTGGGTCTCACGGATCTGTCGGGGTCCCTGCTGTGGTCGGGTCGGCCGGCACCGGACGCGACGATCGCGCACGTGCTCGACGAGGTGCTGCACAGCGAAGAGCCGGCGACGGTGGACGGCGTGGCGGCGGTGCCGCTGCACGTCCACGACGAGCTGGCCGGTGCGTTGCTCGTGGTCGGCGACCCGCGCGGCGAGGTCGTGCGGCAGGCGGCGGACGTCGTGGTGCAGGCGCTGGAGCGCGGCCGGCTCGAGGCGTCGGCCGACCAGGCGGCGCAGGCCGAGCTGCGAGCGTTGCGAGCGGAGATGTCGCCGCACTTCGTGTACAACGCGCTGACCGTCATCGCGTCACTGGTCCGCTCGGAGCCGGACCGGGCGCGGGACCTGATGCTGGACTTCGCCGACTACACGCGGTACAGCCTCGCGCGCCACGGGGAGTACACCGTGGTGGCCGAAGAGTTCCGCGCGGTGGAGACGTACCTGGCGCTGCAGCGTGCGGTGCTGGGTGAGCGGCTGAAGGTGCAGGTGCGCGTGGCGCCGGAGGTACTGGCGGTGGCCGTGCCGTACCTCGTGCTGGAGCCGCTGGTGGAGAACGCGATCCGGCACGGCATCGAACCGCGGGCGCAAGCCGGGCTGGTCCAGGTGCACGGGCAGGCGGAGGGGAACGACTGCGTGATCAGCGTGGAGGACGACGGGGTGGGCATGGAGCCGAAGCTGGCCGCGGACATCCTCGCGGGCCGGGCTTCCGACGGTTCTCGCGGCGGCCTGGGACTGGCCAATGTGGACAGACGACTGCGCAACGTCTACGGCGCGTGGTACGGGCTGACGGTGGAGACGGAGGTCGGGGCCGGCACACGCGTGGTCGTGCGGGTACCGCGGTTCCAGCCGGGGGTGCTGCCGTGAGCGGGCTGCGGGTGCTGGCCGTCGACGACCTGGCGCCGGCGCTGGACGAGCTGTGCCGCATGCTGCGCGACGCGCCGGAGGTCGGCGAGGTCGTGGGCGCGGGTGATGCGTTGCGGGCGCTGAAACTGCTGCAGGCGGATCACTTCGACGCGGTGTTCCTCGACATCTCCATGCCGGGCCTCGACGGGCTGGAGCTGGCGTCGCTGCTGGCGAAGCTGTCGGAGCCGCCCGTGATCGTGTTCGTGACCGCGCACGACGGTCACGCCGTGACGGCGTACGGCATCGGCGCCGTGGACTACCTGCTGAAGCCCGTGCGCACGGAACGCCTGGCGGCTGCACTGGCGAAGGTCGTGCGCATGGCCGGCGACCGCCACCCGGCCGCCGCGCCCGATGCCATGGCCGCCCTCCCGGTCGACGCGGGCGGCCGCACCCGCTACGTGCGCCGCGACGACGTGCTCTTCGCGGAAGCCCACGGCGACTACGTCCGCCTGCACACCCGGACCGGCGTGCACCCCGTCCGCATGCCCATCTCGCGCCTCGCGGAGTACTGGGAGGGCGCCGGCTTCACCCGCGTCCACCGCGGTTACCTGCTCGCGGTGTCCGCCGTGGTCGAACTCCGCAGCGACACCACGGGCGGCCTCCTGGCCCACACCCCCGCCGGCGACGTGCCCGTGAGCCGCCGCCACGCCCGCGACCTCCGCGACCGCCTGCTGGAGGCCGCGCAACAGGGCCGGCTGGGGTCGCCGCGATGAGCCGCGCCCGGCGCGTCGCCGTCACCAGTCCCCCGACCCGTCTCGCCCGCTCCCGCCCGCCGCAGCCGCGCACCTCCGACGCCGAACGCGCCGCCGTGCCCTCGCCCGCGAACCCCCTCGTTCCCGGCGAGCGACTGTCCCCGTCCCGCCCGCGCCGCCGCGGCCACACCGACCGCACGCCTCGCCCCGACGAGCGACCGGCGACCACCACGCGCCGCCCGCAGAAACGCGGTGCGCGATGAGCCGCACCCGGCGCGTCGCCGTCACCAGCCCCCAGACCCGCCTCGCCCGCTCCCGCCGCCAGGCCCGTGGCCGCTGGCGCATGCCCAGACTGCGCACCTCCGACGCGGAACGCGCCGCCATCCTCTACCGAACCCAGCGGAAACGCGGCATCCCCGCGCTCGTGGCCATGTTCGTGCTCGTCCTCGGGTTGCCGGTGGTATTCGCCGTGGCGCCGGGGCTGGACGGTGTGCGCATGTGGGGCATTCCGTTGTCCTGGTTGATGATCGCGGTGCTGCCCTACCCCGTGATGGCCGGGCTGGCGCGGTGGCAGCTGCGGCGCGCGGAGAAGGTCGAGGACCGCTAGGTGGACCTCGCATTGGCGGTGACACCCGTCGTGCTCATCACGCTGCTCATCGGCGTGCGCGGGGTCGCCGCGATGCGCACGACTTCGGACTTCCTGGTGGCGTCGCGGCGGATCTCCCCGCTCGTGAACTCCGCGGCGGTGTCCGGGGAGTACCTGTCGGCCGCGTCGTTCCTCGGCGTCGCCGGGCTCGTGGTGAAGGACGGCATCGGGGCGCTGTGGTACCCCGTCGGGTTCACGGCCGGGTACATCGCGATGCTCGTGCTCGTCGCGGCGCCGATGCGGCGTTCCGGTGCGCTGACGGTCCCCGACTTCGCCGAAGCGCGCCTCGCGTCGCCGGCCCTGCGCAGGATCGCGGCGGTCGTGGTGCTGGTGATCGGGACGATCTACGTCGTGCCGCAGTTCCGCACGGCCGGGCTCGTGCTCACGGCCGTGGGCCACACGCCGTACTGGGTGGGGGTCGTCATCGCGGGCACGGCCGTCAGCGTCACGCTCGCGCTCGGCGGCATGCGCGCGGCCACATACGTGCAGGCGTTCCAGTTCTTCCTGAAGCTGTTGCTGTTCCTCGTCCCCGCGCTGTGGCTCGTGCTGCACGTGAGCACCGCCGACCGCGACGCCGCGCTCACGCCCGTCGAGTTCACCCGTTTCGCGCACCAGACGCCCGTGGACTTCCAGTACGACGTCACCATGGTCCTGCGCGAACCCACCACGATCGTCACCGACGCCGGTCCGAAAACGCTCGGCCCCGGCCCCCTCACCGCGCACCGCGGCGACCACCTCACCTTCGCCGCGGGTGCGCCCGTCCCCGACGTGAGCGGCGGCGCCGCACTCGGCGGCCCCGGCTGGCAGCGGCCGCTGCTCGACGTCGAAAAGGGCTACCCGCTGCTGGCGACGTGGGCGGTGCTGATCGCGACCATGCTCGGCACCATGGGCCTGCCCCACGTGCTCATGCGCTTCCACACCAGCCCCGACGGCCGCGCCGCGCGCCGGACCGCCGCGATCACCGTGGCGCTGCTGGGCGTGTTCTACCTGTTCCCCGGTGTGTACGGGGTGCTCGGCCGCGTGCTCGTGCCCGAGATCTACCTCTCCGGCGACACCGACACCGTCGTCGTCGCCCTGCCGTCGCAAGTGGACACCGGGTGGGCGGGCGAGCTGTTCACGGCGCTGCTCACGGCGGGCGCGTTCGCGGCGTTCCTGGCGACGTCGCTGGGTCTGCTGCTGGTGATGTCCGGCGCGCTCGCCTACGACCTGATGCCCGGCGGCCTGCGCCGCCTGCGGGTGACCGTCGGGTTCGCCGCCGCCGCGATGGTGGTGCTCGCGCTGCCGTCGGCGCAGCTCGACGCAGGCGTGCTGGTGACGTGGGGCTTCACCGTCGCCGCGTCGACGTTCTGCCCCCTGCTCGTGCTCGGCATCTGGTGGCCGCGGCTCACGGCCGCGGGCGCGATCAGCGGCGTGCTCACCGGGCTCGTCGCGTCGTCGGGCTCGATCCTGTTCGCCCTGGCCGGGCCACGGCTCGACGGGTGGGTGGCGATCTTGGTGTCGCAACCGGCACCCTGGTCCGTACCTCTCGCGTTCGGCGTGATGGTGCTCGTCTCACTGCGCGGCCGGCCCCCGTCGTGGGCCGGCGCGGCCACGCTGCGCCTGCACCTCGACGAGCGGGCGCCCGGGCCCGAACCGCCCCATTCGTCCTCCCCCGCGTACCGTTCGTCAACCGTTCGTCGTGTGGCACGGCGTTTGAACCGCTGACGCTTCCTCCCCCACTCCGGTCTCCCTACTGTGGCGCGGACCACAATCCGCAGCGTGGCGAGGGAGTAGCCATGAGTCCCACCGACACCGACGTGTCCGGCGAACCACCGGACACCTGGGAACAAGTCCAGTCGAGTGCCGAATTCAGGCAGCTGCGCACGCGGCTGCGCCGCTTCGTCTTCCCGATGGCGGTGCTGTTCCTCGCCTGGTACCTGCTCTACGTGCTGCTGGCGGACTACGCCCACGGCTTCATGAGCACGAAGCTCGCGGGCAACTTCACCGTCGGCCTGCTGTTCGGCCTGCTGCAGTTCGTGTCGACGTTCCTCATCACGTGGCTGTACGTGCGCTACGCCAACCGGAACCTCGACCCGCTGTCCGAGCGGATCCGCGAAGACATCGAGAACCCGGCCGAGAGCCCGGCCGAGAAGGAGCGCTGATGAAAACCCTCGCCGCGGGCGTCGAGGGCAGCAACCCGACGCTCAACATCATCATCTTCGCGGTGTTCGTGCTGATCACCCTGGTGATCGTGTTCCGCGCGAGCCGCAACACGAAGACGGCGTCCGACTACTACGCCGCCGGCCGGGCGTTCAACGGCCCGCAGAACGGCATCGCGATCAGCGGTGACTACCTGTCGGCCGCGTCGTTCCTCGGCATCGCCGGCGCCATCGCCGTGTACGGCTACGACGGGTTCCTGTACTCGATCGGCTTCCTCGTCGCGTGGCTGGTCGCGTTGCTGCTCGTGGCGGAGCTCCTGCGCAACACCGGCCGCTTCACGATGGGCGACGTGCTGGCGTTCCGCATGAAGCAGCGCCCGGTCCGCGCCGCGGCGGCGATCTCGACGCTGATCGTCTCGTTCTTCTACCTGCTGGCGCAGATGACCGGCGCCGGTGGCCTCGTGGCGCTGCTGCTGGGCATCGAAGGCAAGGCGGCGCAGTCGGTGGTCATCGCGATCGTCGGCGTGATCATGATCGCCTACGTGCTCATCGGCGGCATGAAGGGCACCACGTGGGTGCAGATCATCAAGGCCGCCCTGCTGATCATCGGCGCGCTCGTGATGACGCTGTGGGTGCTCGGCAAGTACGGCTTCAACTTCTCCGCCCTGCTGCAGGGCGCCGTCGACAAGGCCGGCAAGGCCGGGGAGACGCTGCTGGGGCCGGGTAAGCAGTACGGCGCCACGGGAACGTCCAAACTGGACTTCTTCTCGCTCGGTATCGCGCTGGTCCTCGGCACCGCGGGCCTGCCGCACGTGCTGATGCGCTTCTACACCGTGCCGACCGCGCGCGACGCCCGCCGCTCCGTGGTGTGGGCGATCGTGCTGATCGGCGTGTTCTATCTGTTCACGCTGGTCCTCGGCTACGGTGCCGGCGCCCTCGTCGGCCCGGACGACATCAAGGCCGCGCCCGGCGGGGTCAACTCGGCGGCTCCGCTGCTGGCCCTGAACCTCGGCGGCCCGGTGCTGCTGGGCCTGGTGTCGGCCATCGCCTTCGCGACGATCCTGGCCGTGGTGGCTGGTCTGACGATCACCGCGTCGGCTTCGTTCGCGCACGACGTGTACGCGAACGTGGTGAAGAAGGGCAAGGCTTCCACGGGTTCCGAGGTGCGGGTCGCCCGCTGGACGGCCGTGGTCATCGGCGCCGTCGCCATCCTCGGCGGCATCCTGGCCAACGGGCAGAACGTGGCGTTCCTCGTGGCGCTCGCCTTCGCCGTCGCGGCCTCGGCCAACCTGCCGACGATCCTGTACTCGTTGTTCTGGAAGCGCTTCAACACCCAGGGCGCGCTGTGGAGCATCTACGGCGGGCTGGTCGTGTCGATCGTGCTCATCGTGTTCTCCCCGGCGGTGTCGGGCAAGCCGATCGACGCCAAGACGGGCAAGAGCCCGTCGATGCTGCAGGGTGTCGACTTCCACTGGTTCCCGCTCGACAACCCCGGCCTGGTGTCGATCCCGGTGGCGTTCCTGCTCGGGTGGCTCGGGACGGTCTTGTCCAAGGAGCGGACGTCGAAGAAGTACGCCGAGATGGAGGTCCGGGCGCTGACGGGTGCCGGGGCCGAGAAGGCTGTGCAGCACTGAGCTCGCGGTGGACAAGCGGGCCGGGGCGTGTCGCCCCGGCCCGCTTTTTCATCGCCTTCGCAGCGGCAGCTCCGACAGCGGGTTTCAGAACCCCAGCGGCAGCACCAGCTTCAGCTGCGTCGTCCGCACCGGTTTGCCGTCGACGGGAGTGGTGCCGGGTGGGGTGCCGGCATCCGGTTGGATGCCGCCGGCGGCGATGCGGTCCAGGGTGCGCAGGCCGGGTGCGCCGACGGTGCCGAAAACGGTGTAGCCGGGCAACAGGCTGGAGTCGCCGTAGACGAGGAAGAACTGGCTGCCGTTGGTGTCCGGGCCGGCGTTGGCCATGGCGAGCAGGCCACGGGAGTACGTGCGGCGCTGCCCCGTCGGGTCGTTCGGCGCCGGCGGGAGCGTGGTGGGCAGTTCGTCGCGGAAGCTGTAGCCCGGGCCGCCCTCGCCGGTGGCCGACGGGTCGCCGCACTGGAGGACCTTGAGGGTCGGGTACGCGGTGAGGCGGTGGCAGATCGTGCGGTTGAAGAAGCCGTGGCGGCCAGGTGCAGGAAGCTCCGCACGGTGCACGGCGCCTCCGCGCGGTCGAGCCGCAGCGGGAGCGGGCCCTGGTTGGTGAGCACGGCGACGTCGACCCCGCCCCGGTCGGGCGTGTGGCGCGGGTCGGGTGGCAGCGGGACGGGGCGGGCGGCGGGCTCGTCCGGCGTCTCGGTGTACTGGCAGGCGCCGTGCGTGGTGCGCGCCGGCGCGGCTTGCGCGGCCGGGACCCCCGGCGGCGAACAGGGCGCCGACGGCCAGCGCGGTGACAAGGAACCTCTTCATCGTGGTAACTCTCCCGTTCGAGAACCGCAGTACAGGAAGGTCCGGACCACCCGGCTTCCAGCGAAATCGGGGCCTCACGAAACGCTGACCGGCTCCTGACAACTGTTCCCTGGCGTTCCGCGCATGATCACCCGAATCTTCTTCACCGTGGTGGCGGCCGCCTCCGTCGCGGTCGTGGCGCCGAGCGTCGCGTCCGCCGCGACCGGTCCCCTCGTGCAGCCCCTGGCCCCCTCGCCCGCCGAGCAGCAGGCCGTGCTCGACTACTGGCCCCCCGAACGGCTGAACGCCCTAACGCAACCGTCGTCGGGCAACCCGCCGAAGGCCGAGCCCGACGGGGCGCCGTGGACCCGGCCCGCCCCGACCGTCGGGCGGCTCTTCTTCACCGATCACGGTGCGGACGTCCAGCTGCACCGCCACGGTCGTCGACAGCGCCAACCGCAGCACGATCGTCACGGCCGGCCACTGCGTGAACAACACCGACCTCCGCGGGGAGAACAACGCGTGGAACGCCCACTCGATGTTCGTCCCGGGCTACCACGACGGGCAGGCGCCCTACGGGAAGTTCGTCGCCCGCGCCGGCGTCGCGGACCGCACTTGGCTGCGGAACGACCAGATCGACGCCCGGAAGTCCGACACGTACGACCAGGCCTTCGTCGTCCTCGATGCCGGCGCCGACGGCCGACCGGTACAGGACACCGTCGGCGCCGCCCAGCACCTGGGTTTCGACCTGCCCGGCGACACGGGCGTGCACCAGTTCGGCTACCCGCGCGCCGCCGGCGAGCCCGCACGCGAAGGCCTGCCCGAATACACGGGCGCCCGCCTCGCTTTCTGCCACGGCCCCGCCCGCCACTGGCCGGGCACCCCGGACGCCCCCGACTCCGCCGACCAGTGGGGCACCGCCTGCGTCATGGGCGGCGGCTCCAGCGGCGGTTCCCGCCCCCGCGACTTCGACCCGGCAAGACTTCGACCCGGCGACCGGCGTGGGCACCGTCGTCGGCGACAACACGCACGCCGGCTTCTTCGACGCGTCGGCAAGCCGTGCACCGCACCCGACGGCTGCACGCGGTACCTGGTGGGCCCGCAGTTCAGCGACGCGGTGACGAAGCCGTTGTACGAAGCAGCACAACACGCCCGATCTCACGCCGCATCGTCCACCACACCCCACCACGGGAAGTCCCGCGCCCGGGTGGCCGCCACGAGCCGTTGCCGGCTGCGCAGCTCTTTCGCCTCCTGCCGCGCGGCATCGCTGTTCGCGGCATCGCGCGGCGGGAACTGGACGGCCGGCACTGCCCGGAAGTCGGGCCCCTTCGCGCGGTGCACGGTGCCCACCTTCATGCGGTCGTCGGACGCGCCCGTGTGGTGTTCGAGGCTCTGCGTCGCGATGCCCGAACCTTCGAGCAGGCGGCGGCGTTCGTCGGCGTCGTGCTTGCTGAAGGTGATGAGCGCGGTGTGCCCGTGCGGCAGGTCCCGCCCCGCGTCGGTCAGGTTGATAGGAAAGAGGGTCGTGGTGATCTTCGCCGGGATGCACCCGGATGCCGCAGCCGCCTGCACATGCACTGGCGCACAAAAAACGAGCCGGGCGGCCACCAGGCCACCCGGCTCGACAAGACCGCAGGATCAGGCAGAAGGCACCCGCAGCAGCAGCGCGTCACCCTGACCGCCGCCACCGCACAGGGCCGCGGCGCCCAGGCCGCCGCCGCGACGGCGTAGCTCGTGCACCAGGTGCACCGCCAGCCGCGCACCCGAGGCGCCGATCGGATGGCCCAGGGCGATCGCGCCGCCGTTCACGTTGACCTTCGACGGGTCCAGGCCCAGCTTCTCGCTCGACACCACACCGACGGCGGCGAACGCCTCGTTGATCTCCACGAGGTCCAGGTCGCTCACGTCCAGCTTCGCCTTGGCCAGCGCCTTGCGGATCGCGTTCGACGGCTGCTCGTGCAGGGAGGCGTCCGGGCCCGCGACCACGCCGTGCGCGCCGATCTCGGCCAGCGGCGTGAGGCCCAGCTGCGCGGCTTTCTCGGGGCTCGCCACGATGACCGCGGCGGCGCCGTCGGAGATCTGGGAGGACGAGCCGGCGGTGATGGTGCCGTCGGAGGCGAAGGCGGGGCGCAGCTTGCCCAGCCCGTCGACCGTCGTGTCGGCGCGGACGCCCTCATCGGTGGAAAAGACGATCGGGTCGCCCTTGCGCTGCGGGATCGTGACCGGGGCGATCTCCTCGCGGAAGAATCCGGCCTCGATGGCGGCGGCGGCGCGCTGGTGCGAGCGCGCGGAGAACTCGTCCTGCTGCTCGCGCGTGATGCCGTAGCGGGCGTTGTGCTTCTCCGTCGACGCGCCCATCGCGACCTGGTCGAACGCGCAGAACAGCCCGTCGTAGGCCATGTGGTCGAGCATGGTGACGTCGCCGTACTTGAAGCCGCCGCGGGACTTCGGCAGCAGGTGCGGTGCCTGCGTCATCGACTCCTGACCGCCGGCCACGACGAGGTCGAACTCGCCGGCGCGGATGAGCTGGTCGGCGAGCGCGATGGCGTCGAGGCCGGACAGGCAGACCTTGTTGATGGTCAGCGCCGGCACGTCCATCGGGATGCCCGCGGCCACCGCGGCCTGCCGAGCCGGGATCTGGCCCGCACCAGCGGTGAGGACCTGGCCCATGATCGTGTACTCGACCTCGGACGGCGACACCCCGGCCCGCTCCAGCGCGGCCTTGATCGCGACCCCGCCGAGCTGCGCTCCTGAGAAGTCCTTCAACGAACCGAGGAGCCGCCCGATGGGGGTACGGGCAGCGCCCAGGATCACGGAACCGGACACGTCGTCCTCCCAAGAATTCCGAACACCTACGGTTTGTCGACTCTACCCGCGTCCGGGCTGTCTTGATTGAGCCAGTGTGAGGGGACGCACGTCACCTCCGGGCGATTCGCCCGGCGCCTATCCTGCCCCCATGAACCCTGCCTCCATGAACACCGACGCGCGGGCCGTGCTCAAGCCGTTCGTGACGGCCATCGACCACGTCGGCATCGCCGTGCCCGACCTCGACGAGGCCATCGCGTTCCACTCGGAGCACTTCGGCCTGGAGGTCGCGCACCAGGAGGTGAACGAGGAGCAGGGCGTCCGCGAGGCCATGCTGCGCGCGCCCGGCACCGCGGGCACCGAGACGATGATCCAGCTCCTCGCGCCGCTGCGCGAGGACTCGACCATCGCGAAGTTCCTCGGCCGCAGCGGGCCGGGTCTGCAGCAGCTCGCCTTCCGCGTGTCCGATGTGGACGCCGCCGCGGCCGCGCTGCGCGAACAGGGCCTGCGGCTGCTGTACGACGAGGCCAAGCGCGGCACGTCGAACAGCCGCGTGAACTTCGTGCACCCCAAGGACGCCGGGGGCGTACTCATCGAACTCGTGGAGCCCGCCGCGCACTGAGCTCAGTCGGTGCGCGCCTTCGCGGACAGGGCGTTGGCGAGGAACGTCAGCTCGCCGTCGAACTCGGCGGGCCGGTCGTCGCCGGAGTGGCGGGCCGTGGCGTGGCGGTGGCTGACGGCGCGGGCCAGCAGGCCAGACGCGCTGTCGATGTCCGCGACGGCGAGCCGCCCGCCGGTCGCGGCGACGATCACCGAGTGCACGAGCCGCACGAGCTGCTGGAAGCGGTCGCCGAGGGCGTCGCGCACGACGTGGTGGGTGTCGGCCTCGCGCCAGAGCAGGTGCGACAGGCCGAGTGAACCCGTGAAACGCCGGTCGAGCTCCGAGACGAGCCGGCGCAGCGACCCCGCGAGGTCACCGGGCACGACCACCGCCGACGGCTCGATGTGCTCGTCGGGCAGGCGATCGACCAATGCGGCCAGGAGATCGGACTTGCGGCGGAAGTAGTAGTGGACGAGACCCTTCGGCACCCCGGCGCGCTCAGCGATGCGGGACGTCGGGGTGGCGTCGAAGCCGGACTCGGCGAAGAGCGCTTCCGCCGCGCACAGGATCCGCTCCCTCGCCGAGTCCTCCGTCATGTCAGCTCCTTCAGTGCTGCCCCGCCGTCCGGTGGGCGGCGTTGGCCATCGGCATCGCGGCTGCGCCGGCGATGATCGTGAGCGCACCGGCGACCCAGGACGTCCAGGACGCCCCGTTGAACCCGGTGTACCCCATCACCCACGGGGCGATGAACAGCAACACCCCGAGGACGACCTGAATGCCTTCGCCGTAGACCGCACCCGGTGCCGCGAGCGAAACCAGGCCGTCGATGGCGATCAGCGCACCGAGGACCACCATCGTCCACACCGTCATCGTGTTCGTGCTCAGCCAAAGGGGTGAAAGAGCGGCGACAACACCGATGACGACTTCGGCCCAGTCATGGGGCCTCGTCCAGGCGCGCGTCGAGACTTCACTCATTCGTGCTCACCTCCGCGGAGAACTCGCTGTTCAGGATGTTTCCCTGGTTCGATCATGCGCCTTGGTTGGCCAGCCGGTCAAGAATGGTTCATCACAGTTCCGTTGAGACTGCTTTCGTCGGAGGTCCGAGCCATCGGGCTACTGTGTTCGGCCGCTCGGCGCACGCTCGCGAGGACAGCGTGGGTGCTCACCCGTCCGTGACCGCGTTGCGACTACGGTAGGGCCATGAGCCTTGGCGAGGAACGGGAGCTTGTGCCGCTGGGAGCCGGCTTCGACGTGGCGAAGCGCGGGTACAGCCGAGCGCAGGTCGACGAACATCTGGAACGGCTGGACGCCGATCTGAAGATGCTCACCGCCGACCGCGACGCCGCCATCGCCCAGGCGGGTGATCTGGCCAGGCAGCTGGAGATCGCGCGCGGTGAGATCGCGGACCTGCGCGGCCAGGTCGACCGCCTGGCGCAGCCGCCGACGAGCGTCGAAGGCCTGTCCGAGCGCCTGCAGCGCATGTTGCGGCTGGCGCAGGACGAGGCCGCCGACACGCGGGCGCGCGCCGAGGCCGAGGCCGGTCACATCCGCGCCAAGGCGGAGACCGACGCGAGCGCCATGCGCGCCCGTTACGAGCAGCTCCTCACCGAGCTCGACCTGCGGCGCAAGGAGATGGAGGCCGAGCACCGCAAGGTGCTGGAGGACGCCCGAGCCGAGGCCAAGTCGATCACCGACAAGGCCGAAGCCGAGCGCCAGAAGCTCGACGCCGAGTCCGAGGCCCGCCGCACGCAGGTCGAAGAGGACTTCGAGATCGCGATGGCCGCGCGTCGCACCGAGGCGATGCGCGTGCTGGCCGAGCAGGAGGCCGCGTCGAAGGCCGAGGCCGAACGCCGCGTGCGCGAAGCGGCCGAGGACGCAGCCGCCATCCGCGCCAAGGTGCTGGAAGAAGAAACCGCAGCCCGCGCCGAGATCGACCGGCGCCAGCGCGAGTCCGTGGCCGACGCGAACAAGCGCAAGCAGGACTCGATCACCGAGGCCAACGCTCGTCTCGCCGAAGCCGCCGACGAGGCGCGCCGCCGCGTCCGCACGGCCACCGACGAGTCCAACCGGCGCATCACCCAGGCCAACGAGCGGGTCGAAACGCTGCGCAACGTCCGCACCAGCCTGGCCGACCAGGTCCGCCAGGCCCGCACCGTGCTGGCCGAAGCCCACCACGTCCTGGGCGAAACGGACACGCACATCCCGGCGGACATCAAGGCCGCGCCGGCGCCGGCGAAGAAGCCGGCCGACGCTCCGGCCAAGCCGGCCGACTCGGGCTCGGGTTCGGGTTCGATGCAGGGCGACGTCGAGAAGACGGTCCGCCTCAACACCGCCGACGTGCCGAAGGCAAAGGTCCAGGCCCAGCCCTCCCCGAGCCCCGGCAAGCGCACCGACTGATCAAGCCGGCGCAGGCGCGCAGCGCCGCCGGACGCCGCCATTCCCGCACGGCGCCGTTGGGGCACACCCGCGCGGCAGGCCTGAGAATCCCCGGTGGCGCCGGCTGACGACCCCGACCTGGGTGCCACCCACGCGAACCGGCTGGGCACCGTCGTCCCCGCACGGCGCCGCCAGGCTTGCGCCGGCGTGGCCAGGCCGAAGATGCGGCAGGGTCCCGGCGGCTGACGGAACAGACCGGCCAACTCACCCGGCCTAGGCACCGAACAGTCGCGGCATCCTTCTCGCACGGCACCGAGGGCGCCCGCCTCCGAAGTCATCGCGGGAATTCCTCCTTCACCTCGGCTGGTTGCGCCGAACAGCAGGGCCGTCGTCTCCGCACGGCGCCAGTGGACTTTCTCCGAATGGCCAGGCCGAACGCGCCATGGGTGCCACCCGCTTGACCGACCGGACCGGCCACCACTCGCCGGCCAGCAGGCCAGGTGCCTCGTCGTCCTGAGCGGGCGCCGGCAGAGGTTCCGCGAGCTTGGCCAGCCCGACCACATCTGCGCCGGCCAGGGAATCCGGAGCGGTGCCCACCGTGCCCGGCACGATAACCGACTGGCGAGTAACCTTCCTCCGGAACAACCGACAAGAGGGGCGACGCCGCCCCGTTTCGGGATCGCCGGGAGGTTCTGGATGGCTGTCTATCGGACCGTGGTGGTGGGGACGGACGGGTCGGATTCGTCGTTCGCCGCGGTGGATCGGGCGGCCGGGGTGGCCGCGGACGCCGGCGCGAAGCTGGTCGTGGTGTGCGCGTATTTCCCCGCCGGCAAGCACGACATCGAGAAGGCCCAGGACGAACTGGGTGACGAGGCGTACCAGGTCGTCGGCTCGGCCCCGGCCGAAGATACGCTCCAGAGCGCCCGCGACCGCGCGGCGAAGGCCGGCGCGGCGAACGTCGAGACGGTCGCCGTGAAGGGCGAGCCGGTGGAGACGCTGCGGAAGGTCGTGCACGACCGCAGCGCCGACCTGCTCGTGGTCGGCAACCGCGGGCTCAACACGCTGGCCGGGCGGATCCTCGGCTCGGTGCCGTCCGAGGTCGCGCGCAAGTCGGGTGTGGACGTGCTCATCGTGCACACCACCTGAGCCGTGCCCGAATCCCCCGGCCTGCAGCAGCGCCTCGAGGAACTCCTCCTCGGCGGCCCCCGCAAGTACACGCGCCTCGAAGTCGCCCGGCGAGCCGGCGTGCCGGAAGAACGTTCACGCCGACTGTGGCGCGCCCTCGGGTTCGCGACCGCCGGAGACGACGAGGTGGTCTTCACCGATGCCGACGTCGAAGCCATGCGCACAGCCGACAACCTCGTGCAGTCGGGGCTCGTCGCGGGCAACCTCGAAGTCGCGGTGACGCGCGCGCTCGGCCAGCACCTGTCGCGCCTGGCCGAGTGGCAGGTGCACCTGCTGTGGTCGCTGATCACCGAGCATCCGGACCTGGCCCGCACCGACCGCCAGGTGACGCGGCTGGTCGAGCGCCTCTTGCCCGAGCTGGAGCAGGTGCAGAGCTTCGTGTGGCGGCGCCACCTCGCGGCCTACGCGGGGCGCGCCTTCGCGGCCGACGACGACCTCGAAGCGCGCCCGCAGGTCGTCGGCTTCGTCGACATGGTGGGCTACACCAAGATGACCCGCCGGGTCGACGAAGACGAACTCAGCACGGTGCTCGACGCGTTCGAGTCGCTGGCGGCCGGCGTCATCGCCGACCACCGCGGCCGCATCGTGAAGATGATCGGCGACGAGGTCTTCTACGTGACGGACTCCCCAGCGTCCGGCGCGGAGATCGCACTGACGCTCGCGGAACGCGCGGCGGAATCCGACACCCTGCCCGCTGTGCGCGGCGGTCTGGCCTTCGGGCAGGTGCTTTCGCGCTTCGGCGACGTCTACGGCTCGGTCGTCAACCTCGCCGCCCGGCTGACGTCCGTCGCCCGGCCCGGCACCGTGCTCATCGACCGGGCGCTCGCGGCCGAGCTTGCCGAGGAGCCGGCGTTCGAGCTGCGCACCCGCCGGCCTGTCGCCGTGCGCGGCTACAACCGGCTGCGCCCGTCGGCCTTGCGACGCGCCAAAGACCGGCCGGCCGGGATGTTCGCCGCCTCCCAGGAACGCGCCGCCGAGATGATGGGCCTGCCGGACACGACCCGGGCCGCCTCCGAACCGGACACCCCGGACGACCGCACCGTCGGCCGGCGTGGCCGCCGGCGACGCTGAGTCACTCGTCGAAGTCCACCGTCACGCGCTCGCTCACCGGGTGCGACTGGCACGTGAGCACGAACCCGGCGTCTACTTCGGACTTCTCCAGCGCGAAGTTGCGCCGCATGTCCACCGCGCCGTCGGTCACGCGGGCCCGGCAAGTACCGCACACACCGCCCTTGCAGGCGAACGGCAGGTCCGGCCGGAACTTCTGCGCACCGTCCAGGATGGACGACTCCTGCGGCAGGCTCATCGTGGTCGAGCGCCCGTCGAGGATCAGCGTGACCTCAGAGGACGCGCCGGCGACGGCCGGATCCACGTGCTTCACCGGCTCCGGCGGCACGTCGTCCACGTAGAACAGCTCCTGGTGCACCCGGGACTCCGGCACACCCAGCGTGGCCAGCACTTCCTGTGCGCCCGTGACCAGCCCGAACGGCCCGCAGAGCCAGAAGTGGTCCACGGACTCGACCGGCACGAGCGAACCGAACAGCGCGCGCAGCTTGTCCGCGTCGAGCCGGCCGGTGAACAGCTCGGCCTCGCGGGGTTCGCGCGAGAGCACGTGGATGAGCTCCAGCCGGGCCGGGTAGCGGTCCTTGAGATCGGCCAGCTCGTCGGCGAACATCACGGTGTCGGTGCGCCGGTTGCCGTACAGCACGGTGACGGTGGCGTCCGGCGTCTCCAGGAGCGACGCGACGATCGACAGCACCGGTGTGATCCCCGAGCCGGCCGCGATGAGCACGTGGTGACCGCCCGCGGTCAGATCCGGCGTGAAGGTCCCCGTCGGTGCCGCGACGTCGACGACGTCGCCGGGACGCACCTCGTTGACCAGCCACGTGGAGAACACACCCTCCGGCACCAGGCGGACGCCCACGCGCGGCCGCCGCCCGGCGGGCGCGCAGATCGAGTACGAACGGCGCTCGTCACGCCCGTCGACCGTGCGGCGCAGTGTCAGCGACTGGCCGGGCGCGAAGGCGAACGTCTCCGCCAGTTCCTCGGGCACGTCGAACGTCACGGCGACCGCGTCGTCGCACAGCCGCTCGACGTCGGCCACCCGAAGGGAGTGGAAGCCGGTGCGCCGGGAAATCGTGCTGGTCAACTCAGATCTCCTTGACGTGTTCGAACGGTTCCAGGCACGCGCGGCAGCGGCGCAGCGCGCGGCACGCGGTGGCGCTGAACCGCGATTGCTCCTCCGTGTCGAGCGAACCGCAGTGCGGGCACGCGATGCGTGACACGGGCGGTGACAACGTGAGGGGCACCGGTCCGCTCGCGCGCCGTGGCGCCGCGCCCGGCGGCGCGATCCCGGCCTCGGCGAGCTTGCGCCGCCCGTCGGCCGAGATCCAGTCGGACGACCACGCCGGTTCGAGCACCGTGCGGATCTCGACGTCCGCGTAGCCGGCGCCGAGCAGCGCGTGCTCCAGGTCGTCGCGCATGGTGTCCATCGCCGGGCAGCCGGTGTAGGTGGGCGTGATGGCCACGGTCACGCGACCGTCTTCTTCGGACACCGAACGCAGCACCCCGAGGTCGGCGAGCGTGAGCATCGGCAGCTCCGGGTCGGTGACGGTCGCCGCGACGGCCGCAGCGGTGGTGCTCACCATGTCGCGTCCGGCATCGCACGCGCCACGCTCTGCAGCTCGGCCAGCAGGAAGCCCATCTCCTCGGTGTGGACACCATCGCGGCCGGTTCGCCCGGACACGCCCGCGACCGCGCCGGCCGTTGGCCGCTGCAAGGTGGCCGTGGTCAGCACCTGGTCCGCCACCGCGTCGAACTCCGGCCGGAGCGTTGCCGCGTCCACGAGCTCCAGCGGGTGCGTGCGGAAGAGCTCGCCGACGTACGGCCACACCTCGTCGAAGCCCTCCTGCATGCGCTCGTGCGACCGCCGGGTGCCGTCGCCGAGCCGCACGACCCAGCGGGCCGCGTAGTCGCGGTGGTAGGCCAGTTCCTTCACGCCCTTGGCCGCGATCGCCGCGAGCACGGGATCCACACTGGACTCCAGCCGCTGCAGCAACGCCAGCCGCCACGTCGAGAACACGAACAACCGCGCGATCAAGTGCCCGAAGTGGCCGCCGCCGAGCTCGGCGAGCCGGACGTTGCGGAACTCGTGCTCCGGCCGCAGGAACGCCAGGGTGTCCTCCGAGCGGCCCGTGCCGTCGGCCTTCCCGGCGCGCGCCAGCAACAGCCGGGCCTGGCCCAGCAGGTCGAGGCCGATGTTGGCGATCGCCACCTCGTCCTCGAGCTCCGGCGCGTTCGTGACCCACTCCTGCAGCCGGTGCGAGAACACGAGCGCGTCGTCACCCAGCATCAGGCAGTACGCCGCCAGCGCGGCGGCGTCCACCCCGGACGGCACCGAAGTGTCCACACCGGACAGCGGATCCGCGAAACCCGTCCCGAACGCCCACCGGGCATCGTTGTCCTCGGTGATGGCCTCGTACACGTTGTCAAAAGACACAGCGGACATCCTTTTACATGTGCGGAACGTTGTCGGGGATGTCGTAGAACGTCGGGTGCCGGTACACCTTGTCACCGCTGGGCGCGAAGAACGGGTCCTTCTCGTCCGGCGAGGACGCGGTGATGTCGTCGGCGCGCACGACCCAGATCGACACGCCCTCGTTGCGGCGCGTGTACAGGTCGCGCGCGTGGTGCAACGCCATCTGGTCGTCCGCGGCGTGCAAGGAACCCACATGCACGTGGTTCAGCCCGCGCTTGCCCCGCACGAACACCTCGTACAACGGCCAGTCGTGCTTCACAGTGCCGGACGCGGCGGGCACGCCCTCCAGCGGGACGGCTCCATGGCCGCCCTCGGCGGTCAGGTCGCTCACTTGCGCTCCTCACGGTTCTTGGCGGCGTGCGCCACGGCAGCTTCGCGCACCCAGGCACCGTCGTCGTGGGCCTTGCGCCGGTGCTCCACGCGCTGCTTGTTGCAGGGCCCGTAGCCCTGCAGCACGTTCTTGAACTCGTCCCAGTCGACGGCGCCGAAGTCGTAGTGCTCGCGCTCGGCGTTCCACCTCAGGTCCGGGTCCGGGAACGTCACGCCCAGCGCCTCCGCCTGCGGCACCGACATGTCGACGAAGCGCTGCCGCAGCTCATCGTTGGTGTGCCGCTTGATCTTCCACGCCATCGACTGCGCCGTGTTGGGCGATTCGGCGTCGGGCGGGCCGAACATCATCAGCGACGGCCACCACCAGCGGTTCACGGCCTCCTGCACCATCTCCCGCTGCTGCGCGGTGCCCTTCATCATCGTCATCAGCAGCTCGTAGCCCTGCCGCTGGTGGAAGGACTCCTCCTTGCAGATGCGGATCATCGCCCGCGCGTACGGCCCGTACGAGCTGCGGCACAGCGGCACCTGGTTGCAGATCGCCGCGCCGTCGACGAGCCAGCCGATCACGCCGACGTCGGCGAAGGTCAGCGTCGGGTAGTTGAAGATCGACGAGTACTTCTGCCGGCCCGAGATCAGCTTGTCGGTGAGGTCCGCGCGGTCGGCACCGAGCGTGGCCGCGGCCGAGTACAGGTACAGGCCGTGCCCGGCTTCGTCCTGCACCTTCGCGAGCAGGATCGCCTTGCGCCGCAAGGAAGGCGCGCGCGTGATCCAATTGCCCTCCGGCTGCATGCCGATGATCTCCGAATGCGCGTGCTGCGCGATCTGGCGGACCATCGTCTTGCGGTAGCCCTCGGGCACCCAGTCGCGCGGCTCGATGCGCTGGTCGCGTTCGATGGTGTGCTCGAAGTGACCGAGCAGGTCCTCTTCGGACATCGTCCCAGAAAGTGTCTCGGTCACGGCTGCTCCTTCGAGACGAGGGTGAGCACGTCGTACTTCGCCACGGACTCACCGTTCTGGTTGGTGACGTCGGCGTCCCAGCGGACCTCGCCGTACTCCTGGTCGACGCGCGGGGTGATCTGCTTCGCGGTGAGCGTGACGGTGAGCGCGTCGCCTTCCTTGACCGGCGTGAGGAACCGGAGGTTCTCCAGGCCGTAGTTGGCGAGCACCGGGCCGGGCTCGGGCGAGACGAACAGGCCCGCGGCGAACGACACCACCAGGTAGCCGTGGGCGACGATCCCGCCGAACAGCGGGTTGGCGGCCGCTGCGGCCTCGTCGGTGTGGGCGTAGAACGTGTCGCCGGTGAACTCGGCGAAGTGGTCGATGTCGGCGCGCGTCACGGTGCGCGGGCCGGCCACCACGGAGTCGCCGGGGCGCAGCTCGGCCAGCGACTTGCGGAACGGGTGCTCGCCCTCGACACGCGGCGCACCTTCGACCCAGCGGCCGGTGACCGCGGACAGGACCTTGGGCGAAGCCTGCACGGCGGTGCGCTGCAGGTGGTGCAGCACGCCGCGGATGCCGCCCATCTCCTCACCGCCACCGGCGCGACCGGGCCCGCCGTGCACGAGCTGCGGCATCGGCGAGCCGTGGCCCGTCGACTCCTTCGCGTCGTCGGCGTCCAGCACGAGCAGCCGGCCGTGGTAGGGCGCGACGCCCAGTACGACGGTCCGCGCGAACTCCGGGTCCCCCGTCACGATCGAGCCGGCGAGCGAGCCACCGCCGCGCGCGGCGAAATCGATGACCTGCTCGATCGAGGTGTAAGGCAGCAGCGTCGAGACCGGGCCGAACGCCTCGACCTCGTGCGGCTCCGAGCGCTCCGGGTCGGCCTTGAGCAGCACCGGTGAGAGGAACGCGCCCGTGGACTCGTCGGCCCCGACGACGTCGACGTGCTCGGGGTCGCCGAACACCACGCTGCCGGCGTCGAGCAGGGCCTTCAGCGAGCGGCGGACCTCCTCGCGCTGCTCGAGGCTCGCCAGCGCACCCATGCGCACACCCTCAGCGGCCGGGTTGCCGACCACGACCCTGGCGAGCCGCCCGCTCGCGGCCGCGGCGACGTCGTCGAGCATCTCCGCCGGCACGAACGCGCGGCGGATCGCGGTGCACTTCTGGCCCGCCTTCACCGTCATCTCGGTGACCAGCTGCTTCACGAACAGGTCGAACTCCGGCGTGCTCGGCCGCGCGTCCGGGGCGAGGATCGAGCAGTTCAGCGAATCTGCCTCGGCGTTGAATCGGACGGAGTTGCGGACCACCGCCGGGTGCGAGCGCAGTTTCTGCGCGGTGGACGCGGAACCGGTGAAGGACACGAGGTCCTGCGCGGTCACGTGGTCGAGCAGGTCGCCGACGCTGCCGGCGATGAACTGCAGCGAACCCTCGGGCAAGATCCCGGATTCGATGATGAGCTCGACGAGCTTCGCGGTCAGATAAGCGGTTTGGCTCGCGGGCTTGACCAGGCTCGGCACCCCGGCGAGGAACGCGGGCGCGAACTTCTCCAGCGGCCCCCACACCGGGAAGTTGAACGCGTTGATCTGGATCGCGACACCGCGCAGCGGCGTGGCGATGTGCTGCGCGACGAACGTGCCGCCCTTGCTCAGCGGCTCGACCGCTCCTTCGATGTACACGGTGTCGTTGGGCAGCTCGCGCTTGCCTTTCGACGCGTAGCTGAACAGCACGCCGATGCCGCCGTCGACGTCGAACTTCGAGTCCCCCAGTGTGGCGCCGGTGCGCGCCGACAGCGCATACAGCTCCTCGCGGTGCTCACGCAGGTGGGAGGCGAGCGCCTTCAGCAGGGCGGCGCGCTGGTGGAACGTGAGCTCACGCAGGGCCGGGCCGCCCACGCGGCGACCGTGGTCGAGCGCGCCGGCGAAATCGACGCCGGCCGACGACAGGCGGGCGACCTCCTCACCGGTCGCCGCATCGTGCAGCGGCACTCCCTCGTCCGTCGCCGTGTGCCAGCCGCCGGAGACGTAGCTGCGGAGCAAAACCATGGGGCCCGACCCTCTCGCCGTGTCGTGAACCACTGAACCCTGAACCACCACTGAACCCTGAACCGATTTACCAACCGGACGTTCAGTAATTCCATCGTAGCCGGTGCGGCGCCTGATCGGAAGTCCCGGTGCTTGACACGGAACCCGGTGGCCGCCTTTACTGACGTCGGTGGTTGATTACCGGCCATTCGGTCAGTTGGACATGCCTCAGCAAGTCACCGGGAGGTCGCCGGCCGTGACGACGCGCAACGCGGCACACGCCATGTTCGACACCGACGAGGCGTCGAAGGGTCTGGGCATCGAGCTCGTGGAGGCCGCCGACGGTCGCGCCGTCGCCACCATGAAGGTGACGGAGTCGATGGTCAACGGCCACGACATCGCCCACGGCGGATTCCTGTTCCTGCTGGCCGACACCGCGTTTGCCCTCGCGTGCAACACCCACGGGCCGGTCACCGTCGCCGCCGGCGCGGAGATCTCGTTCGTCGCGGCAGGCCGGCTCGGCGACCACCTCGTCGCCACGGCCACCGAGCGCACCCGCTACGGCCGCAACGGCATCTACGACGTCACCGTGCACCGGGACGCCCCCGGCGGACCCGAGGTCGTCGCCGAGTTCCGCGGCCGCAGCCGCGTCATCGAAAAGAGCCGGGAAACCCGATGAAAGACACCGCCGAGAGACTGAGTGCCGACGAGCTCGCCGCCCTCCAGCTCGAGCGCCTGCAGTGGTCGCTGCGCCACGCGTACACCAACGTGCCCTTCTACACCAAGAAGTTCGACTCCGCAGGCGTGCACCCGGACGACTGCGAGGAGCTCGCGGACCTCGCGAAGTTCCCGTTCACCACCAAGGCCGACTTGCGCGACAACTACCCGTTCGGGATGTTCGCCGTGCCGCAGGAACAGGTGCGGCGGCTGCACGCGTCCAGCGGCACCACGGGCAAACCGACGGTCGTCGGCTACACCGAGGACGACCTCGACACGTGGGCGACCGTGATGGCGCGCTCGATCCGCGCGGCCGGCGGGCGGCCCGGCCACAAGGTACACGTGGCCTACGGCTACGGGCTGTTCACCGGCGGGCTCGGCGCGCACTACGGCGCGGAAAAGCTGGGCTGCACCGTGATCCCGGCTTCGGGTGGCATGACCGCTCGGCAGGTGCAGCTGATCACCGACTTCAGGCCCGAGATCATCATGGTCACGCCGTCGTACATGCTGACGCTGCTCGACGAGTTCGAGCGCCAGGGCGTGGACCCGCGGGCGAGCTCGCTCAAGGTCGGTATCTTCGGCGCCGAGCCGTGGACCGAGCAGATGCGCGCGGAGATCGAGGAGCGGTTCGCGCTCGACGCCGTGGACATCTACGGCCTGTCCGAGGTGATGGGGCCGGGGGTCGCGCAGGAGTGCGTGGAGACCAAGGACGGCCTGCACATCTGGGAGGACCACTTCTTCCCCGAGGTGATCGACCCGTTCAGCGAAGAGGTGCTGCCGGCGGGCGCACAGGGCGAACTGCTGTTCACCTCGCTGACGAAGCAGGCGCTGCCGATCATCCGCTACCGCACGCGCGACCTCACGCGGCTGATGGCGGGCACCGCGCGGCCGGCGTTCCGGCGCATGGAGAAGGTGACCGGGCGCAGCGACGACCTCATCATCCTGCGCGGGGTCAACGTCTTCCCGACTCAGATCGAGGAAATCGTGCTGCGCGTGGAGGCACTGAGCCCGCACTTCCAGCTCGTGCGCTCGACGCGCGGGCGGCTCGACCACCTGACCGTGCGCGTCGAGGCCCGCCACGACGCGTCGGCCGAAGCGCGCACGGCAGCTGCCGCCGCGTTGATGGCCGGGGTGAAGGACGGCGTCGGTGTGACGGTCGGGGTCGACGTGGTGGATCCGGACACCCTGGAGCGGTCGGTGGGCAAGATGCGCCGGGTGATCGACGAGCGGGACCGGGCATGACAACCGCCGGCGTGCTCCCCTCCGCGGAGACGGCATGAGCACCGCGCCGGCCCGGCGGGGGCGGCCCGGGTACGACCTGGAGTCCTTGCTGCGGGTCGCGGTCAAGCTGTTCAACGAGCGCGGCTACGACGGCACCAGCATGGAGGACCTGTCGCGCAAGCTGGGCATCACGAAGTCCGCGATCTACCACCACGTGCCCAGCAAGGAAGAACTCCTGCGGCTCGCCGTGAACCGGGCGCTGGACGGCTTGTTCGAGATTGCCGCGTCGACCGAAAGCCTGGACGGCCGCGCGATCGACCGCCTGGAACACCTCGTGCGCGGCAGCGTGCTCGTACTGGCCGACCGCCTGCCGTTCGTGACACTGCTGCTGCGCGTGCGCGGCAACACCAAAGTGGAACGCGCGGCGCTGGCCCGCCGTCGCGAGTTCGACCACCTCGTGACCGACCTCGTCAAACAGGCCGAGGCCGAAGGCGACGTCCGCCCGGACATCGAGCCGGCCGTCGCCGCGCGACTGCTGTTCGGCACCGTGAACTCGCTCATCGAGTGGTACCGCCCCCGCCGCGGCTCCTCGGCCGAAGACCTCGCGGACGCCGTCTGCAAAATGGCCTTCGACGGCCTGCGGTCCTGACGTGGCGGGGATTTCCGGGGGTTTCCCGGGACGGAATCCGACAACCACCGCACACCAGGGTTTTCGCGCCGGATTCCGCGCAACGAGCAGCAGTCAAGGCCGCCCGGCGAAGCTGCCCGAAGGCGGCCGCACAGAAGACGTTCGCGCAGCCGCACCGCGCGACGAACCACCTTCACGTGCCGCCACAGCACGAGAATCCCCGTCACCGACTGTCCTGATGTGACACTTCCCGCCGGGAGTCCCACCGGGCAGGCGTCAATCGCCGGTCGTGCTCTGGGGTGGGGGATGGGACTGCCAGAGCATGGCAGCGCGCAGTTGCTCGATGAGGACCTCGTCGTCTTCCTCGCTGGGTTCCGCACCCAGGGGGATCCAGCGTTCGGACACGAGTTCGCCGTCGGCGTAGTTGCTGATGGCGATGCCGTCGTAGGACATCGTCAACCCCGGGTCCACCGGGCAGTCCCCGGTGCAGTCGTCCGCGCAGGCGGGCTCGTCCACCCACACCTGGCGGCGTTGCAAGCGCACGCTGACCCAGCGCCCGGTGGGCCCCGTCGCGCCGCCCTCCGCATCGCTCATGTGCTCCTACCCCAGCGCCCGGCCCCCAGTCCATCCGTCGCGCGACGGGGCGGCGAAGTTACCAGCCGGTTATTCCGGTTGGGTAACGACGCCGCCCGACCGGAGAAATACCCTGCCGTACAGCACCAAAGCACGACCTTTACGCGCAGTAAACAAGTTGTTGACAGCACGACCACGGACGACGAGGCTGACACGATGAGCACCGGAACCCGGCCCACGCGGCGCCGGCTGGAACCGGCCGAACGCAGGGCCGAGATCCTCGCGGTGGCGCGGCGGCTGTTCGGAGCCGGCAGCTACGCTTCTGTGTCCACTTCGGACATCGCGGCGGCCGCGGGGGTGGCGAGGCCCCTGATCAACCACTACTTCGGCGGGAAGCGCGAGCTGTACCTCGAGGTGGTGCGGCAGATGATGATCGTGCCCGCGCCCGTGGTCGAGGCGCTGCCGGAAGGTCCGGTCCGGCGCCGGCTGGAGGTCGGCATCGAGCGCTGGATCGACGTGGTCGACCGCAACCGCGACGCGTGGCTCACGGCGATCGGCCCCGAAGCCGCGGGACGCGACCCGGAGATCGAGCGGATCATGCTGGAAGCCGACGACGTCGCGGCCGACCGCGTGCTCGCCGCGGCTCTGATGACCGACGTCAGCGAAGGCCGCGAACAGCTGCGGGCGATGATCCGCTCGTACGGCGGCATGTTGCGCGCCGCGTCGCGCGAGTGGCTGATCCGCGGCACGTTGAAGCGCGATGAGCTGCGGACGTTCCTCGTGGAGTCGATCATGAACCTCCTCGAGGTCACCTACCCGGCCGTGCTCGCGGAGCGGACCGCCGCGCGTAGGCCGCCGGCGTCATCCCCGTCCAGCGCTTGAACGCGTAGATGAAACTCGATGCCTCGGCGTAACCCAGTCGCAGCGCGACGTCCTCCACGGACAACGCGCCCGTGTCGAGCATTTCCTCGGCGAGGGTCTGGCGGACCTCGTCCACGAGCTGCCGGTACCCCGTGCCGGCCTCGGTGAGCCGGCGGCGCAGAGTCCGCGGGCTCACGGTGAGCTGGCGCGCGACCTCGGCCATGCCGGCGTCGACGCCGCCGAGGCGCACCAGGCGTTCCCGCACCAGCTGCGAGATGCCGGACCGTTCGCGGCGGCGCGCCACGAGCGCGTCGCACTGGGCCGCGCACAGCGCGACGGTCTGCTCGTTGGCCTGCGGCAGCGGCATCATCAGCAGCGCGGGGTCGAAGCTCGCCCGGTGGCGGTCGGCGCCGAACCGCGGCCCAACACCGAAGGTGTCCACATAGGACGCAGAAGAGGGGGGCGCCGCGAACGCGAACTCGAGGCCCTGCACGGAGATCTCCGGCAGCAGGTCCTTCATCACCGTGTGGATCGCCGCCAGGTCACGCAGCACGAGGAACCGTGCGACGTCGGCCGGCACGCGCGAATCGTCGAGCGCCAGGCCGATCCCGCGGCTGTCGAGCTCCACGTGCGGGATGGAGAACGTGAAGCTCAAGTCGAGGTAGCGCAGCGCGAACACCATCGCGTCGCGCATCGTCGGGCTGCTGATGCACGCGAAGCCGAAGATGCCGAACGTCGTCACGCGGTAGCGCCGGCCCAGCTCCAGCGCGAGGTCGTCGCCACCGCCGGTGTGCGCGACGAGCGCACGCGCGACGGCCAGCTCCTGCCGCGCGTCCACCTGTTTCTCGGGGCCGGCGAGCGCTTCGCGCGGAGTGCCGGGCAGCAGCTTCTCCGCGGGCACTCCATGGTCCTCGGCGAAAGCGAGCATGAGCAGCACGCTCGCGGTGCCGCGGGGAAAGTCCCAGTCGCGGACCGCGGGGGCTGCCAGCTCTGCCATGGCCGGAATTATCGATCAGAGGACCCCGCCCGCGCCTCTCGAGGGCCGGAACTGTCCGCGACGCCGGATACCCTCGCCCCCATGAAGCTCAGCCAGCGGGCCCTCAACCGCGCCACGCTCGACCGACAGCTGCTCCTGCGCCGGGTGAACCTGTCGGTGCTCGAAGCCGTCGAGCACCTCGCCGGACTGCAGGCGCAGGCGCCGGTCCCGCCGTACTACGCGCTGTGGACGCGCTTGCACGGCTTCCGGCCCGAGAACCTGGCGAAGCTCCTGCTCGACCGCGAGGTGGCGCGGCTCGTGCTGATGCGCGGCACCGTGCACCTCGTGACGTCGGCCGACGCGCTGGCCTGGCGCCCGCTCGTGCAGCCGGTGCTGGACCGCGGCCTCAAGACGAACGCCCGGCACGCCGCGCTCGTGGCCGGCCTCGACCACGGCGCCGTGGCCGTCGAGGCCCGCGCTCTGCTCGCCCAGCGCCCGCACACGAGCGGCCAGCTCGCCGCCGCGCTCGCGCAGCGTTGGCCCGACCGGTCCGGCCGCGCGCTGACGCACCTCGTGCGGTGCCTCCTGCCGCTCGTGCAGATCCCGCCGCGCGGGGTGTGGGGCCGGGCCGGGCAGCCGACGTACCAGGTCGCCGAAAGCTGGCTCGCCGGCACTTCGGCGGTGTCGTCGCTGGATCAGCTCGTACGGCGCTACCTCAAGGCGTTCGGCCCGGCGACGATCGCCGACGCGCAGGCGTGGTCCGGGCTCACGAAGCTCGACGAGGTCATCGAACGCATGGATCTGCGCACGTACCTCGACGAGGCGGGCCGGACGCTCTACGACCTGCCCGAGTCCACGCTGCCCGGCGAGGACGTGCCGGCCCCGCCGCGGCTGCTGGCGCCGTTCGAGCAGCCGATCCTGTCCTACGCCGACCGCACGCGCGTGATCTCCGACGAGCACCGCAAACGCGTGATCTCGCAGAACGGCATCGTGAAGGGCACGGTGCTGGCCGGCGGGTACGTGCAGGGCTACTGGGAGGTCGAGACCGCGCGCGAGCGGGCGACGTTCGTGCTCACGCCGTTCGAACGGCTGCCGAAACGCGACGCGGCCGCGCTGGAGAGCGCCGGCCGCCGGCTGCTCAAGTGGGCCGAGCCCGCAGCTGAGCACGACGTGCGGCTGAAGCCCGCATAACCACTGGCCGGAATTCTCGATTGTCTGACCGTTCGTGTCCTTCCGCCGCGGCGAACCGATCGGTAACTTCCTGCAGATGGGTGACACGCCAAGGACGCCGTCGGTGCTGATCGTCGGCACCGGCTTCGGCGGGGTCGGCACGGCCATCGAGCTGAAACGGGCCGGCTTCCACGACTTCACGATCCTCGAGCGCGCGGACGAGCCCGGCGGGGTGTGGCGCGAGAACACCTACCCCGGCGCGGCGTGCGACATCCCGTCGCCGCTGTACTCGTTCTCCTACGCGCCCAATCCCTGGTGGCCGAAGCGGTTCTCGATGCAGCCGGACATCCACGCGTACCTCAAGCGCGTGATCGCCGACCACGACCTCGGGCCCCACATCCGCTACGGGCGCGAAGTCACGGCGGCGACGTTCGACCAGGGCCGCTGGCGCGTCGAGACCGCGGGTGGCGAGACGTACGAGGCCGACGTGTTCGTGCCGGCCGTCGGGCAGCTGTCGCGGCCGGTGCTGCCGGACATCCCGGGGCGCGACAGCTTCGAGGGCATCAGCTTCCACTCCGCGAAGTGGAACCACGAAGTGGAGCTGGCCGGCAAGCGCGTCGCCGTGATCGGCACGGGCGCGAGCGCGATCCAGTTCGTGCCACCGCTGCAGAAGCAAGCCGCGAAGCTCACGATCTTCCAGCGCACCGCGCCCTACGTCATGGCGAAGAAGGACACGCGCTACGCCCGCTGGCAGAAGCGGCTCTTCGAAACCCTCCCGGCGACGCAACTGCTCGGCCGGCTGCGGATCTTCCTGCTGGCCGAGTACGCGACGTACGCGATGACGCGGCACCCCGTGCTGGCCAGGCTCTTCGAGCTGCGCACGGCCCAGCTGCGGCACAAGCACATCAAGGACCCGCAACTGCGGCGCAAGCTCAAGCCCGGCTACCCGTTGGGCTGCAAGCGGATCCTGTTCACCAACGACTACCTGCCCGCACTGGCGCAGCCGAACGTCGAGGTCGAGACCGGCCGGATCCGCGAGATCACCCCGCGCGGCGTGCGCACCGAAGACGGCGTGGAGCACGAAGCCGACGTGCTCGTCTACGGCACGGGCTTCAACGCCACCGACTTCCTCGGCTCGATGAAGGTGCTGGGCCTCGACGGGCGGAACCTCGACGACGCGTGGCGCGGCGGCGCACGGGCGTACCTGGGGATGACGGTGCCCGGGTTCCCGAACCTGTTCTGCGTCTACGGCCCCAACACCAACCTCGGCGCCGGGTCGATCATCTACATGATCGAACGGCAGGCGCGCTACATCCGTCAGGCCGTGGAGCAGCTCGCGCGGCCCGGAGTGTCCTACCTGGACGTTCGCCCGGAGGTCGAGGAACGCTACGACCGTGAGGTGCAGAAGCGGCTGGGACACAGCGTGTGGAGCGCGTGCACGAGCTGGTACCGGCAGGCCGACGGGCGCGTGAGCACCAACTGGCCCGGCCTGGTGACGGAGTACGACCGCAGGACCCGGGTCCTCGACCCGGCCGACTTCCGGGTGGTGGGTTCGTGAACACCGACTACGACGTGCTGGTGATCGGTTCCGGCTTCGGCGGCAGCGTCACGGCGTTGCGGCTGCAGGAAAAGGGCTACCGCGTCGGCGTGCTGGAGAGCGGCCGGCGCTTCGCCGACGACGAGTTCGCCACAACCTCGTGGCGGCTGCGGAAGTACCTGTGGGCGCCGAAGCTCGGTTTGTACGGCATCCAGCGGCTGACGTTGCTCAAGAACACGTTCGTGATGAGCGGCACCGGCGTCGGCGGCGGTTCCCTGGTATACGCGAACACGCTGTACGAGCCGCCGGACACGTTCTACCGCGACCGCCAATGGGCGCACATCACGGACTGGAAGGACGAGCTCGCGCCCTACTACGACCAGGCCAAGCGGATGCTGGGTGTGGTCGAGAACCCGCTCACCACGCCGGCCGACGAGGTGCTGCGCGAGGTCGCGGACGACATGGGCATCGGGCACACCTACCGCCGCACGCCCGTCGGGGTGTACTTCGGTTCGCGCCCCGGCGAGGAGGCGCCCGACCCGTTCTTCGGCGGTGCCGGTCCCGCCCGTCGCGGCTGCACGCACTGCGGCGAGTGCATGACCGGGTGCCGCGTCGGGGCGAAGAACACGACCGTGAAGAACTACCTCCACCTCGCCGAACGGGCGGGTGCCGTCGTGCACCCGCTGACCACGGCCGTCTCGGTGCGGCCGGTGTCCGGCGGCTACGCGGTCGACACGGAACGCACGGGCCGGTGGGTGCGCAGGGGCCGCCGGACGTTCACGGCGCGGGAAGTGGTGTTTTCCGCTGCGGCGCTGGGGACGCAGCGGCTGTTGCACAAGTTGCGTGATGACGGCACGTTGCCGGACTTGTCGCCGCGGCTGGGTGTGCTGGCGCGCACGAATTCCGAGGCCGTGCTCGCCGCGCGGTCGCTGCGCAAGGACACCGATTACACGCGCGGGGTCGCGATCACGTCGTCGATCCACCCGGATGCGGTCACGCACGTCGAGCCGGTGCGCTACGGCAAGGGCAGCAACGTGATGGGCCTGATGGCCACGGTCCTCGTGGACGCGGTTCCCGGCAAACGCCGCTGGGCGCTCGGACTGCGGGAACTGGCGCGCCGCTGGCGCGACCTGCCGCGCCTGCACAACCCGCGGCACTGGTCGGAGCGGATGATCGGCTTGCTGGTCATGCAGACACTCGACAACTCCGTGACCACGTACACGAAACGCGGCCTCTTCAGCCGGCGCATGACGACCCGGCAGGGCACCGGCGAACCGAGCCCCGACTGGATCCCCGCGGGCCACGAGGTCACCCGCCGCGTCGCCGCCAAGATCGGCGGCCTGCCCCAGGGCGCCTGGACGGACCTGGCCAACACGCCGATCACCGGCCACTTCATCGGCGGCTGCACCATCGGCGACTCCCCCGACACCGGCGTCGTCGACCCGTACCACCGTGTGTACGGCTACCCGGGCCTCCACATCGTCGACGGCTCCACGATCTCCGCGAACCTGGGCGTCAACCCGTCGCTCACCATCACCGCCCAGGCCGAGCGCGCCCTGGCCCTCTGGCCGAACAACGGCGACGCAGACCCCCGCCCGGCGCCGGGCGAACCGTACCGGCGGATCTCCCCGGTCGCCCCGCGCCACCCCGCGGTGCCGCCCACCGCCCCCGGTGCGCTGCGGCTGCCGGTCGTCGAAGCACCAAAGACGGTCTGAACAGCGGATTCAACATTTGCTCAACAGTTTCACCTACCGGCGCACGGCACTCTTACCCCCGCACGTGGTCACCCCCCTCTGAGCACGTGCACTGGGGGTGTCTTGAAAGGAGCTCCCGCGACGACGCCCTCCCTGCCGTCGCGGGAGTCCTTCCAAGGTCTGTCCGGAAACCTCCTAAGGCAGGTTCGCGAGCCCGCCTCCGACGGTGTTCGCAAACGCGTACCCGGCGGACGCGTCCCAGTTGATCGACCAGGTCATGGCCCCGCGGATCGACGGGTACGTCGCCGAAGTCTTGAAGCCCGCACAGCTGGTGCCACGAGCCAGGCAGTTCAGCGCCGACACGACGTTGGCCGGCGACTGGTAACCGCCGCCCGCCGCGGAGCCCGCGGCGGGCAGGCCGAGAGCCACCTGGTCCGCGCGCAGGCCGCCCTGGAGCTGGATGCACGCGAGCGCCGTGAGGAAGTCGACGGTGCCCTGGGCGTAGACCTGGCCGTTGCAGCCGAGCATGGTGCCCGAGTTGTAGTACTGCATGTTGACGACCGTCAGGATGTCCTTGATGTTCAGTGCGAGCTGGAAGTAGCCGCCCTGCGTGGACTGCATGTCGATCGTCTGCGGGGCCAGGGTGATGATCGAGCCGCCGCCCGAGTGGATGCTGCGCAGCGCCTGCGCCAGATAGGTGGCATTGACGCCGTTCTCGAGGTCGATGTCCACGCCGTCGAAGCCGTAGGACGAGATCAGCTGCTTCACCGAGTTGGCGAAGTTGTTCGCCGACGTCGAATCGTTCACGCTGATCGTGCCGTTCTGGCCACCGACGGAGATGATCACCTTCTGGCCGCGTGACTGCAGCGTCTTCACGTCGGCACGGAACTGCGCGTCGGTGTAGCCGCCGAGCTGGGCGGACAGGCCGGAGTCGAGTGTGAAGTTCACGGCGCCGGGCGTGCCGGTGGCGTCGGCGAAGGCCACGGCGACGATGTTGTAGCTCCTCGGCACGTCGGCCAACCGCAGGGCCTTCGCTCCGTTGAAGAAGTTCTGCCAGTAGCCCGTGAGCACGTGCTTCGCGAGGTCACCGACGACCGGCGGCTGCGAGGTGGTCGGCATCGTGGGCACGGTCGTCGGGGTGGTCGGGGTGGTCGGGGTCGTCGGTGGCGGGGTGCCCGGGCCGTCGAGGTTCACGTCGTCGGCCAGGTAGGCCGGCTGCCCGTACCAGCCGTGCAGGTAGACCGTGACGCTGGACGACGCACCCGTGGTGAAGCCGAGCGACAGCTGGTTCCACCCGCTGGTGCCGGGCGTCCACGTGCTGCTGTCGGCGCCGCCGGTGCCGGACACGCCGAGGTACACGTAGCTGCCCTGCACCCACGCCGAGAGCCGGTACGCGGTGTTGGGCTTGACCGTCACCTGCTGGGCGCATTGCGCGGTGTCGGACGACGAGGGCGCGGCGCTCAGCGCTTTGCTCCCGCTGTGGGCGCCGCTCGACACGACGGACGCGGAGCCGCTGCAGGTCCAGCCCGAGAGGCTGCCGCTCTCGAAGCCGGGGTTGGCCAGGATGTTGGCCGCCGAGGCGCTGCCGCCGACGGCCAGGGTGACACCGAGGCACGCGGCCACGGTGGCGACCAGCGAACCGAGCGCCAGTCTGGATTTCCGAGGGGACACGGTGGGGACCTCCACGCAAGAGTGAAGTACGTCACCACAAAGTGGACTAGACCAATCTCGGTGTCAAGGAACGGTTCGACAGGCCCATACGAAAGTCGCGGTGCGCCGGGCGGCAGAATGCTCGCCACGGGACACCGAGAAGGATCAGGAGCCTGTTGTGAGCGTGCAGTCGGTCGAGGAGCGCATCGCCGGAGAGCTGGGGGTGCGCGAAGGGCAGGTCAAGGCGGCCGTCGACCTCCTCGACGGGGGGTCGACCGTGCCGTTCATCGCCCGGTACCGCAAAGAGGTCACGGGAATGCTCGACGACGCGCAGCTGCGCACGCTCGAAGAGCGCCTGCGCTACCTGCGCGAGCTCGACGAGCGCCGCGTGGCGGTGCTGGAGTCGATCCGGAGCCAGGGCAAGCTCGACGAAGCCCTCGAAGCCCAGATCATGGCCGCGGACACCAAGTCGCGGCTCGAGGACATCTACCTGCCCTACAAGCCGAAGCGGCGGACGAAGGCGCAGATCGCCCGCGAGGCGGGCCTGGAGCCGCTGGCCGACGGCCTCTTGAGCGACCCGTCGACCGACCCGCAGGCGGCCGCCGCGGTCTTCGTCGACGCGGACAAGGGCGTGGCCGACGCGCAAGCCGCGCTCGACGGCGCACGCGCCATTCTCGTGGAGCGCTTCGCCGAGGACGCCGACCTGATCGGCGAGCTGCGCGAGAAGATGTGGGCGGAGGGCCACCTCGCGTCGAAGGTCCGCGCGGGCAAGGAGACCGACGGCGCCAAGTTCGCCGACTACTTCGACTTCTCCGAGCCGTACACGAAGCTCCCCTCGCACCGCATCCTCGCGATGCTGCGCGGCGAGAAGGAGGAGATCCTCGACCTGTCGATGGAGCCGGAAGAGCCGAAGGCCGAGGACGCGGAGCCGCGGGTCGGGCCCACGGAGTACGAGCAGCGGATCGCACAGAAGTTCGGCATCAAGCAGGACGGCCGTCCGGCCGACAAGTGGCTCGGCGACACCGTACGCTGGGCCTGGCGCACGAAGATCCTGCTGCACCTGGGCATCGACCTGCGGATGCGGCTGCGCCAGTCGGCGGAGGACGACGCCGTGCGCGTGTTCGCGGCCAACCTGCGCGACCTGCTGCTGGCCGCTCCGGCCGGCACGCGCACGACGATGGGCCTCGACCCGGGCTTCCGCACCGGCGTGAAGGTGGCCGTGGTGGACGCGACCGGCAAGGTCGTCGACACGCACGTGATCTACCCGCACCAGCCGGCGAACAAGTGGGACCAGTCGATCGCCGAGCTGGCCGCGCTCGCCGCCAAGCACAACGTGGAACTCATCTCGATCGGCAACGGCACGGCCTCGCGCGAGACCGACAAGCTGGCGGTCGAGCTGATCAAGAAGCACCCGGACCTGAAGCTCACCAAGGCCGTGGTCAGCGAGGCGGGCGCGTCGGTGTACTCGGCGTCGGCGTTCGCGTCGCAGGAGCTGCCGGGCATGGACGTGTCGCTGCGCGGCGCCGTCTCGATCGCGCGCCGGCTGCAGGACCCGCTGGCCGAGCTCGTGAAGATCGACCCGAAGTCGATCGGCGTCGGGCAGTACCAGCACGACCTGTCCGAGGTGTCGCTGTCGCGCTCGCTCGACGCGGTGGTGGAGGACTGCGTGAACGCCGTGGGCGTCGACGTGAACACCGCATCCGCTCCCCTGCTCACGCGCGTTTCGGGCATCACGACGTCGCTGGCGGAGAACATCGTCGCTCACCGCGACACAAACGGTCCGTTCACCACGCGCACGGCGCTCAAGGAGGTCGCGCGGCTCGGGCCGAAGGCGTTCGAGCAGTGCGCGGGCTTCCTGCGCATCCCGGACGGCGACGACCCCCTCGACTCGTCCGCGGTGCACCCCGAGGCCTACCCCGTGGTCCGGCGGATCCTCGACAGCACCGGCTCGGGCATCCGCGAGCTGATCGGCAACGCGCGCACGCTGCAGGCGCTCAAGCCCGCCGACTTCGTGGACGAGACCTTCGGGCTCCCGACCGTCACGGACATCCTGAGCGAGCTCGAAAAGCCCGGCCGCGACCCGCGCCCGGCCTTCAAGACGGCCACGTTCGCCGAGGGCGTCGACAAGATCTCCGACCTCAAGCCGGGCATGCGCCTGGAGGGCGTGGTCACGAACGTGGCGGCCTTCGGCGCGTTCATCGACGTCGGGGTGCACCAGGACGGCCTCGCGCACGTGTCGGCCCTGTCGAAGAACTTCGTGAAGGACCCGCGCGACGTCGTGAAGCCGGGTGACATCGTGAAGGTGAAGGTGCTCGACGTCGACGTGCCGCGCAAGCGGATCTCGCTGACGCTGCGCCTGGACGACGAGCCGGGCGCCTCGTCGCAGGACCGCCGCGGCGGCGGCGGTGGCGGCCGGGACCGCGGCCAGGGCGGCGGCCAGCGCCGTGGCGGCGGCCAGCAGCAGAACCGCGGCGGCGGCCAGCGCCGCGGCGGCCAGCCGCAGACCGGCGGCGGCGCCATGGCCGACGCGCTGCGCCGGGCCGGGTTCGGCAAGTAGGTCTCAGCGAAAGCCGCCTCCCCCGGGGTGCTCGGGGGAGGCGGCTTTTCGTTGTGCTGCTTACGGGTTCATCTCGTAAGCACCCGACAGCTCACGTACCATCGTCCACACGCGAGCGAACCGGTCGGCGTCCACGAGGGGCTTGCGCAGCGCCGCCAGCGCGATCTCCTGCTGCTTCGCGGTCGAACTCGCCTTGCCGATGAGGTCGACCGCGGCCGCGCTGAAGTCCTGCACCAGCACGGCGAAGAGCTGGTCGAGCACGTCGTCGGAAGCCGCCATCAGCTCGGCCTGCTCGAGGATCAGCTGGCCGTAGACGACGAGGGTGAACAATTCCGTCAGCGCGAGCCCGAAGTCGAGGTCGGCTTGCTGTGCCTCGTCGGGCGAGGCTTCGGCGAGCAGGCGCACGAGGTGCTCGGCCTGCTCGCCGAACAGGGCGACGTTCGGGATGCGAGCGGCGCGGGCGTAGGCCGTTTTCCAGTCGTGGAAGCGCACCTTGGACAGGCCGCGAGCCGGGCCCTGGCGGAAGAGGAATTCGTCGTCCGCGGCGTCGGTGCGGGTCGGCACCGGGGCGTGGTCCTGGGGCGCGAAGAGGTAGTTCGGCATGAACTTCGCGATGAGGGCGAGGTTCACCGCCACCGTGCCCTCGAGCTTGGGCAGGCCGTCGATGTCGTTCTTGGCCATCGCGAGGTAGGTGTCGGCCTCGAAGCCCTTCGCGGCGACGACGTCGGCGACCAAGCCGATCACCTTCTGCGCCTGCGTGGTCACCTTCATCTTGGTGATCGGGTTGTAGAGCAGGTAGCGGCGGTCGTCCGGACCAGCCGAGCGGAAGTAGTCCACGGCACGGTCGGAGAAGAGCTTCATGCCGATCAGCCGCGCGTAGGCCTCCACGAACTCGCGGCGCACGTGCGGGAAGTCGGTGACCGGCTTGCCGTACAGGATCCGGTTGTGGGCGTGGGTGATCGCCTCGTACAGCGAGTGCGTGGCCATGCCGATGCCGCCGAAGCACAGGTTGAACTTGCCGATGTTCACGGTGTTGAGCGCGGCGCTGAACGCCTCCGCGCCGACGTGCAGGAGGTCCTCGGCGTGCACCGGGTAGTCCTCGAGCCGGAACTCGGCGACGAACATCTGCGAGGGCACGATGTTCTTCACCAGGCGGTAGGCCGGGTGCTCGGAGTCGGCGTAGAAGAACACGTACTGGTCGGGACCTTCGACGCCGTCGATGCGGCCGAACACCGACACGGTGCGGGCGATGTTGCCGTTGCCGATGTAGTACTTCGAGCCGTTCGCGCGGTAGCCGCCCTCGCCGTCGGGCGTGAGCACGAGGTCCGACGAGTAGATGTCGGCGCCGTGGTCCTTTTCGGACAGTCCGAACGCGGCGGCGCCGCCCGCGGAAAGCGCGGCGGCGGCACGCTTTCGGGCGTGTTCGTTGGCGCTCTGCCACACCGGCCCGAGGCCGAGGATGGTGACCTGCCAGGGGTACCAGTAGTTGAGGCCGTAGAAGCCGAGGAGCTCCGACACGGCGGCGACGCGGCTGGTGTCCCAGCGCTTGTCGGGATTGCCGTCGGCTTCGGCCGCCGGGGTCAGGAAAGTCGAGAACAGGCCTTCCCGCCCGGCGAATTCGAGGAAGTCCGCGTAGAAGGTGCGGTTGTGGTAGTCCTCGGTCAGCTTGCGCTTGCCGCGGGTCTCGAACCACCCGATCGTGGCGAGCAGCAGGCGCCGGGTCTCCGGGTCGAAGGACTTCGGGTCGTACGCCCGCGGGTTCAGCAGCATGGCACTCCTCCGTGATTACCGACGGGTAACTTAGCAAGGTGGCGGGAGTGCGGGCAAACTCACTCGGCGGTTCGGGCACGGGCAGTTATACTGATCTTGCGGTCCGCACAGTTCTGCCTCGGACCGCCCTCGTTGTCAGTACCACGCGCCGCGGCCCCCCGAGGTCTGCGCCGGGCAGGACAACCCTTCTCACGTATGGAGAACCGGGGCGCCCCGCGCCCGCACGCACCTATGACCACTTTCACCGAACTCGGCCTGTCCCTGCCCCTCGTCGACGCGCTGGCCGCGCAGGGAGTCACCGCACCGTTCCCGATCCAGGAAGCGACACTGCCGCACACGCTCGCCGGGCGCGACGTGCTCGGCCGCGGCCGCACCGGCTCGGGCAAGACGTACGGCTTCGCGCTGCCCGTGCTGGCGCGCCTGTCCGGCGGCCCGACGCGGCGGCGCCCCGGCCGGCCGCGCGCGCTGATCCTGGCGCCGACGCGCGAACTCGCCACGCAGATCGACGCCACGCTCCAGCCGCTCGCGAAGGTGCTGGGCCTGAAGACCACCACGATCTTCGGCGGCGTGAGCGCCGTCCCGCAGGTCACGAAGCTGCGCGACGGCGTGGACATCGTCGTCGCGTGCCCCGGCCGACTGGCCGACCACATGCGCTCGGGTGAGGTGAAGCTCGACCGGATCGAGATCACCGTACTCGACGAAGCCGACCACATGGCCGACCTCGGCTTCCTGCCCGAGGTCCGCCGCATCATGGCCGCGACCCCCGAGCACGGCCAGCGGCTGCTGTTCTCCGCGACGCTCGACCGCGGCGTCGACGTGCTGGTCAAGCAGTTCCTGCACGACCCGGTGACCCACAGCGTCGACTCGGCCCAGTCGCCGGTCACGACGATGACGCACCACGTGCTGCACCTCGATGAGACGCACCGGCTGCCGGTGCTCGTCGACCTGACGGCCGCGCCCGGGCGCACGCTGGTGTTCACGCGCACAAAGCACCGCGCGAAGGCGCTGACGCGCAAGCTCGTCGCCAACGGGGTGCCGGCCGTCGAACTGCACGGCAACCTCGGGCAGAACGCGCGCACGCGCAACCTCGAGGCGTTCTCCTCGGGCACCGCGCGCACGCTCGTCGCCACCGACATCGCCGCCCGCGGCATCCACGTGGACGACGTCACGCTCGTCATCCACGCCGACCCGCCGGTCGAGCACAAGGCCTACCTGCACCGCTCCGGCCGCACCGCGCGGGCGGGCGCGTCGGGCACCGTGATCACGCTGATGACCGACGACCAGGTCGCCGACGTCCGCGACCTCACCCGCAAGGCCGGCATCAAACCCACGACCACCCAGATCGGCCCCGGCCACCCGCTGCTGACGGAGCTCGCCCCCGGCGAACGCACCTTCAGCCGCCGCCCGGCCGTGGACAACCGGCCGAAGAAGGTCACGGCGTCCGGCGCCGACCCCACCGCCCCGCGCTCCGGCAGCTCGGGTCGCCGCGGCGGCCCCTCCGCGGACAACCGCGGCGGCCGGGGCGCCCGCGCCGCCGCCCGCCGCCAGGACGACTCGCCGAGCCGCACCCGCCCCACCCGCGGCGGCACCGCTCGCGATGGCGCTCCTTCGGGCCGCAGCCGCACCGCCACCCCCGGCGACGGCGGCGCAGGCCGTTCGACCCGCGCCGGCACTTCCGGCAACGGTCGCGCCGCCCGCACCGGCGCTTCCGGCACCGCCGGCCGTTCCGCTCGCACGAGCAACGGCCGCGGCACATCCGCCCGCCAACAGGGCGAGCCGCGCCAGAACCGCAACGGCTCCGGCCAGCCCCAGGGCAACCGCACCCAGAAGCCGAATCGCGGCGCCGCGGCTTTCTCCGCGGGCACCCGCGCCGGCTCCCGCCGCGGCGGCCGCTGAGCCAAGTCCGCGGCCCGCTGGTTCACCCCAGCGGGCCGGTCCGGCCTTCGGCACACCACGCAGTGCGGTGGCCGCCGGCCTCGGCGGTACCGGTCCAGCTGGTTCGGATTCCCGGAAATCGCAGCCCGATCCCGACGTAGGTCGCCTGGACCGCAAGCGTTTGCGCGACCACGCCTTCGACCGAGCCGTCAGAGGACGGTGGCGAGGGCGAGCGCCGGCGGGAACCCGCCCAGCACCACGAGCACCGCGATGTTCGTCTTCTTGTACTGCACCAGCAGGGCCACGAACTCGCGCAAGAAGGCGCTCGGCACGAAGTACGACGCGGTCTTCGCGCCGATGACGTCGAGCTTCAACCCGAGCCGCCGGGCGAGGACGGCGGTGCGGAAGACGTGGTAGTTGTTCGTCACGGCCAGGAAGCGGCCGGAGATGCCGTGGTGGTGCAGGACGTCGACGCTGAAGCGGAGGTTCTCGTCGGTCGTCGTGGCGCGGTCTTCCAGCAGCACGGCCGAACGCGGGACGCCGGAGTTCTCCAGGTACGACGCCATGGCGGCGGCTTCCGACGTGAGTTCGTCGCTGCCCCGGCCGCCGGACACGACGACGACCGCGTCGGGGGACCGTCGGAGGACCTGGGCGCCGCGGTCGAGGCGGCTGGCGAGCAGGGGCGGGACGCGGTCGCCGAGGAGGCCGGAGCCCAGGACGATCACCGCGTCGGCGCGGGCGCGGCGGTTCACGCGGCTGTAGAGCACGGAGTACAGCAGCAGCGCGGTGAACACGAACGCCAGGTACGCCGACACCAGCAGCGCCGAGGCCGCCAGCACGAGCAGCCACGATTCGCGCAGGAACACGAGCGCCGCGAGTGTCACCACGAAGATCCCCAGCATCGCGAGGCCGGCCAGCAGCGACAGCATGTTCGCCGGCCGGTGCCCCTCGCGGCGCCACATCACGACGCCGTTGGCGATCAGCGCCCACGGCAGTACGAGCGCGGACATCGCCGCCACCACGCCGACGACGATCAGCACCACCACCTGCACCCACACGAGCCCGGCAGTGAGGCTGAACAACCACAGCGCGGTGAACAGGAGCGCGATCGCGAACCACACGGCGTTGCCGAACCGGCGGGGCTCGCGCAGGAAGCGCACGACGAAGATCAGATCGGCGATCAACGCCAGGATCCCGGGGGCCACGATCGGACATTGTGCTGGACGCCCGTTGCCCCGTTCGGACGAGCCCCTCACTACAGCGACGACGTGAGGCCCCGCGCCCGCAGCACCATCCGCTCCAGCGGCCGGAACACCAGCAGTTCGATGCCGATCCCGACGAGCAGGATCAGGAAGATCGCCGCGATCACCGTCTCGATCGCGTTGAGCGACGAGCCCTGGTTCAGGTACGCGCCGAGTCCCACGCCCAGCTGCGGCGACAGCGCGATCAGCTCCGCCGCCATCAGCGAACGCCACGAGAACGCCCACCCCTGCTTCAACCCGGCCAGGAACCCGGGCAACGCGGCGGGCAGCAGGATGTGCCGGGCCGCCGACAGCCGGCGCGCCCCCATCACCTGGCCGACGCGCGGCAGGATCGGCGGGATCTGGTCGATGCCCGACACGAGCCCGTTGGCGATCGACGGCACCGAACCCAGCAGCACGACGAAGTAGATCGCCGCGTCGTTGATGCCGAACCACAGGATCGCGGCCGGCACCCACGCCACCGACGGCAGGCTCTGCAGGCCCGTCAGCAGCGGCCCGATCGCCGCGCGCACCACGCGCACCTTGGCAACGAGCAAGCCCAGCGGAGTCCCGATCAGCACCCCCGCGGCGAACCCGAGCGCGGCGCGGTGCACCGATGTCCAGATGAACCCGAACACCTCGCCGTCAGTGAGCCGGCTCCAGAACTCGTGCCACACGGCCAGCGGCGCGGGCAACTGTGCCTCCGGCCAGAACGCCGCCGCCCACAGGATCTGCCACACCACCACGAGCAGCACGAGCGCGAGCACGGGCGGCAGGAACCCCCACGCGAACCGCCGCCAGAACGACGGACGGCGCTCCCCCACCGGGGCGTCGAGCGCGTCGAGGCCGGAGCCGACGGCGTCGAGCTCGTCGACCGCGGAACGGTCAGGCTGCGGCATGGGTGCTGATGACCTTTCGCAGGTGCCCCGTGATCTCGTCGGTCAGCTCTTCGGTGTCGGCCGACGCCACGTCGGTCCACTCGCGCACCACCCGGCCCGGCCGCGACGACAGCAGCACCACGCGCTGCCCCAGCCGCACGGCCTCGCGCACGTCGTGGGTCACGAACAGCACCGAAGTGCCGGTGCTGCGCCACACGCGCAGCAGCTCGCTCTGCAGCACGTCACGGGTGATGGCGTCGAGCGCGGCGAACGGCTCGTCCATCAGCAGCAGCGCCTGCTCGGTCTCGCCGCCGACCCGCTGCGTCGCGGCCAGCGCCCGCGCGAGCGCGACGCGCTGTCGCATGCCGCCGGACAGCTCGTGCGGCCGCTTCTTGCCGACGCCGTTCAGCCGCACGAGCTCCAGCAGCTCGGCGGCCTTGTGGCGGCGCTCGGCACGGCCGAACCCGGCCAGCCGCAGCGGCAGCTCGACGTTGCGGCTCGCCGTGAGCCACGGCATCAGCGCGGCTTCCTGGAACATCACGGCCGGCCGCGAGGTGTTGAGCGTGATCTCACCCGCCGACGGCGCGTCGAGCCCCGCGACGAGGTTCAGCAGCGTGCTCTTGCCGCAGCCGGACGCGCCGAGCAGGCACACGAACTCCCCCGGCGCGACGTCGAGGTCGACGCCGTCGAGCGCGACCACCGCGCGCCCGGCGGGGCCGAACGCCTTGCCCACGCCGGACAGGTGCACGGCGGCGGTGCCGGTGAAGTCCGTACGGTCATCGGGGAGGGTGACGGTCATCCGCTCGCTACCTCTCTCACTTGGCCAGGTCGCCGGATTCGACGGCGGGGAGTTTCGCGTCCTTCAGCACGTCGTTGAGCGGGCCGAAGTCGGCGAAGCCCTTCAGCGACACCGCGGACTTGGCGATCCCCGCCGTGACGGAGTCCTGGGCCAGCTGCGGGAACTGGCCCGGGATCGGGTCCGTGGTGAGCTCGATGCCGGAGAACGCGCGGTCGAGCACGGCCGGGCTCAGGGAGCTGCCCGCCAGCTTCTTCAGGGCGCCGTTCACGACGGTCTTCGCTTCGCCGGGGTTCGCCTTTGCCCAGTCGATCGCGGCGAGCTCGCCCTTGAGCACCGCGCGAACCGTGTCCGGGTGCTGCTGCAGGAACTCACTGCGCACGATCACCACGGTCGTCGGGAAGCGGCCCTGCGGCCACAGCGACTTCTCGTCCACCAGCACCTTCGCGCCGGCGTCGAGCACGAGCCGCGACGACCACGGCTCGGGCAGCCAGCCGCCGTCGACGTCGCCCTTGCGGAACGCGTCGAGCGTCTTCGGGTTGTCCATCGTAGTGACGGTGACCTGGCCGGTCAGCTTCTTGCCGGCGAGGAACTTCTTGAGGGCGACGTCCTGGGTGTTGCCGAGCTGCGGTGTGGTCAACGTCTTGCCCTTGAGCTGGTCGACGCTGGTGATACCGGGCTTGACCACGAGCTGCGCCCCGGCGGACACCGCGCCGGAGACCAGCTGGATGGCGCCGGCGGACTTGCTGAACGCCGTGATGGCCGGCCCGGAACCGATGAACGCCATGTCGAGCGACTTCCCGAGCAGTGCGTTGACCTCGTCGGGTCCCGCGTTGAAGGTTTGGGTGGTGAGCTTCGTCTTCCCCAGCTGCTGGGTGAAGAAGCCCTTCTCGACGCCGATCAGCGCCGGCGCGTGCGTGACGTTCGGGAAGTAGCCGAGCCGGACCTCGGTGGCCGCGCCCTCGTTCTGCGCTTGCTCCTGCGGCCGCTCCGCGCGCGAACACCCGGCGAGGACGCCTGCCATGGACAGCGCGGTCAGCGCGGCGGCCAGCAAGCGGGTTCTGCGGTGGGTGCGCACGTCGGGATCGCCCTTTCACGGATGTGGTGTCGGGCGGAGGTTCGCATGTCTGCGCACGAGGCCGCACCGACATCCGCATGCCGAGAAATCTCGTGGGCGCCTCTTGACAGAGCCCGTGACCGTGGTTATCGGCTGCGGGGAGACGTTCGTCGCGGTCGCTTCCCGGGAACACCCCGGAGAGGAATCATGACTCGGGCCGCACGAAGAAGGGACGATTACGACGTGAACGAGCCTGTGAGCGAACCAGTCACCACTGCGCGGCGGGCGGATGCCGGGCCGAGCGCCGGCGAGGCGAGCGCATGAGCGGGATCGACGCCGATGTCTTCGGGGGGCGCATGCCCTCCGGGGCCGGCGACCTCGCGATCGAGACGCACGGCATCACACCCGTGCCGGAGGGTAACCGCTTCGGCCGGCCGTGGCGGCTCGCGAGCGTCTGGTTCGCGCCGAACCTCACCATGACCGCCGTGTTCACCGGCACGCTCGGTTCGACGCTGGGGCTCGGCTTCACCACGGGGTTCATCGTCGCGCTGATCGGCACGGTCCTCGGCTCACTGCCGCCCGCGTACCTGTCGACCTGGGGCCCGCGCACCGGCACCGGACAGCTGCCGCTCGCGCGCCTGCCGTTCGGGCGCGGGGTCGTGCTGCCGGGGCTCGTGCAGTGGCTCGGGTCGATCGCGTGGGACGCGCTGGTCGGCCTGTTCGGCGGTGAGGCGCTGGCCGAGCTCACGGGCCTGCCGTTCTGGGCCGCCGTGCTGCTCGTGCTTGTGCTGCAGTGCGCGCTCGGGGTGTTCGGGTACGCCGTGATCCACCGCGTGCAGGCCGTGATGAGCGCGGTGCTGGTGGTCGCGTTCGTGGCGCTCGCGGTGAAGGTCGTGCTCGACCACCCGATCACGTTCACCGACTCCGCGACGGGCGGTGACTTCGCTGGCGCCGTGGTGCTGTTCTCGACGATCACGCTCAGCCTCGCCATCTCGTGGGCGCCCTACGCGGCCGACTTCAGCCGCTACCTGCCGGCGGACACCAAGCCGGCTGGGGTCTTCTGGTTCACCCTGCTCGGGCTCACCGCGTCGTACGCGCTGGGTGAAGGCATCGGGCTCGCGCTGGGATCGGCGCTCGGCGACCAGACGGCCGCCGGGGTGTCGCAGCTGGTCGGCGGCGGGGTCGTCGGCGCGCTCGCGTTGCTGGTGATCGGGCTGGCCGCCGTGTCGTCCAACGCGATGAACGACTACAGCGGTTCGCTCGCGCTGCAGACGGTGGGCGTGCGGCTGCGCCGTCCGGTGTCGGCGGTGGTGGTGACGGTGCTGGCGTTCGCGCTCATCCTGTGGATGCACAGCGGTGACCTGTCGGCGAAGTTCGAGAACGTGCTGCTGTTCGTGAGCTACTGGATCCCGCCGTTCCTCGGTGTCGTGGTGCCCGACTGGCTGCGCCGCACGCGCGGCGGCCGGCGGTTCGACGTGCTGACCGAGCTGGCGAAGCCGGCCCGGTGGTGGCCGGCGGTGATCGCGTTCGTGGTGGGCTTCGCGGCGGCCGTGCCGTTCATGAACACCACCGTCTACACCGGACCGGTCGCGGCGGCGCTGCACGGAGCGGATCTGGCGTACTACGCCGGGTTCGTCGTTTCGCTGGTGGCGTACACGATCCTGCGCCGGTTGACCTCCAGTAAGGTGGAGGTCGCAGGCTGAAAGGTACCTACTCCAGGAGGTACCCATGCCAGCCGCCGTCATCACCGGCGCGTCCGCCGGTCTCGGCCGGGCCCTCGCCGCGGCCCTCGTCCGTCGTGAGTGGACGGTGCTCGGCACCGGCCGGGGCGAGGCCGCGCTGCGGGCCGCCGCCGACGAGCTCGGCTTCACCGCCGTGCCCGGCGACGTCACGGACCCCGCGCACCGCGCCGCCCTCGCCGAGGCCGCCGGGCCGAGGCTCGACCTGCTCGTGAACAACGCCAGCACGCTGGGCGTGAGCCCGCTGCCGCCGCTCGCGCAGTACCCCGACGACGAGCTGGCGGCCGTGTTCCGCACCAACGTCTTCGCACCGCTCGCCCTGGCGCGGTTGCTGCTGCCGGCGTTGACGGCGGCGCACGGCACGCTCGTTTCCGTGAGTTCCGACGCGGCCGTCGAACCGTACGAGGGCTGGGGCGCGTACGGCTCGGCGAAGGCCGCGCTCGACCACGCCACGGCCGTCCTCGGGGTGGAGAACCCCGCGGTCGCGGTGTACGCGGTCGACCCGGGTGATCTGCGCACGGCCATGCACCAGCTCGCGTTCCCGGGCGAGGACATTTCCGACCGGCCGCTGCCGGAGACGGCCGTGCCGGCGTTCCTGCGGCTGCTCGACGATCGCCCGGCCGGTGGCCGGTACCGCGCGGCCGACCTGCTCGAGGCGGTGCGTCCGTGAGACCGGTTCGGGGCGGTGCGCCGCGTACCCGCTTCACCCTGCCCGAGGACCTGTACGCCGCCGCGCCGCCCGAAGCGCGCGGGCTCGCCCGCGACGAGGTCCGCCTGCTGTTCGCCGGTCCGTCCGGCGTCCGGCACGCCGTTTTCCGCTCCCTCGGCGACTTCCTGCGCCCGGGCGACCTGCTGGTGGTCAACACGTCCGGCACGCTGCCCGCGGCCGTCGACGCGGTGCGCTCCGGCCAGGTCGTCGGCGTCCACTTCTCCACCGAACTCGACCACGACCTGTGGGTCGTCGAACTCCGCTCCCCCGGCGGCCCGCTGCTCGACGGCCGGCCGGGCGAGCTCCTGCGCTTGCCGGCGGGCGCGACTCTGACGCTGGACGCCCCCCACGTCCCGGGCGGGCGCCTGTGGCGTGCTCGCGTCGGCGTGGAGGGCGGCGTCGCCCAGTACCTGGCGCGGGTCGGGCGCCCGATCCGCTACGGCTACGTTCCGCGCACCTGGCCCCTGACCGACTACCAGACGGTGTTCGCCCTCGACCCGGGCTCGGCCGAAATGCCCAGCGCCGCCCGCCCGTTCACCGAAGCCCTGGTCACCCGCCTCGTTTCCCGCGGCGTCCTGTTCGCGCCGCTGCTCCTGCACACGGGCGTCTCCTCCCCGGAAGCGGGCGAACCCCCGTACGCCGAGCGCTTCCACGTCCCCGCGACGACCGCGGCGCTCGTCAACTGGGTGCGTGCACAGGGCGGGCGCATCATCGCCGTGGGGACCACCGCCGTGCGCGCCCTGGAATCGGCGGTCGTGGACGGGGCGGTGACGAGCGCGTCGGGGTGGACTTCGCTGGTGCTGGGGCCTGCGCACCCGGCCTCGGTCGTCGACGGCGTGATCTCGGGCCTGCACACCCCGGAGGCTTCGCACCTGCTGCTCCTGGAGGCGGTCGTCGGCCCTTCGCTCGTCCAACAGGCCTACGACGCGGCCGTCGAACGGCGGTACCTGTGGCACGAGTTCGGGGACGTGTCGCTGTTGCTGAAGCGGTGACTGTTCTCCGGTCCTTTGTGGACCTTCAAGCGCAACCGACTTTCCCTGCCGTTCCGCGCCGGCGGCGGTGGCGTCGTTGCGCTCACAGCCGGATGCCTGCCCACGGCGCGAACCCGGCCAGCGAGCCGGTGACGCGCCGCTCGGCGGCGGCCGGCGCACGCACGGTCTCGGTGACCGACGGGTGGTGGCGAGTGGCGTTCGGCGCGACCTTCCGCGCCGCGGTCAACTCGGCGAGCGCCCTTTCCCGGTTGCCGTGCAGCAGCCACGCCCGCGCCATGTCGATGTGGTGGTGCCCGACGCGCTCCGGACGACCGGGATCCACCACGGTCACCGACTCGGCGCGGCGCACGGCTTCGGTGGCGTCGTAGTTCTCGACGGGCGCCGCGAACCAGTGGACGACTATGTTCGTCACGCTCGCGTCCACGTTGTAATAGGGCGTCTCAGGCGGGTGGAATTCGTCGGCGAACGCACGCGGCTCGGACAAATACCCGTCGGCCTCGTTCGGGTCGCCGGCGCGCGCGGCGAGGATCGCCGAGCGCAGATCGAGCTGGATCGCGATGGCGCGGTCGGCCGGCCCGGCGGCGACGTGCCGGCGCGCACGGTCGAGAAGCCGCAGCCCGTTGCGGTAATCGCCGTGCTGGAGGTAGCGCGTGCTGCGGTGGTACGCGCTGATCGCGATGCGCAGCGGGTCGCCGGTGGCCGGCGCGAGCTGGATGTGGCGCTCGGACGCGATCGCAGCGAGGTCAGCCTGCCGAAACCGCCCGGCGACGGTCGCCGCCATCCGGTAGGCGTCGTGCAGGAACGCGCGCGCCTGCTCCCCGGCGTGGCCCCGCTCGTCGGCCAGAACGTACAGGTGGTGCAGCAGAGGGGGCAGCTCGGCGAGCACGTCGGCGTTGCGCAGCAAGAGAGCCTTCGCCGAGGTTTTCGTGAGGCGTCCGGCGATGGTGTCGAGGGTGAGCGGGTCCCCCTCAGGCCGGGGGTCGTCGTAGGCGTCGAGCGCACTGCGCAGCTCGGCGACACCGGCTGACTCCGCGCTCGGCTCGTCGAGCACCTCGTTTTCCCGGGTGCCGTACAGCGTGGCGACCTGATCCCGAGCACTCGGGCCGCTCCCGCCACGAACGCGGCGCTCGGCGGCTTGCTGCCCTGCGCCACCTTCTTGACCAGCGACTGCGAGAGGTTGGCGCGCCGTGCGAGCTGGAGCTGGCTCAGCCCCTTCAGCTTGCGAGCTGCTTTGAGCCGATCGGCGACGCTGTCCCCGGAAGATCGGGCACGCGCATGGTGCTCCTGCCGTCCGCCTGGTGTCCCTTCGGTGTCCCTCCAGCAAACCAATCACTTTTAGCCTCTCGGCAGTAACTATCAGCTACAACGCGTGTGGACGGTGCACGATGACGGCGCAGATTGCGGGCACGCTGCCCGCAGACGAGATCGAAGAAGCGGCGTACGCCGTGCACTTCTGGGCGGAGGAAGCCCGCAACCACCTGTTCCGCCGGGCCGAGGTCGACGACCCGGTTCACGACGTGCTGGAACCGCAGTGCACCCGTGGGCGCGTGATCCCCGCGCGCTGGGTGTTCCGTTCGGAGCTGTCCGACGAGCACGGCGGCGACCGCGACCGTCCGCGGGAGGGCCGGCTGTGCTTCCGGAGGCGATGACGGTGGGCTGGTGGATCCGCGACGACGGCGGCGAGACGGTCACCGACCCTGAGACCGGCGTCGTGATCGCGTCGGCGATGTCCACGACTTCGTGCGAGCTGTCCTCCGGCAGTCGGGTGCTCTCCTGGGAACAGCCCGCCGCCGACCTGTCCGAACCGGGCACGATCGAGCTGCCGTGCCCCAACGCCTGCGGCGACGAGTGACGGAGCGTGACCGGGTTATCGAGCAAACCGAGGACCCGGCCCACGAACCATTCGCGGCCGGGCGGACCAATCCCGGGAAATCGGCCACGACTTCATCACTGCCATCCTTCGGCAGACCGGGCATCTCGAGCATTGACCGGCGCAGCGGCGCGGAGGTGCCGAAACCGCCGAAGTCCTTTGTGGACCCCCCGGCCGTAAACAACTTCCCCGGCCGCCCCCTGCCCTGCCAAGATCACCGGATGGGGGTTCCACGGCCGTTGCGCCACCGGCGGTTCACGCTGTTCTTCACCGCTCGGCTGGTCTCGCTGCTGGGCAGCTCCATGACCCCCGTGGCGCTCGCCTTTGCGGTGCTCGACAGCAGCCGCACCACCGGTGACCTGGGCGTGGTCCTCGCGGCCAACATGGTGCCCATGCTCGCCCTCCTGCTGGTGGGTGGGTCGGTGGCCGATCGGTTCCCGCGGGCACTCGTCCTGCGCGCCGCGAACCTCGGCAGCGGCGTGACACAACTGGTCGCGGCCGGGATCCTGCTCACCGGTGACTACTCGCTCCCGGCGCTCATCGCGACGGAGTTCCTCAACGGCGTCCTCACCGCGTTCACCACGCCGGCGCTGCGCGGGATCGTGCCGCAGCTCGTGGAGCGCGCGAGCCTGCGGCAGGCGAACTCGCTGCTGGCCACGGCGCGCAACGTGGCCAAGGTGACGGGCCCGTCGCTCGCCGGGGTGCTGGTGGTGACGACGAGCGGCGGCTGGGCGATCGCGGCCGACGGGGTGTCGTTCCTGGTCGCCGGTGCGCTGCTCAGTGCGTTGAAGCTGCCACCCGCGCCCGCCGCCGCCCGGGAGTCGGTGGTGCGCGGCATCCGCGAGGGCTGGCGCCACTTCCGCCGCATCCCGTGGCTGTGGCAGATCGTGGCCGCCTACACGGTGGTCAACATCGCGCAGACGGGCGTGTGGCAGGTGCTCGGCCCGATCATCGCGCGCGACACAGTGGGCGAGGCGTCGTGGGATGTGGTGCTCAGCGTGCGGGCCGGGGGCGTGCTGATCACGGGTGTCCTGATGTACCGCGTCGCAATCAGGCGGATGCTGTCGCTGGGCCAACTGTGCGCCGCGCTCGGGGCTACGCCGTTGCTCGTGCTCGGCACCCACCCCGGCTTCCCCGCGCTCGCCGCGGCGGCGCTCATCGCGGGCGTCGGCAGCGGCGTCGCCAACGTCGCCTGGGACACCACGATGCACGAAAACATCCCGAGCACCTGCTGTCGCGCATGGCTTCCTACGACGACTTCGGTTCCTACGTGGGCATTCCCCTCGGCCAGCTCTCCGCGGGGCCCCTGGCCTCGGCCTTCGGCGCGGGTCCCGTGGCCACCGCCGGCGGCGTGCTCCTCGCGACGGCCGCGCTCGTCCCGCTGCTGTCGCCGGCTGTGCGGAGCATGCGCCACGACACGAAGCAGGCCCCCTCCCTGCCGTGACGGGGAGGGGGCCTGCTCCGACCCTCAGTGGCGGATCACACGAGCAGCAGGAACGGCAGGCCGTTCGGCGAACCGAGGCCGGTCACGTCGTCGTAGCCCTCGGTCGTGTGGATCGTGAGGTTGGGGTAGTCGAACGTGCGGGCCGACGTGAGCAGCCCACCCGACGCGTCGACGCTGTTGGCGAAGTCCACGCGCTCCACGGCACCGTCCACGTGCTTCACGTCGTAGATCACCGAGGTGCGCGACGTGAGCTGGTACAGCGCGGGGTTGATGAAGCCGTGGTGGAAGTGGTCGAGCGAGTCGGCCACGGCCATCACGCCGGCGAAGACCGGCGACGCGAGACTGGTGCCGCCGATGCGGTACTGGTCGTAGTAGTCGCCGTCGGGGAAACGCTGCGTCTGGCCCACCAGCATGCCGGTGTTCGGGTCGGCGACCGCGGAGATGTCCGGGACGACGCGGCCCTTCTTGTTGCCCTTCTGGTTCTTCGTGGACAGCGCGTCCGGCACGACCCCCTTCTGGTAGAAGGGCTGGCCGAACACGCGGCTCGTGCCACCGCCGGCGCCACCGTTGAACGCACCCGGGAACGCCGGGGCGTACGCGCCGTTGGTCAGCGTCGACTTGCCGGTCTCCCAGCCCGTCTCGAAGATCCGCTGGCCCTTCTTGTCCACCGCCAGCGAGGTGCCGCCCACCGCGGTCACCCACGGCGACGAAGCGGCGAAGTCGGGCGAAGGCGTGCCGAGGCGCGCGGCCTCGTCACCGTTGTCGCCGGAGGAGAAGTAGACGCCGATGCCCTCGAGCGCCGCCTGCTCCGCGATCTGGTTGAACGCCTTGATCTCGCTCGCCGGCAGGTCCTCGCCCGTGTCGCCGTAGGAGTTCGACACGATGTCGGCCTTGTGGCCCGCGACGACGTAGTTCAGCGCGGTGTCCAGTGACAGGTCCTCGCAGTCGGAGCCGCCGACGTAGAGGATGTCCGCACCGGGCGCCAGGCCGTGCGCGGCCTCGACGTCGAGGGTCTCCTCGCCGTACCAGCCCGAAGCGTCGCACTGGTCCGGCGGCTCGAGAGCCGGGTTCGCCGGGAAGACGTGCTGGCTGAACTGCGACTGCTTCAGCGGGTGCGCCGGGTCGTTGCGCTTGGCGTACTCGGACGCGTCGGCGTAGATGGTCGGCGACGCGAAGGCATCCACGATCGCGATCGTGGTGCCACTGCCGTCGGCGCCCAGCTTGGCGGCCTGGTCGACGCCGTAGGCAGAACGCAGCTGCGCCGGCGTGTAGCCGCACGGCGCGTACGGCAACTGCTTGCCGTTGTACGCCGGGTCGGTGGTGTCGGTCTTCTCGCCGTAGTAGGCGCTGCACGGACCGGAGTTGCGGAAGCCGGGTCCGGGCGGCGCGGTCTGCGGGCCGGACGACTCGGCGGTCCGCGAGTCGGCTCCGTCGGTGTGGTCCGGCTTCAGCAGGTTCGTGGCCTGGTCGACACCGACCACGCCGAGCACGTCGGCGGCCACCGACGCGGGCACGGACAGGTCCTTGTCCGCCGCGCGCAGCGTCTGGCCCTTCACCGAGTACTTGCCGAGCGTGACGTCGAACGCCCGCTGGACCTGGTCGGCCGAGCCGGTGGCCTCGACGTACGCGCGGTTCGACGGCACGTCACCGATCTTGAACCCGGCGCCCGAGAGCCAGTTCTTCACCGCCGCCACCGTCTGGTCCGACGCGGCGTAGCGGTCGCGCACCTGCTCCGGCGACAGGTACTGCTTGTAACTCTTCGACTGCGGGTTCGACACGGCCGCGGCCGCGGCTTCGGCGCCGGCTTCGTCCCGCTGGTTCAGGTACACGCGGAAATCCAGCTGAGAGGCCGGCGCGGTGTCGGCGACCTTGGCCCCGGGGTTCGCCCAGAGCGGGTGCGACTGGGGGATGTCGGCCCGCCCCTGGGCCGACGCCACCGCCGGCGTGGTGGCCGCGAGACCACCCGCCACCGCCAGCGAAAGGAACACGGTGAGACTTCTTCGCACAGGCAACTCCCTCGTGAATCGCGGACCCCAGGCCGCGAACGTCCGGCCTGAGACTAGGTCCGCACCCGCCGCCGGGGAAGCGCCGGCCACGCCGGTTCGCAACCGTTATCTCGCCCGCCGGATCGATCTTCGGCGGCAGGACAAGGAGAAGTCCGATTCGTCCGCACTGTCCCGAGTGGAATGGCGGGAGATACGAGGAAAGTCCGGTTTTCGTGTTCCGCCGAACGGTAACACGGAGCACGCCGGGCGGCCGAGCACCACCTACTTCCGTCTGGTGCTTCGGCCGCCCGGATGATCAGACCGCCTGCAGGCCCTTCGAACCCGCGTTGACCACGAAGCTCTTGTCCGCGTTGATCACGAGCTTCGCCGGGTCGTTGACACTCGTGTCCGACACGACCACGAAGTCCGCCAGCAGCTGCGCCGGCGTCGCGGTGACCCGCACGTACCCGCGTTCGCCCTTGCAGTACTTGATGTGCGGGTTGTTCGCGAGCCACGCGGCGCTCGGCGGCGCCGCGTCGTCGCTGTTGGACGTGACCGAAGTGGTCACCAGCTCCGAGCCGACGATCGGATCGCTGTGGTCGAAGTAGTCCTTGCGCAGGTCGGCCGCCCAGTGGCGGTGCACATCACCGGTGAGCACGACCGGGTTGGGCACCCCGCGGTCGATCCAGCCCTGCGTGATGCGGTCGCGCGAGGCCTCGTAGCCGTTCCACGAATCCGGGCTCTCGCACGTGGCCGAGCTCCCGTCGCCGTCGCGCTGCGCGAAGAACACCTGCTGACCCAGGAAGTCCCACGTGGCCGGGTGCGACTCGAACGCCTTGAGCAGCCACTGCTCCTGCGCCGTGCCGGTGATGGTGCGCGACGTGTCGCGGTAGGGCCCGCACGCCGTGCCGCTGACCTGCGCGCTGCGGAACTGGCGCGTGTCCATCATGTGGAAACGCGCCAGGTTGCCCCACAGGAACTGGCGGTACAGCTGGATCGACGCGCCGTTGGGCTTGGCCGTGGACCGGATCGGCATGTGCTCGTAGAACGCCTGGAACCCGTAGCCCTTGCGCGCGGTCGAGGCGGGGCTCGTGGTGCTGTTCCAGTTGTTCATCACCTCGTGGTCGTCGAACACGACCATCCAGGGGGCCAGCGCGTGCGCGGCCTGGAGGTCCACATCGGTCTTGTGCTGGCCGTGGCGCGCGCGGTAGAGCGCGAGCGTGGTGGTGTCCGAAGGCACGGCGAGCTTGCGCGGGTTGAGCTCCGCTTTCTTGCGCCCGGAAGGCTTTTCGTAGATGTAGTCGCCGAGGAACAGCACGAGGTCCGGGTCGTCGCGCACCACGCCCTTGTACGAGTGGTACCAGCCCTCTTCCCAGTGCTGGCAGGAGGTGAAGCAGTACTTCAGCCGGTTCACGGCCGCGCCGGCGGCCGGCGCCGTGCGCGTGCGCCCGACCGGCGAAATGTACCCACCGGCCTTGAAGCGGTAGAAGTAGTCGCGGGCCGGCTCGAGGCCCGTCGGTTCGATGTGGACACTGTGCGCCGAAGCGCGCACCGCGCTGGCCGATCCGCTCTGGACGATCGAGGAGAACGCTTCGTCGTTCGCGATCTCCCAGTCCACGGCGTACGTCGCGTCCGGCATGCCGCCGAACCCGTCGGCGTTGAGCGGCGCGGGCGCGAGCCGCGTCCACAGCACGACGCTGTCCGGCAGCGGGTCGCCCGAGGCGACACCGAGCTGGAACGGGTCGTGGATCGGCGGTGCGGCGATCGAGGTGCGCGCGGTGGCCCACGAGGGCAACGCGCTCGTGGTCGCGGCGGCGGTCACGGCGGCGAGTCCGCCCAGCAGCACCGAGCGCCGGTTCACCTGGCCCATGGCAGGGTTCCTTTCTGGAGAACAGGGGTTGTGTCAGGCTGCGAAGTCGGTGAGGCCGGCGCTGCACCCGGCGAAGGTCGGCGGCGACGTGTGGTGGCCCGTGCAGACCTTGTAGAACACCCACTTGCCCTTCGCGACGGGCGCGGCCTGGTCCACCGATGTGCCGTTGCCGCCGGAAGCCCAGACGTAGTAGGGACCCGAGCCGTCGGCGAGCCAGTACTGCACGACCCCGGAACTGCCGTCGGCGTTGGTGTCGTAGGCGACGAAATGCGCGTCGGCCGAGCGGAACACCCCTTCGGCGGCGCACGACGCGGCGCACTGCGCGCTGCCCGTGCCGGTGCCGCAATCGGGGGCGACGCGGCCGTCGGACCCGGTCTGCACGTAGCCGTCGGACACGTACCCGCCGAGGGCGGGCACGTAGTCCCAGATCGTGGTGGTGCCGAGCGGTCCGGCCGCGGAGTTGCCCGTGGTCTGGCACTCGATGTTCACGGTGGCACCGTTCGCGACCGTTTTTACCGACGTGGCCGCGGTGTTGGGCGCGCGGCGGACGTTCAGCGGGTCACCGGCGGTCTGCACCTTGCCGGGGACAGTGGCGGACGCGGGCACCGCCGCGGTGAGCGCGAACCCGCCCACCGCGGCCAGGACGACCCCGAAACCGGCGAGGCGCCGGAGCTTCGAACGCTTCATGGCCGTAGCGTGTCGAGGCGTTGTACACGACCCGTACAAAACGCATTTCAGGGGCGTTCAGCGGCCGAATGGATCTAGCTAAGTGCCACGGACGCTCCTAGCATGCCCGGTCATGGGGACCTTGCCGCTCAGGCGGGTAAATTGTTGACTTCGCTCGCGTTCCGGATTCTCGGGCCGCTGGAGGTCGTCGCTGAAGGCCGGGCCGTCCCGCTGGGCGGGCCGAAGCCGAGGTTGCTGCTGGCCGCGCTGGCTTTCCAGCCGAATGTCGTGGTGTCCACCGAAGTGCTGGTCGAAGTTCTCTGGCCGAGCGCAGCACCTCGTTCCGCGGCAGCCAACATCCGCACCTACGTCCATTCCCTCCGCCGGCGGCTCGCGGACTCGGCGCCCGAGCTGGGCGACCGAATCAGCAGCCGCGCGTCGGGATGCCTGCTCTCGGCCGCAGACGAAGAACTCGATCACGTCGTTTTCGGCAAACACGCCGCCGAAGCGCGGAATGCGTTCGAACGCGGCGACGCGGAATCGGCGCTCGCGCTGCTCGACAAAGCCGACGCGCTCTGGCGCGGCGAAGTGCTCGAAGGCCTGCCGCACGACCACAGCTGGGGTGCCGCGATCGCGCGGCTGACCGAGCTGCGGCTGGCAGTGCAGGAACAGCGGCTGAAAGCGCGGCTCGAGCTGGGCCGCCGCGGCGAGGCGATCGCCGAGCTGCGCGGCCTCGTCACCGAGCACCCGCTGCGTGAACAGCTGTGGCAGCAGCTCGTCACGGCGTTGCGCGACGGCGGCCGGATCGCCGAGGCCGTCGAGGCCTACGAGCTGGCCGAACGCACGCTCGAAGAGGAACTCGGCGCCCGACCCGGCGCCCGGCTGCGGGAGCTGCGGGCGACGCTCGTGGCGCCCGAGACCGCCGTGCCGGTCGTGCCCGTCGACTTGCCCGCCCTCCGCCCGGCGGCTGACCTGCCGATCTGCCAGCTGCCACTGGACCTGCCGGACTTCACCGGCCGCGACGACGTGGTCGAACAGCTGGTCACGCGGCTGCGCGAGCACGGCGAGACGGGCAAGCCGACGGTGGTCGTGTTGTCCGGCGCGCCGGGCGTCGGCAAGTCCGCGATCGCGGTGCGGGTGGCCCACGCGGTACGCGACGCGTTCGGCGACGGCCAGCTCCACGTCGACCTCGCCGGCACGTCGTCGTCGCCGCGGGCGCCGATGGGTGTGCTGGCCGAGTTGTTGCGCGCCCTCGGCATCCCGGATGCCGGGCTGCCGCGCGACCTGCCGGAACGCTCGGCGCTGCTGCGTTCGCGCCTGGCCGGCAAGCGCATGTGCGTGGTGCTCGACGACGCCGGCAGCGCGGCGCAGGTGCGTCCGCTGCTGCCGGGCACGGGCGCGTGCGCGGTGCTCGTGACCAGCCGTGTGCGCCTGCCCGACCTCGACGGAGCGGCGCCGGTGGACGTCGACCTCCTGCCCGAGCCGGAGGCGGCGCGGCTGCTGGAGGGCATCGTCGGCGCGGAGCGCGTGGCGGCCGAACCCGACAACGCGGCGGCGATCCTGCGCCAGTGCGGGCACCTGCCGCTCGCGATCCGCGTGGCCGGGGCGAAGCTGACCAACCGGCCGAGCTGGTCGCTGCGGATCCTGGCCGACCGGCTGCACGACGAGAGGCGCCGGCTCGACGAGCTGCGCGTCGGCGACCTCGCCGTGCGGGCCAGCGTGACGCTGTCCTACGACCTGCTGCCGATGTCGGCGGCCGCGGCATTCCGCTGGCTCGGGGCGCTGGGGCCCGTGCAGTTCCCGGCGTGGGTGGTCGCCGCGATGCTGGGCCGGCCCTCGGCCGACGACGTGCTCGACGTGCTGGTCGACGCCCACCTCGTGGAGCTCGTCGCGTCCGACGCCACCGGCCAGCCCCGTTACCGGCTCCACGACCTGCTGCGTGTGTACGCGGCGGAGCTGGCGGAGCGGGACGCGCCAGGGAAGACGAAGCAGGCGGCGCGACGGGTGCTCGAGGGGTACCTCGGGCTGGCCGTCGCGGCGGCCGAGCGGATGCCGATCCACTTCTTCGGGCAGTACCGCGACCACGCCGTGCCGTATCCGGAACCGCCGGACGGGACCGACGAGCTGCTGGCCGACCCGGCCGCGTGGTTCGCCGCGGAGCGCCACTCGGGCGTCGCCGCGGTGACGCTGGCCGCGCAGCGGGGGCTCGACGACCTGGCCTGGCAGCTCACGGCCGCGTTCACGCCGTACTTCGACCTGCGCGGGCACCAGGACGACTGGCACGCCACCCACGCGGTGGCGCTCGCGGCGGCCCGGCGCGCGGGGGCCGTGCGCGGCGAGGCGATCATCCAGCGCAACCTGGGGCAGATCCACCTGTACCAGGACAGCTACGCCGAGGCGTTCGTGGCGTTCGACGCGGCACGTGAGCTCTACGAGCGGGTCGGCGACGCGCAGGGCACCGGCGTCGCGCTGGCCGGGCTCGGCACGATCCTGCGGATCCAGGGTGACAACGACCTCGCGCTCAAGCGCTGCCACGAGGCATCGGAGCTCTTCGCCGAGGCCGGTGATCCGCACGGTGAGGCGGTGGTCCGGATCGCCGTGGGCGCGGTGTGGATGGCGCAGAAGTGCTACGCGCCGGCCAAGCGGTGGTTCACCGACGCGCTCGAGCTGGCCGCGGCCATCGGCGACCGGCACCGCGAAGCCCACGCGCTGCAGCGGCTCGGGCTGCTGCACCAGCACGAGGGCAACCTCGGGCCGGCGCGCGAGCACGTGACGCGCGCGATCGCCGTGTTCACCGACCTGGGCGACGACCACTGCGTCGGGTACGCCAACCAGAACCTCGGTGAGCTCTGCCTGGCCAGCGGCGACTTCGCACACGCGCAGCTGCTGCTGGTCAACTCACTGAGCGTGCACCGCCGCAACGGCGACCGCCGGTCGGAGGCCGAGGTGTCGCAGCTGCTGGGCGAGCTGCACTCCGCGCTCAGCCAGCCGGAGCGGTCGCGCACGTACTCGGAGCGGGCGCTGGCGATCTGGCGAGAGCTCTCGGCGCGGCCGCAGCAGTCGGCGCTGGAGACGAGGCTGGAGTCCGCGGACTCCACGGGTGAGGGACCACGGATCGTGTCAGCCTGACCCCCATCCGCGCGGCGCCGCTTGCCACCGCGAAGGGTCCTGCCGGGCCGAAGATTCCGGCGGGACCCTTTGTCGTGGGAGGAAACGCGGATGGTGCGGCTCGTCGCGGCTGTTGTCTTGGCGTTGACGGTGGCGCCGGCGCCGCCCGGTTCGTGGCGGGTGGATCTGTCCACGGTGGACGGCGACGACGTCAACGTCTTGTGGACCGGCGACGGACTGACGTTGCGGGATCCGAACCCCGCGTCCGCCGGGAGTCTGGTCAGCCCGACCTTTGCCGTGCCCGTTCCGGCCGGTCGGGTGATCGCGCGCGTGGCGGCGGACGAGCCGCTCGGCACGGCGGTGGAGGTCGACGTCCGCGGCGAGGACGCGGCCGGGAACTGGACGGAGTGGACGAACGGGGCGTTCCCGTTCGCGGTCGACCTGGTCCAGGCGCGGGTTTCCCTGTCCTCTTCGGTGCGTGGGGTGGCGCCGGTCGTGCGGAGCGTGACGCTGTCGGCGGTCCCCGGCGCGGCGCGGTCCGCTGTGGACACCGCGCCCTCGACGTACCGGATCTACGCGACGCGCGAGGGCCTCGTCGGCAGCACGACCTCCAACGGGCACGTGATCGCGAGCCGGGACCACTTCGTGTCGTTCCCGTCGACGAAGTCCGTGTCGCCCAAGGGAAGCGGCACGTACACGGCGAAGGTCTGCCGCACCGACGGCACCCGCTGCGAGTACGCGCCCGTGTGGGAAGTCGGCCCGTGGAACACGCACGACGACTACTGGAACCCGCCGGCTTCGCGAGCCACGTTCCCGACCCTGCCCCAAGGCACCCCCGAGGCGCAGGCGGCCTTCCAGGACGGCTTCAACGGCGGCAAGGACGCGCGCGGTCGCGTCGTCAAGAACCCGGCCGGCATCGACCTCGCCGATGGCGTCCTGTGGGACGGCCTCGGGCTGACCGGGAGTTCGTGGGTGGACGTGACCTTCCTGTGGACAGGCACGGCGGAGGGCTGGGGAGCGGTGACCACGGCGGGCGCGCCGCTGAACCTGCGCGCGAGCGCGAGCACGTCGGCCGCGGTCACGGGACTGGCGGCGAACCACGCCCGCGTGCCCCTCGAGTGCTGGGTGCCCGGCGAGGCCGTCGACGGCAGCGCACGCTGGGACCGGCTGGGCCCGGGCGAATACGTGGCGGAGGCGTGGGTTCAGACCACGGGCGACGTGCCGCCGTGCTGAGTCAGCGGTTCGTGTCGGGCGTGATGTGCTCGATCGTCGGCCCGGAGCGCGCGGCGCCATCGGGTGCGGCCCAGCGAAGCGCCGGGATGGTGAGGCAGCGGGCGCGCGCGCCGTCAGCCCCGCTCTTCGGCGACACCGACGTCCAAGCTCGCCTGTGTGACCGGCAGCGTGCCGGCGTGCTGAGTCAGCGGTTCGTGTCGGCCGTGATGTGCTCGAACAATCCCGGCCGGATCCGCGTGCGCACCCCCTCGGCCCATGGCGCAGCCACCTCGTCGGCTCCGAGCGCGGCGGCGCCGTTGAGGAGCGCGCCGAAGGCGAGGAACGACTTGACCGTCACCGCGTCGAGGCCCGTCGTGTCCGCGACCGTGTCCCACATGCGGGCGACGCGGGCGCGAACCAGTTCGCGCACCTCGTCGTCGCCGCAGGCGGCGAAGCCCTGCAGCTGCAGTTTGAGCGTGGTGCGGTCCGCGAGGGACTCGTAGTAGCGGGCGCCCATGCGGGTCAGCGCTTCGCGGCCGCTGGTGTCCGCCGCGGCTTCGGCCATGCCCTCGCTGAAGCGGTCGAACGCCGCGCCGACCAGCTCCAGGAACAGGGCCTTCTTCGTGCCGAACATCCGGAACACGTAGGCCTGGGTGATGCCCGCCTCGTGCGCGATCGCCTCGACCGACGCGCCGTGGAGCCCGTGCTCGCCGAACTCACCCGCGGCGATGGACAGGACCTGGGCCCGCCGTTCCGACCCGCTCATCCTCACGTGCCCAAGTTATCAGTGACTAACTGCTAACTTCGGGGCATGGCCGATGACACCTGGGCCGGCTTGGCCGACAGATTCGCGGACGGCGCGTACGCCACCGTGAAGGGGCGCGTGCGGACGTACGTGATCCACCAGCAGCTGCTCGACCACCTGCCCGCTCCGCCGGCCACGATCCTGGACGTCGGCGGCGGCGCGGGGCACCAGTCGTTCCCGCTGGCCCAGGCGGGATACGACGTGACGCTGCTCGACCCGTCGGCGGGCATGCTGAACAAGGCACGCGAACGGCTGCCGGCCGCGTTGCAGGACCGCGTGACGTTCGTGCAGGCGGACGGCGAACACGCGTCGACGGCGGTTTCCGGCGTGTTCGACGCCGTCCTGTGCCACGGCGTGCTGGGTTACCTGGAGGACCCTGCCGAGGTGCTCGACCAGCTCTGCGCCTGCGCCGCGCCCGGCGGCCTCGTCTCGATCATGGCCGGCAACGCTCACGCGTCCGCCGTGCGCCCCGCCCTGGAACGCCGCTGGGCCGATGCCCTCGCCTCCTTCGACGCGACGAGCGAGATCGGCGTCCTCGGCCTCCCCACCCGCAGCGACACCGTCGAAGACCTCAGCGCCGAACTGACCGGCCGCGGCGTCTCCCCACTCGAGTGGTACGGCGTCTGGCACTTCGTCGACTGGCTCGACCTCAGCGGCGCCGACCTCGACCCGGACAACACCGCCCAGGTCGCCGCAGCGGCGGCCGTGGAACTGGAGGCGGGCCGCCGCGACCCGTACCGGCAGCTCAGCCGGATCTTCCACTTGGTGGGACGCAAGGAATCCTGAGTCCGGCCCGGATGGCGTCGGCGGCGACCATCAGGCGATCCGGCAGGCGGCCGCGCCGTTGTGCAGAAAGCGGGCGCGGCCGTGCCGGTCGGCGCCGACCAGGGACAGGACCTGGTGGCCGTTGGCCTTCGGTGCGGCGGTGATGATCGCGCTGTCGCCGAGGCGGACGACCTCGACGCGGTCGTCGGGCTTGCCGAGGAAGGACTTCGCGCGTTCGGCGCGGGGGCGTCGGGTGAGGAACGCGTGGTCGTTCTCAACGGTGAGCGTGAGGTCGTACTGGGTGGTGCGGTAGGTGCCGCACATGCGGTCCACGTCGATGGGGGCCGGATTCGCGGGCGGCGCCGGCAGCGGCGCCGTCTCGACGCCGGCCAGATCCCTGAGCACTGCGCCGAAGATCTCGTGGGCCAGCGGCTCGGCACCCGAACTGTTGGTCAGCACAGCCACCGCCACGCCGGCCGACGGAGCGACGCGCAGGAACGCCTTCTGTCCCCTGGAGACACCGGTGTGGCCGACGACGCCGTCCCGGTAGCGCATCCAGCCGAGCCCCCAGCCGAGGATGCCGCCGCCGAAGTCCGGGACGGGTTCGAGCTGGGGTTCGCGCAGTGCCGCGAGCGCGCGGTCGTCGAGGTGCAGGCGGACGAACTCCAGCAGGTCGCGTGCGCTCATCGCGAGATGGGAGCCACTGGGCGTGGAGAAATAGCGGACCGCCCAGCTCTTCGTGGGCACGAGTGCCCCGCCGGTCTCGACATGGCCGACCGCCGCCCGGTGCAGGATCGCCTCGTACGTGGTGGTGGCGACGGTGGGCAGGCCCAGTGGCGTCACGAGGCGCTCGCGCAGCACGTCGTGGAAGGGCTTGCCGCGCAGCACCTCCACGAGCCGGCCGAGCACCACGTACCCGCTGTTGGAGTAGGAGAAGAGGGTGCCCGGCGGGAGAAGGTGCTCGGCATCGGCGAGGGTGGCGACGAACTTCTCGATCGCGTCATCGTTGCGACCGGTGTCGGGGACGTGGTTGCCATCGATTCCGCCGGTGTGGGTGAGCAGGTGGCGGGTGGTCAGGGATTCCGTCGCGGCCGCGTCGCTCAACCGGAAGCCGGGCAGGTAGTCGCGAACGGGACGGTCGAGGTCCAGGACACCGTCGTTCACCAGGTGCTGGATCAGCGTGGCCGTCCAGATCTTGGTGATCGAGCCGATCTTGAACACCGAGTTGGTCGTGGTCTCGACCCGGGTGTGCAGGCTCAGCACTCCCGCGGCTTCGTCCTGGATTTGCCCGCCGGCCAGCACCGCGACCTGTGCACCCGGTACGTCGTACTTCGCGATGAGCTCGCGCAGCTGCCACCCCACCTCACCAGCCTAGGGCAAGCAAACCGGGGGCGAGTGCTCGAGATCAGCAGCTCGACAGGTCGATCGCCCGGTCCAGTTCCCGCGGCTTCAGCACCCGGAGAATCCCTTCCAGCAGGTAGTAATCCGCATACGGCAACGAAATCTCGACCCCGTCCTCGGCGGGCCGGTTGCGCGTGCAGCGGGCGACCACCGCGTCGGCCCGGGTCGAGCGGGTGGTCAGGCAAGTCCGGGCCGTCGCCTCCAACAGGCGCAGGCCCGCGACCCGGTAGTGCGGCTGGCCCGAAACCTCGGCCAGGTCCAGAAGCCCGCACGCCATCACCACGCCGGCGGACGCGTCCTTGATGTCGTTCGGCGCCTGTGGGGCCAGGTAGTCCCACACCGGCACGTTGTCCGGCGTCAGAGCCCCGAGTGCGAAGTCCGACAGGCGCCGCGCGGTGGTCAGGAACGATCGGTCGCCGGTGCGGCGGTACATGGTGGTGAAGCCGTAGATGCCCCACGACTGGCCACGCGACCAGCACGAACTCGCGCTGTAGCCCTGCACCGTGCCGGGGCCGAGTTCGGCGCCGGTGGCCGGGTCGAAGTCGAAGACGTGGGGCGTGGACCCGTCGGGGCGCACGAACACGCGCTGGGCCGTTTTGGCGTGCTCCACGGCGATGTCGAGGTACTGGCGCTCACCCGTCTGCCGAGTCGCGAAGTCGAGCAGGTCGAGGTTCATGATCGTGTCCATGATGATCCGGCCCGCGTCCTTCGGGTCGGTCAGCGCACCCCAGGCCCGGATGAAGTGGCCCTTCGCGTTGTAGCGCTTGATCAGCGACGCCGCGGCCTGCAGCGCGCCGGCGCGCCACTTGTCGTCGCCGGTGAGGCGCCAGGCGGTGACCCACGACGGGTAGAAGAGAAACCCGAGGTCGTGGGTGGAGGTGTCGTTCTGGCGCGGAGCGAGTTTGTCGGCCGACGCGAGAGCGAGGTCGCTGAATTGCGAGTCGCCCGTGTAGAGGTGCGCCATCCAGAGCGTGCCGGGCCAGAATCCGCCGACCCAGTCACCATTCTGGGAAAAGGCCCATTTCTCGAACTTGGTCCCCGTCGGAAACGCGGTGACGCCCGGCGCGACCGCGCGCAGCTTCTTCACCGCGTAGTCTGCCGCTGAGCGGAACACCGCGGTTTGACCGGAGACGCCCTGGTCGGAGGCTGCCGCCGGAATGGTGCTGGTGGCCGTCGCCGCCACCGCGGCACCGGCCGCCGTGGTCAGCAGAGTACGCCGGGAAACGCTCACGAGTGCCCGCCATTTCACAAGTGGGGAAATGCATAACCGGAAGGTCGACTGAGTTTTACACGACCGTCCTGACCTTGTACACCCGCCGAAGCGAGCATTCACAACCGTGAATTGTTCAAGGATGTGAACTCGCATTTCCGCGGCAGGAGCGGCTCCCGGGCGGCGAACCGGAACCGCTCCGGCCGGACCACTCAGTGGTGGTGGTGCGCGTGGACGACGGCGTGCCCCTTGCCACGGCCGATCATCCACTTGTTCACCGGCACCGTGACCACGAAGGCGACGGCGAGCGAGAACGCCAGCGACAGCCAGAACAACGCGCTCGTCAAGCCGGCGTCCAGCGCGCCCGGGATGACCACGACCACGAGGTTGTCGATGATCTCCATCACCGCGATCGACACGGTGTCGGCGGCCAGCGCGACCTTGAACGCCGCGGCGAGCGCGAGGCCGGACTTCAGGACACCACGCATCGTCAGGCCGTAGCCGAAGACGAACGCGAGCACGATCGACAGCACCACCGTGGCCGCGTTGTGCAGCCCGAACGCGGTGCCGAGAACCATGCCGAGCACCTCACCGATGGCACACCCGGTGAGGCAGTGCAGTGTCGCCTGGATCGCGGTGGACCAGGGTGCTCCGTGCTGGTGGTCGGTCATGGCGCTCACCATACCCCCTTAGGGTATAAACCGACGAGCATCGTCTTCAGCGACGCGATCTCCGCCTACGCGGGCCGACGACCTACCGGGCCATCGCGTTCCCGGCTGTGGCACTCCCCTGCACCGCCTCAGTTCGCGCCACCTCGACGGCACCCGAGGGGTGGGCATCTCGTGATCAGCCTAGCTAAATACCCCGAACGGGTACCCCGTTACTGCGCCATCCGGTTGAACTCACTTCAGTAACCCTTTGCACACAACCGGTTGACCCCCGTGACCGGTCTCCCTTACGTTCGCTCCAGGTCGCCGGCGGTGCGCAGACCGGGAAACCGAAGGAATGGTGGGGATGCGAAGGCCGTCCAAGACGCTCGTCCTGGGCGTCGCACTGCTGCTCAGCGCGGTGACGGGCCTCGGCAGCTGCTCGTCGGAGTTCCGCACCACGGCGACGGACGACGCCCCCGTCAAGATCGCCTTCGTGCCCAAGGTCGCCGGCATCGCGTACTTCGACGCCATGAGCGCAGGCGGGGTCGAAGCGGCCAAGCGGCTGGGCGTGCAGTGGCTCACCAGGGGCCCCGCGACGGTCGACCCGGCCGCCCAGGCCGCGATCGTGCGCGACCTCGTCGCCCAGCACGTGAACGTGATCGCCGTGGCGCCCAACGATCCCGCCGCACTCGCGCCCGCGATCGCCGACGCGCGGGCCCGGGGCGTCCACGTGCTCACCACCGACACCGACGCGTCGCAGTCACAGCGCGAGGTGTTCGTGAACCAGGCCTCCCCCGAAGGCATCGGCACGGCGCTCGTCGACTCGCTCATGGCGAAGACGGGCGGCGCCGGCAAGATCGCCCTCGTTTCGTGTGGTGAAACCGCGGCGAACCTCAACGCGTGGATCGACGTCGAGAAGTCCTACACCGCGCGGCGCTACCCGAAGGCGCAGATCGTGGAAACCGTGTACGCCGGCGAAGACACGACGACCGCGACCGAGCTCGCGAAGGAGGTGCTCGACCGCCACCCGGACCTCACGGGCCTGATCGGCGAGTGCACCACGTCGGCGCCGGGTGTCGCGCAGGCCGTGCGCGACCAGCAGAAGATCGGCCGCGTGTACACCGTCGGCACGGGCACGCCGCAGACGATGAAGCCGTACCTGCTCGACGGTTCGTGCTCGGCTTCGGTGCTGTGGAACGTCGAATCCCTGGGGTACCTCACCGCGTGGACGGGGCAGCAGCTCACCGAAGGCCGCGGCTTCTCCCCCAGCAACGATGTGAGTCCCGAGCTGCCGGCGGTGAAGTACGACCAGCGCACGAAGACCCTGCTGCTCGGTGACCCGCTGCTGATCACGCAGAACAACGTCGACCAGTTCAAGTACTGAGCACGGCCGGGGCCCCGCGGGGAACCCCGGCCGTTTTCGGACAGCGCTCAGCGGACGTCGATCGTGACCGTCGCCGTCGTGGTGCGGGCGGGCAGCTTCGCCATGTCGATCTTCAGGTACTCCCCGTCGTCCTGCTGCCCGTTCGGGAGCGTTTTGGCGTGGAGCGTGTACGGCGGCTCCGTGTCGGTCAGGCCATCGATGCCGAAGTCGTTGTCGTTGCTGACCACCACGGTGCGGCCGCCGTCGGTGGTCGCGACGCCTTCCACCTTGTCGTGGCCGAAGAAGCCGCCGGTCGGGTCGAACCCGGTCACGAGCGCGCCGAGGTCGAGGAACAGCTTCTTCGACACCGGCTTGATGCCGGCCTTCGCGAGGGCGGCAGTGGCTTCGTCGGTGGTGTCCTTGCCGACGTAGGCGTCGATGCTCTGCTTGGCGTCGCCGACGAGCAGGCCGCCCTTGACCGCGTCGTACGAAGCACCCGAAACGTTCGCCTTCGGGCCGACGTCCGTAGCGCCCGTCAGGTCGATCTCGTAGAGCTTCTTGAACGCGCCCGGCTCGAAATCGCCGTCGCGTTCGTCCACCAGGAACTTCGTGGCCGACAGCGCGGTGATCTCGCTGACGGCCGTGCCGGTGTCGTCCGGGTCGTCAAGCAAGTAGAGGTACTCGTGCGTCGCGCGGGACTTGAGGTCGACGGTCACGATCCGCAGCGTGGTCACGTTGCCGGGCTTCTTGGTGAGGTCCGGCTGCTGCAACGCCGACTGCATGACCCCGACGAGCGTGCGGCCGTCGGGTGTGAGCGCGAGGCCCTCCATGCCCTTGTTCGGCACGCGGTACTTCAGCTCACGCGGCAGCGTGCCGTCGAACGGCGAGAGCCGCTCGATCGCGCGGCCGTCGGCGCGGAAGTGCGTGATGAACGGACCGTACTCATCGGACACCCAGAACGTGCCGTCGCGTTCGGCGACCAGCCCCTCCGAGTCGTAGCCGTTCGGCGTGGCAGGCAAGGGCTTGCCGTCGAGACCCACGATCGTCTCGCCGGTGTCGGCGGCGGTGCTGACCTGGCCGTTGTACGGCGAACCGTCTTCGGCACGCAGCGGGATCCGCTTCTCCAGCACGGCCTTGCCGTCCTTGAGGCGGAATTTGCCGATGGCCGGGTCGAAGGCCGGCAACGGCTCGACCTTGGCCCCGTCCGGCGCGTCGACGTTCGGCCCGCGGTCGGTGAGCCCGTAGAACTCGTCGCGCGAACCCGGCACCGGCGTGAGCGCGGAACCGTAGGCGCCACCGGTGATCTTCACGCCGCCGATGGTCGCGAGCGGGGGCAGGTCGGTCGGGTAGAGCCGCACCGCGTCCGACACCGAGTAGGTGAAGGAGTCGAGCCCGTGGAAGTCCGCGGCGGGCGTGTAGCGGAACGTCCCGTCGGGGTTGAGGGTCAGGGAACCGTGCGCGGGCGCGGTGTGGCGGACGATCGCGCCACTGTCGCCGCTGCCACGCCCGTCGTTGCCGAGGACCCCGTCGCCGCGCACCTGCAGCGGCTGGCCGGCTCGCGTCCCGTAGTGGTCATCGCGGGCGGCGAACGCGGGGTCGCCACCGCCGTGCGCCGACGCCGTGCCGGTGGCCACCAGCCCCACGGCGAGGGTCCCCGCGGCGACCCCGATTCTCACGCGCTTCATCCGTTTTCTCCTCCTCCGGCGTCACCCGACGCCGGAGGACGAGTCTGGTTACCGGAGTTGGACAACGCCCGTCATCGAGGCGACGCCCGCGTTAACGGCCGCGCCTCACATGCGCGGCGGCTGCGCCGCCGCCGAGGATGAGGACCAGCGCGGTGAGGCCCCACCTGCGGTGTTTCTCGACGCGCTCACCGGCGTCGGCCACCGGTCCGGCCGTCGGGACCGGACGGAAGTTCGCCGGCGGCGCCGCGGCAGCCGGTGCCGCGACAGGATCCGCCGGCGCCGAGACCGGCGCCGGGTTCACGGACGGCGGTTGTTCGGCCACTTGGCGCGGTGGCGCGACCACCTGCGACGGCGCAGGTATCACGGAACTCCGCGACGGCGTGGGAGACGGCGGTGGTGGCAGTGACGGTGGTGGCAGTGACGGTGGTGGCGGCGGTGGGGCCGCGACGGCGAGGCACCCGGCGGCGTCCGAACTGACGAGCTCCGGACCCGTGCTGATCTCCACGGCCGGCCCGGCTCCGTTACGGGGCAACCGGTACGTGACGCTGCGGCGCCCGATCTTGTTCGCGGTCGCGTAGAGCGCACCATCCAGTCCGAACACGACCGAGCCGTACGACGTCGCGAGCGGGAACTCCAGCCCAGGCACGGCAGCCACCCGGCCGTCGCGCGGGTTGATCGTGACCACCGAACCGTGGCCGGCCGCGGTGACGGAAACGCCGTACAACAAGCCATTCGCGGGGTTGTAGGCGATGTCGTCGACACCGGCGGACAGCACGACGGGCCGCAGCTGCACGCGCCCGGTGACGTCGAGGTACGCGCGACTCGCCGGATCGGCGTCCACTGTGTACAGGTTGTCGGCGCGCAGCACGTACCACGTGTTCGCGGCCATGGCACCACCGACGGCGCCGGTCACGCCCGCGCCGCGCTGGCTGCCGAGGTCCGTCACCCGGCCCGAACTGTCGACGCGCACGACGTGAGCCTTGTCCGTGACGCCGTACGACACGCCTTGCTCCGCCGAATAGGCCAGCGCGTTGATCGAAGAGCCGGCGCTGCCTAGCACGCGGCGCTCACCGGAGGGCAGCGTGAGCCGCACGATCGAGGACGAGTGCGTGGTCTGGTTCTCGACCTGCAGGACGGGACACGACGCGGGTGCCGCCCCGCGCGTGCGGCCGGGCGGCCCGAGCCAGCCCGACACGACGAGCAGGGCCGACACGGCGACCGCGGCCGCCACCACGGGAACGAACCGGGGAAGGCACACGGCGGTCAGGCGAGCCGGGACAACGCCGACGTGAACGCATCGGGCTGGATGCTCGCGCCGCCGGCGAACGAGTTCTGCAGCTGGTAGATCGCGTAGACCAGCAGCGCGATCGTGCCCGCCAGCGTCGACACGATCACCAGGTGCGCCGCCATGCGCGTGCCACCGAAGAGGTTCGGCAGCAGCACGCAGATGACGCTGCCGAGGATCAGCGCGAACCACACGACCGAGCCGACGCCGCTGGTGGCCGCGGCGGTGAGCCGGGCCTGCCGGGCCTGGTAGACCTGCCACAGGTCGTTGGCGGCCTCGGTTTTGCGGTCGTTCTGCCAGTCGTTGCCGGCCGGCGCCGCGGCGATCGTCTTGCGCAGCTGGTCGAGCTGCGTCCAGCCCGTCTGCGGGACCTCGCCGTCGTCGGCGAGCCGCGGCCACTCCTGGTGCTGCACGGTGTTCGCGTACGCCTGGGCCAGCTGCTGCACGCGCGGCCCGGTGTCGCCTGGCAGCGCTTCGGCGGCCCACGTCATCGCGACGAGGCTGTCGGCCTCGGTGTAGGAGCCGTCGCGTGCCGTGCCGACCGTGTCGAACAGCGAGATCAGCACGAACGCGACGAGCACCGCGTGGAGCCCGCCGACGATGGTGAACACCTGACCGGCCGCGTCGTTGTTGTCACGACGACCTTCGTCCCAGCCGAACCGCCGCACCAGATAGCCGATCACGGCGGCCACCACGGCCGCTCCGACCACCCAGAAGATCCCGGTCAGGTAGACGTTCATCCGACCCCTTTCCCACTTGAACACCGCGCGTTTCACCATTGTTCGGCGAATTCCCGACGCGGGCCCGGCTCAAGCTAGTCACGCGATTCCGGCGCGACAAGCAACAGCACTTCGGTTCATTCGAGTGGCCGTGTGCGGGACCTGCTGATCACTGGAACGGAGCAGTTGAACGTTGGAACACCCGCTCTGAATAGGCCTGTCACCTGCGAACCACCGTAGATCTCTCGCAGAAACTCCCAACCGGGTGACAGCCATCGACCCACGGTGACCGGAATCGGACATCGGAAGATCATCTCGAAACTGGCAGTCTGACAACAGGAACTGAAATGCCCGATTACCCCTTCTGGCAAACAGGTGAATCGAGTCTGCTGACCCGATCGTGGGGTTGTCCGCACAGGTCGGCTTGATATGTTGAATCCCGCGGCGCCGTTGAAATGAATTCACGCAGCAAACGATGTTGCATTCGTGCTGGACCCTATTTCGCACGTTGGATATTCGACGATGGGTGGTTTTCGCAGTGACCGTCACGGACCCCGTGGACTCCGCGAACCCGGAACAACCGCAACTGAGCCTGGGCCGGGCCGCGGCCCGCACGCTCGCGACGACGACCAAGTCCGTTCCGCAGATGCAGGGCATCACCACGCGGTGGCTGCTCAAGGTGCTGCCGTGGGTCGAGGTCTCGGGCGGGGCGTACCGCGTGAACCGCCGGCTGAGCTACTCCGTCGGCGACGGCCGCGTCACGTTCGCCACCACCGGTGCCGAGGTGCGGGTGATCCCGCCGGAGCTGGGCGAGCTGCCCCCGCTGCGCGGCTACGACGACGAGGAGGTGCTGACCGAGCTGGCCGGGCGGTTCGTGCAGCACGAGTTCGAACCCGGCGACGCGCTCGTGGAGTTCGGTCACCAGGCCGACCAGGTCTTCCTCGTGGCGCACGGCAAGATCAGCAAGGTCGGCACCGGCGCGTACGGCGACCAGACGGTGCTCGGCACCCTCGCCGACGGCGACTACTTCGGTGACACCGTGCTCACCACGGCCGACGGGATCTGGGAGTACACGGCCAAAGCCGTGACCGCGTGCACCGTGCTTTCCCTGTCCCGCAGCGAGTTCCAGGGCGTGCTCGAGCGGTCCGATTCGCTGCGTGAGCACGTCGCGGCCGTCGCCGAGGGCGCGGCGGGCCCGGCCAACGACCACGGTGAGGCGGCGATCGACGTCGCGTCCGGTCACGACGGCGAACCGCAGCTGCCCGGCACCTTCGTGGACTACGACTCCGCACCGCGGGAGTACGAGCTGAGCGTGGCGCAGACCGTGCTGCGGGTGCACTCGCGCGTCGCGGACCTCTACAACCAGCCGATGAACCAGATCGAGCAACAGCTGCGCCTGACCGTCGAAGCCCTGCGCGAGCGGCAGGAACACGAGCTGGTCAACAACCGCGACTTCGGCTTGCTGCACAACGCGGACTACGCGCAGCGCGTGTCGACCCGCACCGGGCCGCCGACCCCGGACGACTTCGACGACCTGCTTTCCCTGGTGTGGAAGGACCCCGCGGTCTTCCTGGCCCACCCGAAGACGATCGCCGCGTTCGGCCGCGAGTGCAACCGCCGCGGCGTGTACCCCGACGCCGTGGACCTCGGCGGGCACCAGGTGCCGGCGTGGCGCGGGGTGCCCGTGCTCCCGTGCAACAAGATCCCGGTCACCGACACGCGGACCAGCTCCGTGCTGCTGCTGCGCACGGGCGAGCAGGCGCAGGGCGTCGTGGGCCTGCACCAGACCGGTCTGCCCGACGAATACCAGCCGGGCCTCAACGTGCGGTTCATGGGCATCAGCGAGCAGGCGATCATGTCGTACCTGGTGAGCGCGTACTACTCCGCCGCCGTGCTGGTGCCCGACGCGCTGGCTGTGCTGGAGAACGCCGAGATCGGACGTGGTGACTGATGCCCGCGCCGGCCACGCCGCCGCGGCCGCCCGAGGCGGGGGCTCCCGGGCCTTGCGCGGCGCCCCTGCCGCCGTCGGCGTTCGGGCCGACGGGGCTCGGCACGAGCGCGCTGAAGATCGTGCCGAGACCGGCGGACGCGCGAACCCCGGACGCTCCCGAGCCTGACAAGCGAGGAACCGCATGACCGTCGCCGAAGAACCGCGCGCGCCGCTTTCGCTGTCCACGCGCGCGGCCCGCACGCTCGCCACCACCACGAAGTCGCTGCCGCAGATGCGCGGCATCACCCCGCGCTGGCTGTTGTCGCAGCTGCCGTGGGTCGAGGTGCCGTCCGGTTCGTACCGGGTCAACCGACGGCTCACCTACACGCTCGGCGACGGCCGGGTGAGCTTCTACAACACCGGAGCGCAGGTGCACGTCGTGCCGGCGGAGCTGGCGGAACTGCCGCTGCTGCGCGGGTTCGGCGACGCCGACGCGCTCGCGGCACTGGCCGAACGGTTCGAGCAGCGCGAGTACGAGCCGGGCGACACCGTCGTGACGGCCGGCGCGCCGCTCGACACGGTGGTGCTGGTGGCCCACGGCAAGGTGGCGCGGACGGCGCCGGGCGCCTATGGCGAGGACGCGCACCTGGGCACGCTCACCGCGGGCGATCACTTCGGCGGCTCGGTGCTCGGCGGCGGCGCCGGGACCTGGGAGTTCACCGCGAAGGCACTGACCCGATGTGTCGTGCTCGTGCTACCGGCCGACGCGTTCGAGCGGCTCAACGGGCGCGTCGAAAGCCTGCGCTCGCACATTCGGTCCGTGCTGCAGAACCCGGCGAAGGCGCACAACAAATCCGGTGAGGCGAACATCGACCTGTCCGCCGGGCACGACGGCGAGGTCGCGCTGCCGGGCACGTACGTGGACTACGACCCGGCGCCGCGGGAGTACGAACTCGCGGTGGCGCAGACGATCCTGCGCACGCACAACCGCGTGACCGACCTGTACAACCAGCCGATGAACCAGCTCGAGCAGCAGCTGCGGCTCACCGTGGAGGCGTTGCGCGAGCGGCAGGAGTACGAGCTGGTGAACAGCACGGACTTCGGCCTGCTGCACAACGCGGACCTCGGGCAGCGCATCACCACCCGCTCGGGTCCGCCGACGCCCGGCGACCTCGACGAGCTGCTGTGCCGCCGGCGCAAGTCGCGGTTCTTCCTGGCCCACCCCAAGGCGATCGCCGCGTTCGGGCGTGAGTGCACCGCGCGCGGGCTGTACCCGGCGAACGCGGTTCTCGACGGCCGGCGCGTGACAACGTGGCGGGGCGTGCCGCTGCTGCCGTGCGACAAGACCCCGGTCTCGCCGCGGGGCACCACGTCGATCTTCGTGCTGCGCACGGGCGAGGAGGACGCGGGCGTGATCGGGCTGCGGCCGGCGGAGCTGCCGGACGAGTACCAGCCGGGCCTGAACGTGCGGTTCATGGGCGTGAACGACCGGGCCGTGACGTCGTACCTGGTCAGCGCGTACCACTCGGCCGCGGTGCTGGTGCCGGACGCGCTGGGTGTGCTCGACGACGTGGAGATCGGGCGCTGAGGCTCACCTTCGGAGAGGACGTATGACCACAGTGGACACGCGGGCGAGGTCGGTTCCGGAGGTGCTGGCGTGGAGCCGCGAGCTGTGGGAGCCCGCGATGCGCGCGGCGGTCGACCGGCTGCCCGAATCGATGCGGCGCATCGCCGGTTACCACTTCGGGTGGTGGGACGGGTCGGGCTCGGGTGCCGCGGTACCGAGCGGCAAGGCTTTGCGGCCGGCGTTGGTGCTGTTGTCGGCGGAGGCCGCCGGCAGCGATCCGGCCGACGCGGTCGCGGCCGCCGTGGCGGTGGAGTTGGTGCACAACTTCTCGTTGCTGCACGACGACGTCATGGACGGCGACGAAACCCGGCGGCATCGGGCGTGCGCGTGGACCGTGTTCGGGACCAGTCCGGCGATTCTGGCCGGCGATGCCTTGCTGGCGCTGGCTTTCGACGTGCTGTCGGTGGACGGTCCGACTTCGGCTCGGGTGTTGAGCACTGCGGTGCTTCACCTGTTGCACGGGCAGAGCGAGGATCTGGCGTTCGAACGGCGGCCGTCGGTCGATCGGGAGTCGTGCGTTCGCATGGCGGAGGGCAAGACCGGGGCGCTGCTGGCGGCGGCTTGCACGCTCGGTGTGCTGGCGGTGGGTGGGCGTGGTGAGCACGTTGCGGGACTGGGGGCGTTCGGTCAGTCGTTGGGGCTGGCTTTCCAGCACGTCGACGATCTGCTGGGGATCTGGGGTGACCCGGCGGTGACGGGCAAGCCGGTGTTTTCGGATCTGCAGAGCCGGAAGAAGTCGTTGCCGGTGGTGGCCGCGTTGGGTGCTTCTGGTGCGGCTGCGGTGGAGTTGGGTGGGTTGTATCGGCAGCAGGAGCCGTTGTCCGAGGCCCAGCTGGTGCGGGCGGCTGAGCTGGTGGAGTCGGCTGGTGGGCGGGAGTGGAGTGCTTCGGAGGCTTCGCGGTTGGTCGGGTGTGCGTTGGAGGCGCTGGAGGGAGTGGCGCCGGTGAGGAGGGCCGGGGCGGAGTTGAGGGGGATTGCCGAGCACATCACGCGTCGGGATCGTTGAGGGGTGGGGTTGGCGGTTGTGGTCTCGCGCCTTGGCCAATGGGCGCGTGGATTCGGTTGCGGGAGAATGCTTGCGACTCGTTGCGCTGGCGCGCAACGTTGCGCGCAGGGTGGTTGCGAGGGGCACCCCGATCGTTGAGTGTCACCGGAGGCGGGGATCGAGGTGCTGGGCGGGGGCTGGGTGCACCGGTGGGTTTTGCAGATCGGTGCGGGGAGGCTCGGTGGGTGGTGCGTGGCGTAGGCGAGGTGGGTGGCGGGGGCACCGGGGCTTGTTCTGTGGCCGCTGGGGCGCCGGTGGATTGCGGCTACTTGCCTGGACGGGTGAGGCCGTTGTCGGCGGCGCCGCGGGAGAGGACTACCTCGTCGGTGTTGGAGAGGGCTTCCGTGCCGCGGGGGGTGGGGGTGGCGGTGGTCAGGTCGCGGAGGCGGATGGGTGGGCCGAGGTCGATGAGGGTCGGCAGGTATTCGGCGCGGGAGACGGTCCAGTGGGCGCCGGAGCGGGAGAAGGTGAAGCGGGCGGCGACGCCTTCTTCGGTGGAGCCGCGGGGGTCGTCGTGGCGGGCGATTTCGTTGCCGAGGCCGTAGGCGACCCACTTGTTCTCCACCTTCTCGAACGGCTGGACCACGTGGGCGTGGTGGCCGATGATCAGGTCGAGATCAGGGGAGGCCAGGAGTTTGCGCGCCAACGACTCCTGTGAGGCCGTCACCTCGTGGTGGTATTCGGTGCCCCAGTGGAGGCTGGCGATCACGACCTGCGCGCCGGCTTCCCGGGCGGCGTGGGCGGCGGCGAGGATCGAATCAGCGTCGATCTCGTTGGCCAGCCACGGTTTGCCGGCCGGGCGTTCAATGCCGTTGAAGCCGAAGGCGTAGGAGAGCTGCGCGACGCGGACGCCGTGGACATCCAGGATCAGGGGCTTGGCAGCTTCCGCGGCCGAACGCGCCGAACCCGTGTGCTTGAGGCCCACCGCGTCGAGTTTGTCCAGCGTGCGCGTGATGCCCGCCGCGCCCTTGTCGAGGGTGTGGTTCGACGCCGTGGAGCAGGTGTCGTAGCCGGTGTCCTTCAGGGCGTCCGCGATGACCGGCGGCGCGCTGAACGACGGGTACCCCGTGTACGGCCCAGCCTCGGGCGCCAACGGTGTCTCGAGGTGGCAGATCGCCAGGTCCGCCCCGGACACGAGCGGCTTCACGCCCGCGAGGATCTGCCGGTAGTCGATGGTGCCGCCACCGTCGGCCATGGCCTGGTCGGTCAGCGGCGGGTGGATGAGGACGTCGCCGGTGGCCACCACCGTGAAGGAAGCCGCGGGAGCAGCCGGCGACGAAGGCACCGGCGAAGCGGGCAGAGCCGGCTGCGCGGCCGGCGCACCACTGCACCCCGCCAGCACCAGCACGGCTCCGGCCCACGCCAAGGCCGGTCGGATGCGTGCCACGTTCGCCCCCTTCGTCCAGATACGGCCGCGTTGCGCGCCACATCCTGCCGCATGTCCACCGGACAGGCCGCAAGCCCCGGCATCACGGATCGTAATCACACCTAAGTCAACAAGAAAACCCACCAGCGACCGCAAACCGGTCACCACCAGCGCAGGGTAACAAACCCTGGCCAGGCAGGAAAAAATACGATAATTACCGCGTCCGCCGCCGTGAAGTGATCACACTGAGTAGGTAACACCCTGCTAACCGCCCACAAACCTGTGGTTGACGTCACCCGATCCAGTGTCTTGTAATACGAGCCACGCGCGGTTCACGCAGACGCACCACTCGCCTTCGGCCCCCATGGGAGCACTGGATGTCCACATACCCGCACAGGTTGCGCACCTGGAGCGTTGTTGGTTGTTGTTTGATTGCCGGTGCGGTGTTGGCCGGGTGCTCGTCGGGCAAGGACGCCGCCGCACCCGCGCAGCAGGCGCCTACCAACGGCAAGATCACGCTGTACTACCTGCAGAAGCAGGGTGACCAGCAGTACTTCGTGGAGCAGGCGCAGGGCGCGCAGGAGAAGGCGAAGGAGCTGGGCGTCGACCTCAAGGTCGTCAACCTCGGCCAGGACGCCAACAAGGCCATCACCGAACTCGACGCCGCCGTCGCGCAAGGCGCCAACGGCGTCGCCATCGTGGTGCCCGACCAGGCCATCGGCCCGGAGGTCATCGACAAGGCCAAGAGCGCCGGCATCCCCCTCGTCGCCTCCGACGACGTCATCAAGGACGGCCAGGGCAAGGCCGCGGCGTTCGTCGGCTTCAACGGCACCCAGATGGGCACGTCCGTCGGCCAGGAAGCCGCGAAGCTGTTCAAGGCCGCCGGCTGGTCCGCCGCCGACACCAAGGTGATCAGCGCCTACAAGCAGGACCTCACCGTCTGCACCGACCGCGTCAACGGCGCCAAGGCCGCGTTCGAGAAGGACTCCGGCGCGCAGGTGCAGGTGATCGACGTCGGCACCGACAACTCCCCCGTCGACGCGCAGAACCGCTCCGGCGCCGTGATCAGCTCCAACCCGGGCGTGAAGCACTGGATCGTCTGGGGCTGCAACGACGAGAACGAGACCGGCGTCGTCACCGCGCTCGCCAATTCCGGCGTCGCCGCGAACAACATCCTCGGCGTCGGCTTGGGTGCCTACCTCGACTGCAAGGACTGGGCCGCGGGCAAGGACACCGGCAACAAGTCCTCGCTCTACATCTCGGGAGCCGAGGTCGGCAAGACCGCGATCCAGGTGCTCGTCGACAAGATCAAGAACGGCAAGGAGCTCCCCGCGGAGAGCATCGCCAAGACCACGATGGTGAACAAGGACAACTTCAAGGCGGCCGGCGTCAACTGCACCTGACGCGTCCGCGGCCCGGGGGTGTCCACAAGCGACGCCCCCGGGCTCCCCTGTGAGGAAGGCTCACCATGGCCAGTTCCACGGCGCTGATCGCCGAGGGCATCGGCAAGCGCTTCTCCGGCGTCACCGCGCTCGACGACGTGACGCTGGAGTTCCACTCCGGCGAAGTCCTCGCGCTCATGGGCGAGAACGGCGCCGGCAAGTCGACCCTGCTGCGCGTGCTCTCGGGCGACCACGAGCCCAGCGAGGGCACGCTGCGCCTCGACGGCGAGCCCGTGGTGTTCGACAACCCGCGCGCCGCGATGGCCGCCGGCGTGCGCGTGATCTACCAGGAACCGGAGATCATCCCGCACGTTTCCGTGGCGGAGAACGTGTTCGTGGGCGAACTGCCCGCGCGCGCCCGCGTGTTCAGCCGCCGCACGCTCAACCAGCGCACGCACGACGCCCTCGTCGAGTACGGGTTCGAAGGCGTGCTCGACCCGGCCACGCTCGGCAGCAAGCTGTCGGCCGCACAACGCCAGCTCGTCGAGATCCTGCGCGTGCTCACCGCGGCCACGCCGCCGCGCGTGATCGCGTTCGACGAGCCGACGTCGTCGCTGTCCGAGCACGAGGTCGAGGCGCTGTTCCGGCTCATCCGCCGGCTGCGCGACTCCGGCGTGGCCGTGGTCTACGTGTCGCACCGCATGAAGGAGATCTTCCAGCTCGCCGACCGCGTCGCCGTGCTGCGCGACGGCAAGCTCATCGGCGTCGAGCAGGCCGCCGGCACCGACGAGAACCAGTTGGTGCGCATGATGATCGGGCGCGACCTGTCGGCGCTCGAACGACGCGAGACGGCCGAGACCGGCGAGGTCGTGCTGCGGCTGGAGGGCTTGACCACCGACGACGTCACCGACATCTCGTTCGAGGTCCGCGCCGGTGAGGTCGTGTGCCTCGCCGGGCTCGTCGGCGCCGGCCGATCGGAGCTGGCGCGCGCGATCGTCGGCGACCTACCCGTGCGCTCCGGAACCGTGGAACTGGGCGGGAAGCGCTTCAAAGCCCACAACCCCGGCGACGCGGTGAAGGCGGGCATCGGGTTCGCACCCGAGGAACGCAAGACCGACGCGTTGCTGATGCAGCGATCCGTGCGCGACAACGTGTCCATCGCCGTGCTCGACCGCCTGCGCCGCTTCCGCGTGATCCGGCGCGCGAAGGAGCGCGAACTCGTGGCGGAGTACGTGCGCGAGCTGCGTGTGCGCACGCCGTCGATGGAGCAGGAGGTGCGCAAGCTCTCGGGTGGCAACCAGCAGAAGGCCGTGCTCGCGCGCTGGCTCGCCCGCCGCCCGCGGCTGCTGATCCTCGACGAGCCCACGCGCGGCGTCGACGTCGGTGCGAAGGCTGAGATCTACCGGATCATCGACGGTCTCGCCGAAGAAGGCATCGCCCTGCTCGTGATCTCGTCCGACCTGCCCGAGGTGCTCGCGCTGGCCGACCGCATCGTCGTGATGCGCGCCGGGCACGTCGCGGGCGAAGTGGGCCGCGACGAAGCCACCGAAGAAGCCGTACTGACCCTGGCCATCCCGGCGACGGAGCCGGCCGCCGAAGACATCCAGGAGGTGGGGGCGTGAGCACCCCGACCCGGCCCAGCTCCGCGCAGGAGCAGCCGACCGACCACCCCGATCCGCACCGCGTGTCGACCGCGCGCAAGGTGCTGGGCGGCATCGGCGTGCAGAACAGCAGCTTGATCATCACGCTCGTGGTGCTCGTCGTGCTGCTCTCGACGCTCAACGACAACTTCCTGCGCACCAACAACCTGCTGCTGATCGGCAGCGCGATCACCATCATGGGCCTGCTGTCGCTCGTGCAGACGCTGGTGATCATCCTCGGCGCGCTCGACATCTCCGTCGGTTCGATGGCCGGCCTCGCGTCGGTGATCTCGGCGATGGCGTTCACGTCCACCGGCAGCTCGATCGTCGGCATCCTGGCCGCCGTCGGCACCGGCATCGCGTGCGGGCTCGTCAACGGCCTGATCATCATCTTCGGCCGCGTGAACCCGGTCGTCGCGACGCTGGCGACCCTCGCGACGTACAAGGGCATCGCGCAGGTCGTATCGGATGGCAAGGCGCAGGGCTACACGGGCGCCGACGACCTGTTCATCTTCCTGGCCAAGGGCAGCGTGCTCGGCCTGCCGACGCTGGTGTGGGTGTTCCTGATCGTCGCGGCGGTGCTGCACTTCCTGCTGAAGTACACCGACATCGGCCGCAACGTGTTCGCCATCGGCGGCAACGACACGGCCGCGCGCCTGGCAGGCATCAACATCAACCGCTACATCATCGGCGTGTACGCGCTCGTCGGTGTGGTCGCGGCCATCGCGGGGGTGCTGATCACCGCGCGCACCGGCTCCGGCCAGCCGACGTCCGGCTCCGAAGGCCTCGAGCTGCAGGCCGTGACGGGCGCGGCGCTCGGCGGCACGATGCTCAAGGGCGGCAAGGGATCCATCGTCTCCACGGTGCTCGCGGTGTTCATCCTCGGCGTGCTCGACAACGGCATGTCGGGCCTGGGCATCAACCAGTTCTGGCAGAACGTGGCCCACGGTGCGCTGCTCGTGGTCGCCGTCGTGCTGCAGCAGCTGCGCAGCGGGGAGCGCCGCGTCGGTCTCCCGGCCTGACGTGGGCTCTGTCGTGGGGGAGGACGGAGCCGGCCTGCACGCCCGCGTCGTCGACGCGCTCGGCCGGCTGATCGTCGAAGGCACGCTGCCCGCCGGCGAGCCGATCGTGCCGGAGGACATCGGGCGCCGCTTCTCGGCCTCCCGGACGGTGGTCCGGGAGGCCCTGCGGGTGCTGCAGTCGAAGGGCTTGGTGGCGGCGCGGCCGCGGGTCGGCACGTGGCCGCAGCCGCCGGAAGCCTGGGACGCGATCGACCCGGACGTGATCGGCTGGCGCGTGGGTGGGCCGGACGGGCAGCGCCAGCTGCACGATCTGCTCGAGCTGCGCCACCTCGTCGAGCCGCAGGCCGCCCGGCTCGCGGCGCAGCACCGGAACCGCGACGAGCTCTCGGCGCTGGCCGCCGCGTACGGGTTGCTGACGGACGCGGTGGAACGCGAAGACACCGCAGAGTTCGCGGAAGCCGACGCGCTCTTCCACGCCGCACTCGTGCGGGCCGCGGGCAACGCACTGATCACGCAGCTGCAGGTGCCCGTGGTCGCCGCGCTGCGCGCGGCGCCGGAACCGACGGCAGGCACGCTGGTGGCGCACTCGCGAGTGCTCACCACCGTGCTGGCGAAGAACGCCGACGGTGCGGAGAGCGCGACGCGGCGGCTGCTGGAAACCGTTGCGGCGTACCACTGACCGGCACCTTGACACGTCAAGTGGTCCACACCATAGTCCGTGATCGACCGGCCACCGATCGCGGTGGCTCCCGCCGCCCTGAGCCTTTGAGGAGGACGCAGCCATGCGTTTCCCGGGAATCCGCGGCTTCGCCGTGCTCGCGGCGGCGGTGACGGCCGGCGGGCTGGCACCGGCGGCCACCGCGGCCGCGGCGCCGGCGGCCCCCGCCGCGCAGTGCTCGGTGGCCGACCTGATGGTCAAGGCCGGTGACTACTGGGTGGCCCACGGCGAGAACCTGGCACCGGCGGACTCGCAGAACGCGACGTTCCACGTGGGCAACCTCGCCGTCGTCAGAACCACAGGCGTGTCCAACCACACGACCCTGCCGTGGGGCCAGGCCAACAACTACCTGCTGCCGGCCACACCCGGTCAGCCGTTCCGCGCCGAGGACGAGGCAGCCGGCGAGGCGTACCTCGACCTCTACACCTACTTCCACCCCGACCCGCCGATCCTCGCGGACCTGCGCTCGCGCCTGGCCGACGAGGTGGCGAGCGTCCAGGCCGGGCACACGGCCTACTGGGACCACGTCGGCGCGCTGAACATGGCGATGCCGTCGTTCGCCCGCATCGGCGTCATGGACTCGTCCGAACCCACGCTGGAGGCGATGCAGAAGCTCTTCCACAGCACGGAAAAGAACCTCTTCGACGAGTTCACCGGCCTGTGGCGCACCGACGCGCGCTCGATCGGCTACTGGTCGCAGGGAAACGGCTGGGCGCTCGCCGCGCTCGTGAAGGTGCTGCAGGTCCTGCCCGCGAACGACCCGCGGCGGCCCGAGTACCTGCGGGTGTTCAAGAAGATGGCGACGACGCTGAGCGTGCTCCAGCGCCCCGACGGCTTCTGGAACGCCAACCTGCTGCTCCCCTTCGGCGGCCCTGAAAGCAGCGGCACCTCGCTCATCACCTACGGCCTCGCATGGGGCGTGAACGCGGGTGTCCTCGACAGCCGCTGGTTCAAGCCGGCGGTCGAGAAGGCGTGGCAGGCGTTGTCCACCAAGGCCGTGACGGCCGACGGTCTCGTCGGCTACGTCCAGCCCAAGACGGACGGACCCGGGCCGGCCGCGGCGACGGACACGTCGGGGTACGGGGTCGGCGCGTTCCTGCTGGCGGGTCAGCAGGTCGCGGACCTCACGCCGGGCTGCGCGCTGCCGCCGGCGCAGTGACCGCGGTCGGGCCGTTCCGCCCAGGAGCGGCCCGGCCGGCTACTTCAGGCAGTCCTTCGGGTCCCCGCGGGTGAGCGCCGGGTCGGTCTGCTCGAACGTCCGCGCCACCCCCGGGCCCGAGGACCGGGTCTCGAACCGCACGGTGACGCGGCCGTGGCCCGCGCCCTGCACCCAGCCCGTGCCGAACTCGGCGTGGACCACGTCGTCGCCCTGGCGCCAGCCGCTCGAGGACACCGGTGCCGACCCGCCCGGCGACGGCGTGGTCGCCACCACCGGTTCCGCGGCCGCGGGCACGGTGAGGGTGAACAATGCGTCCTGGTGCGGCACGGAAAGGCCGCTGAACGCGACCCCGGCCAGCCGCACGCCGCCGAACTCCCGGGGGTCGAGCAGCAGCCGTTCGGCGGTGGCGGCGAGCTGGCCGAGGTCGTCGGTGGGCGACGCGGTGGTCTCCGACCGCGTCACGGTGCTCATGTCCGTGTGCCGCAGCTTGATCACGACCGTGCGGGCAACCCGCCCGGCCTTGACGAGCCGCGCGTGGGCGCCCGCGGCGATCTTGCGGACCTCCGCGCGCAACGTCGGCAAGTCGACGATGTCGGTGTCGAACGTCGTCTCCGCGCTGACCTGCTTGGCCTCGCCGCGTTCGGCGACGGCGCGATCGTCGGTGCCGCCCGCGAGCTTGCGCAGTTCACGGCCCACCACGCCCCCAAGCGTCGCCACGGCGTCGGCCTCCGACAGCGCGGCCAGCTCCCCCAGCGTGAGCACGCCGATCGTGCGCAGCTTCGCCTCCGCAACCGGCCCGATGCCCCACAACGCCCGCACCGGCAGGGGCGCGAGGAATCCCCGCTCCGTGCCCGGTGGCACCACGAGCAAGCCGTCGGGTTTCGCCCGGTCGGAGCCGATCTTCGCGATCTGCTTGCCCGTGCCCGCGCCGATCGACGCCGTGAGGCCGGTTTCCGCGCGGATGCGCGCCCGCAGGTCCTCGGCGAACCGCGTCACCTCCTCGACGGAAGCCCCGGCCAGCGACGGCGGTTCGGCGAACGCTTCGTCGAGCGAGATGCGCTCCAGCACGGGCGCGACCTCAGAGACGACGTCGAAGACCTGCTTGCTCAGCACTTCGTAGAGCCGGAACCGCGGCGGCAGGACCACCGCACCGGGCGGGAGCAGCCGCCGCGCCTGCGACATCGGCATCGCCGAGCGCGCGCCGTACTCGCGGGATTCGTAGCTGGCCCCGGCCACGACCCCGCGCGGGCCTGTGCCGCCGACGACCACCGGGCGACCCCGCAGCGTCGGCCGCGTGAGCTGCTCCACCGAGGCGTAGAAGGCGTCCAGGTCGAGGTGGACGACCCAGCGGGTCACGTCAGCTCCCGCCGGTGGCGTCCAGGAGCCGGTGCAGCGCCTCGGTGTAGGCCTCGAACGCGGCGCGGCCCTTGGCGGTCAGGCGCACGAGCGTGACGGGGGTGCGGTGCTCGTAGGCTTTCGTGATCTCGACGTACCCGGCGTCCTCGAGCTTGCGCAGGTGCGTGGAGAGGTTGCCGGCCGTCATGTCGAGCAGTTGCTGCAGCCGCGGGAAGGTGATCTGGTCGCCCCGGTGCAGCCCGGCGAGCGCGACCGTGACGCGCAAGCGGGCCTGGGCGTGGATCACCGGGTCGAGTTCCGGCAGGCTGGCCTCGGTCACCGCTCGGCCGCCCGCGTCGGCCCGCGGCGCCGCTCCCGGACGAAGTACACGAGCGAAGCCACGAGGAAGCCGCCACCGCCGGCCAGGCACAGCACGAGGAAGTTGCCCGGCACGCCCACGAGCACGCTCGCGCCGCCGGACACGATGATCCACACGCCGAAGCCGTACTGGAGCTTGTCCTGCCACAGCATGCCGCCCGCGAGGTACAGCACCCCCGTGAGCAGGAGGGAGGTGCCCGACCACAGCAAGGAGATCGTGTGCGGGTCGAGCACGCCGGCGTTCATCACGCTGATGTTGATCAGGCACAGCGCGGCGAACGAGATCATCCAGCTCCAGCCGTACATCGCGCCGATGCGCCGCGACGGGCCGCGGATGCCGCGGTTGATGCGGCTGCCGTAGTAGATGGAGTACGCGATCGCCGACACGAACAGCACTGCGACCACCACCCCCGAGAGCCACCCCGGCATGAGCGGCCTCGCGTGGCTGGGATCGGACAGGAACACCAGAGCCCAGCCGACCAGCCACGCGAGGGCCCATACCCCGAGCAGGCGCGCCGGGCCGGCCCCCAGCTCCCGCCGCGTCCGCTCGTTCTGCCGGGCGATGAGGTTCAGCGACTCGGCCGCCGTCATCGGCTGCTCTTCGTCGTCTTCCACCTTGCTTCGCCCTCCCACCGTGCTGACCCCTATGCAGCACGGAAGCTACTGTGCTGCTCGTTACCGATCCGACCACAGTCACGGCGGGAACGGTCGCCAGACACGGTAACGTCCCGTTGGGTGCCCGCCTGCTTTTGGTCGGATTGGCAACAAGTCACACGACCTTCGCCGTGTCCAACCGGAACCGCCGCACCACCACGAGCGCGGGCACGACCAGCCACGCGGCCAGTACGCCGACGGCGAGCCCGAGCCCGCCGGAGTGCGTCACCGGCATCGCGCCGACGCGGCCGAGCCAGTACGTCGGGACGAAGTGCGCGACCGTCGTCATCCACGTCGGCATGATCGACAGCGGCATCCACAACCCGCCGAACACGCCCAGCGGCAGCATCAGCGCCCCCGGTCATCGCGCCGACGGTGTCGCCCTTGCCGAACAGCCCCAGCATCAGCCCGAGCACCGCGAAGGGCAACGCGGCCAGCCACACGGCCAGCGCCGTCAGCAGCCACTGCCCACCGGTGAGGTCGACGCCGCGCAGCGCGCCGGCCACGAAGACCACGACCAGCACAGGCAGCGCCATCGCCATCGCGGACGCGAGCTTGACGAACAGGTAGTCCGGGCCGCGCATCGGCGTGAGGCGCAGCTGGCGCTGCCAGCCGTCGGTGCGTTCGGTCGCCACGCGTGTGCCGGTGAACAGTGCACCGCTCATGGCGCCGTACGCACCCGTGTTGATCATCGTCGTGGTGCTCGCCCGGACACCGTCGGGCCCGACGTAGTCGCCGAACAAGCCGCCGAAGAGCAGGAACATGCCCAGCGGCACGGCGATCGTGAACAACGCGAACTGCGGACTGCGCACGATGCGCAGGATCTCCAGGCGCAGGTAGACGAGGTTCATCGCAGAGCTCCTTCCGGTCCGCCGGTGGTGTCCGGGGCGTCGGCAGTGTCGGCGGTGTCGGCGGTGTCGGAGGTGTCGGAGGTCAAGGCGAGGAACGCTTCTTCGAGCCCGACGGCCGTGATCTCGATGTCACTGGCTTCGGGGAACGTCGTGAGCAGCGCGCGGATCGCCAGGTCGGAGTCCGCGCACGCGAGCTCGGCCCGCGCGCCCTGGATGCGCGCCGTGGTGACGCCGGCGAGATCCGCCAGCGCGGCCTGGCTCGCCCCTGGCACCACGGCGCGCAGCACCCGCCCGGACACGGCGGCGCGCACCTCGGCAACGGTCCCGTCGGCCACCACGCGGCCGTGGCGCATGAGGACGACGCGGTCGGCGTAGTCCTCAGCCTCGGCGAGGTAGTGCGTCGCGAACAGCACCGTGCGCCCGGACGCGCTGAACTCGTGCATCGACGCCCAGAAGGACCGGCGCCCGTCCACGTCCATCGCGGCGGTCGGCTCGTCGAGCACCAGCAGTTCGGGGTCGCCGGCGAGCGCCAGTGCGTATCGCACGCGCTGCAGCTGGCCGCCGGACAGCTTGCCGCATCGGCGATGGGCGAACTCGCCGATGCCCGCCCGTTCGACGACTTCCCCGGCGGGCAGCGGGTTGCGGTACATCGACCGCATCAGCGCCACCAGCTCCGCCGGCGTAACGTCGCGCAGCAGGAACCCGTTCTGCACCATCGCCGCCAGGCGCCCGGCGTCGACGGCCGCGCGCGGCTCGCCACCGAACACCCGCACGTCCCCCTCGTCGGGCTTCGTCAGCCCCAGCAGCATGTCGACCGTGGTCGACTTGCCGGCCCCGTTCGGGCCCAGCAGTGCCACCACTTCGCTCCGTTCGACCTCCAGTGACAACCCGTCGACCGCGAGCACGGGACCGAACCGCTTGGTCAGTCCCCGCAGGCTGAACGCCTCGCTCATCTCGTCCCCCGTCGACTTTGCATCGCAAACCTCCAGGCGAACTTTGTAACACAAACTTCGCTGCGAAGGAAAGCCCTATGTGCGGCGAAGCCGATTGATCAAGGCCCCGCAGACGGCGAAGCGCCGGGTGGGGAAAGTCCCCACCCGGCGCTTGGCCGTGCTGTTTCAGCAGGTCAGAGGTGACCCACCAGCGGCAGCGACCGCGCCTTCGCCTGCTCCTGGGCGGCCGGCGCGGACGGCGCCGGCTGCGGCTGGGGCAGCGGGGCGCACTCGACGTCCGCCGTGCGGCCCGGCTTGCGGGCCGGCAGGGCGCCGGTCGCCAGGTAGTCCGCGATCTTGGTGTCGACGCACGCGTTGCCGCGCGGGGTGATGGCGTGGCTGGTACCACCCGGCTCCGCGATCAGCGACGCACCCGGGAAGCGGCTACGGACCTCGAGGCTGCCTTCGTACGGCGTGGCCGCGTCCAGCGTCTCGTCGATCATCAGCACGCTCTTCACGCCCTTGCCGTCGACCTGCACCGGCTTGCCGGCCTTCGCGGGCCAGAACACGCAGGGCGCGTTGAACCAGGCGTTCTGCCAGGTGAAGTACGGCGCCTTGAGGAACGTCTTCCAGTTGTCGACGCGCCACTGGTTCCAGTTCGTCGGCCACTGCACGTCGGTGCACTGCACGCCGAGGTACACGGCGTAGCCGTTGTCGCTGTCGGACTCGAACAGGGCCTTGACCTGCGACGGGTCGCCCTTGGTCACGAGGGCCGACAGCGCGTCGGCGACGCCGAGCCAGGTCAGCTGGTAGTACGAGGCCTGCTGGATGACGTCGGTGAGCTCGTCCGGGCCGATCTGGCCGCCGGCGGGCTTGAGCGAGAGCTTGACCAACTCGCGGTCCACGGTCGCCTTCACCGCGGCCTGCGTCTTGCCCAGGTGGTACGTGCTGTCGTACTTGGCGAGCCAGCCGAACCAGATGTTGATGTTGCGGTCGAACGCCACGTCCTGGTTCAGGTTCGCCTGGTACCACACGTTGCGCGGGTCGACGGTCGAGTCCAGCACCATGCGGCGCACGCGCTGCGGGAACATCGTGCCGTAGACCTGGCCGAGGTAGGTGCCGTACGAGTAACCGTAGAAGTTGATCTGCTCGGCACCCAGCGCGGCACGGATCGAGTCCATGTCGCGCACCGTGTCGGTGGTCTTCAGGTTGTCGAGCAGCGCCTTCGGGTTCTTCTTGGCGCAGTCCGCGGCGTAGTTCTTGGCGCGGTCGAGCCAGGTCTTCTCCAGCTGCGGCGTGAGCGGCACGTAGGAGGGCCGGTCGAAGCTCGTGTAGCCGTTGTCGCAGGACAGCGCGGGCTTGCTGGAGCCGACGCCGCGCGGGTCGAAGCCGATCCAGTCGTACGCGTCGCCCGCGTGGTTCGGGACGTTGCCGCCGACACGCGCGAGCGTGAGCCCCGAACCGCCGGGGCCGCCGGGGTTGGTGAGCATGACGCCCTGGTACTGCGAGTCCGGCGTCTTGTGCTTGATGCGGCTCACGGCGAGCTGTGCCTTGGCGCCGCCGGGGTTCTGGTAGTCCAGCGGCACGGTGACGAAACCGCACTGGGCGCCGGCTGCCTGGAGGCCGGCGTTGTCGCACGGTCCCCACGCCACGGGCGGCGGGGTGTAGGCCGCGGGGGCCGGAGCGGCGGGCGCCGCGCCGGCGGCGGGCGCGGCGACCAGCGAGGCCAGCGTCGCGGCGGCGACCGCCGCGAAGACAGCACGTCTCACAGGTGTTCCTTCCCTGTCGGGTTCGAGTCGGTCGGGGGCCCGCCAGACCCTAGACCCCTTCGTGCCCGCTGAGCGGCACTTCGCCCGTCGCGGCCCGATAGTCCCTACTAAAGGTGGACGTTCGAGCCGGAAATCGGGTTGGTCGTCGCCCACGCGGGCCGCTACGGTGGCCCGCATGACGATCTTCCCGCGCATTCGGCGGCTCTGACCCGGCGTGACTCTTCACCGCCGCGCACGTGCGCGGCCGTCCCCTTGCGCGCCGGGCCCTTCCTGCAGTCCGGAAAGGACCCACCACCTTGCGCGAACACATCGTGATGGTCGGCGCCACCGCGCCGAGCCACATCTACCCGTCCCTGGGTGTCATCGCCGAACTCGTGCGCCGCGGCCACCGCGTGAGCTACGTCGTCGGTTCGCCCCTGGCGTCGCTGGTCGAGCCGACGGGTGCCGACGTGGTCACCCACCCGACGATCCTGCCCCTCGGCGAGGCCGGCATCTGGCCCGACGACCCGGCCGACGCCATGCGCGTCTTCCTCGACGAGGCGATCGCCGTGCACCCGCTGCTGCTGAAGGCGTTCGACGACGACCGGCCGGACCTGGTGCTCTACGACATCGGCGGGCTCGGCGCACCGCTGCTGGCTTCGCGGTACGGCGTGCCCGCCGTACAGCTCTCGCCGACGTTGGTCGCGTGGGAGGGCTACGACGAGGACATGGCCGAGGTCATGGACCCGATCAAGACCTCTCCGTCCGGTGTGGACTACGCGCGGACTCTCGGCGAGTGGCTGCTGCAGAACGGCGTCGACGAGGACGCGTGGACGTGGCTGGGCCACCCGCCGCGCGTGCTGTCCCTGATCCCGCGCGCAATGCAGCCGCACGGGGACCGCGTCGGTTCACACGTGCAGTTCGTCGGGCCGTGCCTGTCTCCCGACCGCCTGGCCGACCGCAGCTGGACCCCGCCGTCCGACGGGAAACCCGTGCTGCTGGTCTCGTTCGGCACGGCGTTCACCGACCAGCTGCCCGTGTACCGGGCGTGCCTCTCCGCTTTCGCGGATTCCGGGTGGCACGTGGTGCTGTCGCTGGGTTCCTCCGTGTCACCGGCGGACCTGGGCCCGCTACCGTCGTCGTTCGAAGTGCACGAACGCGTGCCCCAGCTGGCGGTTCTCGAGGCCGCCTCGGCGTTCGTCACCCACACCGGGATGGGCAGCTGCACGGAATCCCTGTGGTACGGCGTGCCCGCGGTCCCCATCCCGCAGGCCGCCGACCAGTTCGGCAACGCCGCCCAGCTGGAATCCCTCGGCGTCGGCCGCCACCTCCCGGCCGCGGACGTCACTCCCGCGTCCCTGCGCAGGCTGGTGGACGAGGTCGCCGCCTCGGCGGACGTGGCCGCACGGCTGGCCGCGCTGAAGGCCGAAATCCGCGCACACGGCGGGATCGAAGTGGCCGCCGATGCGGTGGAGGCGTTCCTGGAGTGAGCGCAGGGCGGGGTCCCCGGTGACCTTCGGAACCCCGCCTCTCTCACGTGCGGATCGCGAAGCCTCGGCAGTGATCACCGCCGGCGCTTTCGTTTCGGCGCGTTGTGCCGTTGGTGTTGCGGTTCCCGGTCCGCGCTACACCCCGGCAACAACCGAGAGCACTCGTCAGGCCCGCAGCCCAACAGCACAGTCGAGGCCACCGAACGGCTCGGCAACGCGCTGACCGACGTCGTTCTGAAGAACATCGAACAGGCATACCGTGGACCGTTGCCGAAACCGGGTCACCAAGGTCATCCTGCAGTCGCGTGAGCAACATCGCCGGCTGCCGCTCGAAGAGGTCGTGGTGAAGACGGCGGTCAAGAGTGTGTGGAACCTCTTGCAGCCGCGGACGTGGTTCGGAGTGCTCACCGGATTCAAGAATGACCTGCTGCGTTGATCCCTTGCTGAATCGTTGACCGGCAAGGTGAAGCAGCGCCTTCTCAAGGCCTTGAGCGACGGGCTTCCTCGGCTGCTGAGCGAAGCCGGGGCTGCGGCGGCGTAACCAGCCGTTCCGCCGCAGCCCTCCTCGCTTCTCTCACGCGCGGATCTCGTTGAGGTAGTTGTAGATCGTGTACCTCGTGACGTCCAGGTGCGTCGCCAGGTGGTCCACCGCGTCTTTGATCAGGAAAAAGCCCGCTTCGTCGAGTTCGCGGACCACGGCGGCCTTGTGGCGCTTCTTCATGAGCTCCACCGGGATCCCCGCCTTGCCGATCGCGCGGTCGACGAGGAAGCGCTGCAGGCTGTCGACGTCCGGGGGGAACGTTTCCGCGCGCGCAAGCGCGGCGGCGCCGTCCGCGGATGTCTCGCTGTTCACGCACAGGCAGCCGACGGCGGCGCCGTCCGCGTCGCGCAGGAAGAGGGTGGACGAGCGGATCGGGCGGCCGTCCGGGCCGTGGGTCTGGTAGTTCGTGAGGTCCTGCGTGGTGCCGCGACGGACGAGGCCCAGCAGCAGGTCCGTCATGGGGCCGCCGACCGTCCGGCCGGTGACGTCGCCCGCGATGGCGACGATGGAGTCGGGCAGGCGCGACAGGTCGTGCAGCAGCACCTCGTTGCCGGGGCCCAGCATGGCGGCCAGGCCGTCGACGGCGGGGATCAGCGAGGTCAGCAACGCGTGCGTCGCCGCGCCGGCGGCGGCCGGGGGGACGACGACGAACCTGCGCGGCCGCAGCAGATCGTCCAAAGCGGACCGAAGCGCGTCGGCCGCGGAGACGGCCGTGGATGCGTGCGGGGAGAGCCGCACGTGCTCCGGGCGGACCGTCGCCGCGATGCCGGCCGCGGACAACGCCGCGCCGACCTGCTCCGCCGGGTGGCCGGGCAGGGTGAACGCCAGGATGCCCGCGCGCCGTTCAGTCGCGGACACGATCGAAGCGCCCAGCGACAGCAGCACTTCTTCCAGCGCGCCCACGCGTTCCGCGATCCGGCCCGCGATCGCCGCGACGCCCGCTTCCTCCACGAGTTCCAGTGCCGCCGCGAAGGCACCCGACGTGACCGGGCTCAGGTTCGAGATCGACCAGCCCGCGGCGGTCGCGTCGGCGGGGTGGATCTCGTCGTCGAAGAGGCCGGGGTCGCGCGCGCCCGTCCAGCCGGACAGGATCGGCTCCAGCCGCTCCAGCGCGCGGTCGGACAACACGGCGAACCCCGTGCCCCAGCCCGCGCGCAGCCACTTCTGGCCACCGGCCACGAGCACGTCCGCGACCTCCCACGGCTCCTCGACCACGCCGAAACCCTGGATGGCGTCGACGACCAGCAGCCGGTCGCCCACCGCTTCACGCAGCGCGGCGAGGTCCGCGCGGTAGCCCGTGCGGAAATCGACGGCGCTCACCGACACCACCGTCGTCTCCGGCGTCAGCGCCTCCGCGACGCGAGAAGCCGTCACGTACCCGCTGGGCAACCGCCGAACGTGCACCCGCCCGGCCTGCTCGGCCCGGGCCCACGGATACGTGTTCGCCGGGAATTCCGCCGCCGACACGAGGACCTCACCGGTGCTGTTGAACGCCGCCTGGAACAGGCCCAGGCTCGTGTGCGGCAGCAGCACCGTGTGGTCGGTGTCGCTGCCGCACAGCCGCGCGGCGGCCGCCTTCGCGCGCGTCTCCTGGCGCATCAGCTCGTCCACAGTGGACGGGCCGGCCTTCGTCGTCGCCTCGAGCAGGCTCGCCGTGGTGTCGAGCACCGCGTGCGAGGGCGGGCCGAAACGCGCGAAGTCCAGGTAGCCGGCGGGCTCGTCGAACTGCAGCAGGTACCGGGGCGAGATCCGCGTCACGAGAGGACCCGCGCGAGGAACTGGCGGGTGCGCTCGTGCTCCGGCGCCTTCAGCACGCGCTCCGGCGGACCGGTTTCGACCACCGCGCCGTCGGCGAGGAACACCACCTCGTCGGCCGCCTCGGCGGCGAAGGCCATTTCGTGCGTCACGACCACCATCGTCATCCCCTCCTGCGCCAACGTACTCATCACGGCGAGCACCTCCCCCACCAGCTCCGGGTCGAGCGCCGACGTCGGCTCGTCGAACAGCATCAGCTTCGGCTTCATCGCCAGCGATCGCGCGATCGCGACACGCTGTTGCTGACCACCCGAAAGCTGCGCCGGGTACGCGTCGGCGCGGTGCGCGAGCCCGACGCGGTCCAGCAGGTCCAGTGCCTCCGTGCGCGCCCGCTCCGCGTTCGTGCCGAGCACGCGCACGGGCCCTTCGACCACGTTCTCGAGCACCGTCCGGTGCCCGAAGAGGTTGAAGCGCTGAAACACCATGCCGATGTCCCGGCGCTGCCTGGCGACGTCCTTTTCGCGCAGCTCGTACAGCTTCCCGCCGCGCAGCTTGAACCCGATCGGCTCGCCGTCCACCCACACCTGGCCGGCGTCGATGGTCTCCAGGTGGTTGAGGCACCTGAGAAAGGTGCTCTTGCCCGCCCCCGACGGCCCGAGCAGGCACACCACCTGGCCCCGGTGGACTTCCAGGTCGATGCCCTTCAGCACCTCGGTGTGCCCATAGCTCTTGCGGACGTCGACCGCACGCAGCAAAGGTTCAGACACGTGCACTCCTCACCAGCGGCATCCCGCGCAACGCCTTGCCCGCGCGCGCCACCGGGCCCCGGTCGGCCGCCCCGAACGCGCGTTCCAGGTAGTGCTGGCCGACGCCGGCCACGGTCACCACGACCATGTACCAGATCGCCGCCGCGATCAGCGTTTCCATCACCAGCAGGTTGTTCGACGAAATGTTGTTGGCCGCGTGGATCAGCTCCGTCACGCCGATCACCGACGCCATCGACGTGCCCTTGAGCATGTTGATGAAGTCGTTGCCGGTCGGCGGGATGATCACGCGCATCGCCTGCGGCAGCACGACCCGCCGCAGCGTCGCGCCCGGCGTCATGCCGATCGACTTCGCGGCTTCGGTCTGGCCGACGTCGACGCTGTTCAGGCCCGCGCGCACGATCTCGGCCATGTACGCGCTTTCGTTGAGCGCCAAGCCGAGCAGGGCGGCGGTGAACGCGCTGATCAGCACGTTCGTCTGCTCGTGGACGAGGTAGCCGCCGAAGGGCAGCGGGATCGAGATCGTCGGGAAGATCAGCGCGAGGTTGTACCAGATCAGGATCTGCAGCAGCACCGGAAGCCCGCGGAACAGCCAGATGTACGCGGCGGCGAACCACCTCGCCACCGGGTTGGCGCTGCGGCGCAGCAACGCGATCAGGATGCCGAGCACGATGGCGACGGCCTGCGAGATCACCGCGAGCACCACGGTGTTGAGCAGGCCGACCGCCATCACGCGGTAGAACACGAAGTCCGGCACCGAACCCCACTCGATCTGGGCTTGCGCGAGCGCGAACCCCAGCAGCACGAGCACGGCGATGATGAGCACCGCCGCAATCCAGCGGCCCCAGTGCCTGAGCCGGACGATCGGCAGCGGCTCAGCTCCCGCCATTGACGGCTGCCTCCTTGACCGCGCCCTGCTCCACGCCCCAGGCCTGCAGGATCTTGCCGTACGTGCCGTCGGCGACGAGTTCCTGCAGCGCCTGCTTCACGGCGTCGCGCAGCTTCGTGTTGGTCTTGGTGAAGCCGATCCCGTACGGGCCGCCCTCGATGGGCTGGCCGGGCACGACCTCGAAGAACTTGCCGTCGCCGGCTGTGCGCGAGATGTAGACGGCGCTGGGCAGGTCGTTGAGGATCGCGGCGACGCGGCCGGTGCGCAGCTGGTTCTGGTTCTGCGTGTCGGAGTCGGTGGCCGTGACGGTGATCGCGGGCTTGCCGGCCTGCGTGCACTTGGTGCTCTGCGCGGCGGCGAACTTCTGGTGGCTCGTGCCCTGGACGACGGCGACGTTCTTGCCGCACAACGTGTCCGGGCCCGTGATGCCGTCGGGGTTGCCCTTGCGGACCATGATCGTGATGCCGGAGGAGAAGTAGTCGACGAAGTCGATCTGCTGCTGGCGCTCCTTCGTGTCGTTCATCGCGGCCATGGTCAGGTCGACCCGGCCGGACTGCAGGCTCGTGATCAGTGAGCCGAACGCCATGTCCTGGTACGACACCGTGACGCCGAGCTTGGCACCGATCGCCTTCGCGAGGTCGACCTCGTAGCCGATGGGCGTCTTGCCGTCGCTCGAATAGAAGTTGTTGGGCGCCGACTGGATGTTCGACGCGAGGTGCAGCGTCTTCGCCTGCGCGACCGCGGGCGGCAGGGCGGCGGTGAGCTGCGCGTCCGGCTTCACGGCGGAGATGAGCGCGGAGTTGTCCGGGATGGCCGAGGCCGCGGGCTGGTCGGCGGCGGCCGAGCCGCCGGCGCCGTCGGGACCACCTCCGCAGGCGGCGGTGACGAGAGCGAGTGAGCCGGCGAGCAGGCCGGCCTGCCAGGCGCGGGTACGGGACGGCGACGGCATGTGGGGACCTCCAAGGCGTCGTGGTGGGCGGAACGCTACAACTCGTTGTTGAAGAGGTCAACGCCTAGTTGAAGTCCGCTGGTCCGCTGGTGTGCCGGATCATGCGCAGGGGAGTGCTCGGAGCCGCCGCGATCGCACCCGCGGCCTTCCTGAGGCCGGCCCGGGAGAACCCGGATGTGGACATCGCCGCCGTCGCCGCTCGGGATGTCGTGCGCCCACGCGTTCGCGGCGAAGCACCGCATCCCCCAGGTGCACTCGACCTACGAGGAGCTGCTGGCGGACCCGTCGATCGACGCGGTCGACAACCCCACCCCCAACGGCCTACACGGACGCCGGACGCTCGCCGCGCTGGCCGCGGGCAAGCACGTGCTGTGCGAGAAACCGTTCACCGCCAACGCTTCCGAAGCCCGCGCCGTCGCCGACGCGGCGGACGCGTCGGGGCTCGTGGTGATGGAGGCGTTCCACTACCGCTACCACCCGTTCGCGCGGCGCATGGAAGAACTCCTCGCGTCCGGCGAACTGGGCGAGGTGCGGCACGTGGAGGCAGCGGTGTGCTTCCCGCTGCCCCGGTTCAAGGACATCCGCTGCGACCTGCGCCTGGCCGGCGGCGCCACCATGGACGCCGGCTGTTACGCGGTGCACCTGGCCCGCCTACTGGGCGGCGCCACGCCTACGGGGCGGCGCCACGCCTGCGGTGGTGTCCGCCCGCGCCAAGCTGCGCTCCCCCGGCGTCGACCGCGCGATGACGGCGTCACTCGCGTTCCCGTCCGGCGCGACGGGCCGGGTGCGGTGCTCGCTGTGGTCCTCGGACGTGCTGCGGATCAGCGCGCGGGTGCAGTGCAGCCGCGGTGAGCTGCGGGCGGTCAACCCGATCTCGCCGAGCTTCTACCACCGGTTGTCGATCCGGCGCTCCGGCGGCAGCCGCGAAGTCGTCCGCTTCACGCGACGGCCGTCGTATGCGTGCCAACTGGAGACCTTCGCGGACGCAGTGCTGCACGACGGCCCCGTGCCGACCTCTCCGGCGGACGCGATCGAGACGATGACGGTGCTGGACGCGATCTACTCGGCCGCGGGTTTGCGCCCACGCGTGCCGACCGCCCGACGGACCTCCATCAGCGCGAAGCCGAGGAGGTTCAGCCCCCGCCACGCTCGCGGTTCACCAACGCGCCGATCGTCGGGCGCGAGGCCGATCCCCCACACCCGGTCCACCGGACTCGCCTCGACGAGCACGCGTTCACCGGTGTTGCCCAGGTACTGCCCGAGCCCGGCGTTCTGCCCGAACTTCGCCGCGTTGCCCTCGACGACGATCTCGAAGCGGTGCGCGTTCCACACGTCGGCCTCGAACCCGCGCACCTCCCGGCCGAACGCCTTGGCCTGCCCGGGGTGCTTCGCGGCGAGGATCTTCGCAGCCGCCGCAGCGTCACCGAAGAGGACGGCTTTGCGCCACATCATGTAGTGCTCGGCAGTCGCGAAGATCCTTCCCTCCCGCTCGAACGCCGCCGGCCACCACTGGCTCAGACACCCCGCCCCGATGCGGTTACCCGGGTCCGGCCGGTGTACCCAAAAGGGCAAGTACTTGAACCGCCGGCCCCGATCGAGGGCACGACAGAGCTCGTCGAACGTCCGGGGCTACGGTGGCATACCGACAGTGTGGCTGAGGGCAGGGGAAGTTGCGTGGTGTTTTCGCTGGTTGGGCCGGATGGCGGGGGTTGGGTGGTGCTGGTGGCGGGTGGCCCGGGCTTTGAACTGGACCAGTTCGGTACGGGCCGGTGGGCGTTCGGCTGGCTGTGGTCGGCCTCTGCGGTCTGACCGTTTGCGCGACCGCTCGTCGAACCGGACCAGCCTCACCGGTGACCGGCTGCCATCCGCCCGAGCGCAGCCTATAACCGGGCTGGCCACCGCGTGCGACCACTCCTCGAACCCGACCACCCTCACCGGTTGACCAACTGCCATCTGTCCGGCCCGCGGCCGATTCAATCGAGCTGGCCACTTTGTGCACCGCTCCTCGAACCCGACCGCCCTCACCGGTGACCGACTGGCATCTCCGCCACCGCGGCCGATTCAGTCGGACTGGCCATGTTGTGCGACTGCCCGTTGAATCCGGACCGGCCTCACCGGTGACCGACCGCCATCCGCCCGACCGCAGCCCATTCAACCTAGCTGGCCACCTCGTGCGACCGCTCCTCGAACCCGACCACCCTCTTTGGTGACCGACGGCCACTTCCCCAACCGCAACCCGTCCGCACCGACCCGACCTCTCCACGGCCTCTCTTCAAACCAGGCCACCGCCACCCGCGACCGACCACCATCTACAAAAAGTCACCGATGCTCGGACGAACGAGAACGACCAACCCCCGCCCTGCTCCCCGATACGAAGCCAGAACGCGGTTCTGGGCCTCTTGTCAAGGTACGCTTTCCCGCCTTGACAAGAGGCCCCGAACCGTAGTCACAATTTGGCTTCGGGGAGCGTCACGTGAGCTTTTCGCCGAAGGCGAAGTCTCTTTTTGCCGTAGGCAATGGTTGTTCTCGCGGAAGGCGAGCGTCGTCCTCACCAACACGGAAAACGCGCTACGGGAGAAAAGATTCCATGGGAACGACATCCTGTCATTGTGTCAAGGCTGGAAAGCGTACCTTGACACAAAGTGAGTACCGTAGAGGAGGCCGAGGATCGGGGCCGGGGGGGGAGGTGTGGGTGATTACTATTTCGTTTTTTCGTTGCAGCCGGTTATTGGTTGGCAATGCAACGAAGTGGGTCGTTCTCTCATGTTCGAGGCGTTGCGGTCGTGTCTTCAGCAGCAGTGCGGCGAGCAGGTGGGTTAGCTGCGGGGTTTCGTCTTCACGGCAAGCTGTTGGCGATGCGACAAGGCGTGTGATTCCGTCGCGGAGCGCCGCGGTCGAGTATTCAACAGGGCCGCAAACGATGCCGACGGTTTCCTCGTTCACCCGAGGGGGAACCATTGCCGTCCCGCAGGGGTTTAGCAGTCCAACGAAGCACCGTGCCGACTCAGTCTTCGTCGTCCTTGAACCAGTGGCCGATGTTGGTCCAGGTGAAAGCGGCTTTCCATTGGCCGTCACCTTTCAGCCAGCCGAGGAATGCGGTGGTGACCTTTCCCCTGGAAACAGTGAGTGTTTGATAGTGCTCGGAGGGGGTGCCGGCGCGGTACTCGCGTTGGTAGATGCCGTTGGGGCGGTACCAGACTTGCCAGAATTCGTTGTCGTGGGCGCAGTGGAGGATCGCGAGGGCGCCGCGGGGCAGGGATTCCAGCAGGGCCGCAAAGGTGTTCGCGGTCGGGTTTCCAATTCTGACGCCGGTTGAGGTGGTGAGGGTGACCAAGGGTCAGGTGTCCTTCAGGTCGTTCGTCGTCTTGGTGGTGTCCGTGATCTGGAGTATCGCGTCGGCCGTGTCGATTGTTGCTTGGGCCAGGGGGAAGTAGCCGCGGTCGGGGTGGGGGGTCGGGCGGGGTGGGGCCGCGCGGAGGAGCTTCGGGGAGACAAGGTGCCAGGAAGTCGTAGGCGGTGGGGTCGGGAGTTCGAGGGCGTCGGTGGTGGAGGGGATGAAGAAGTAGTCCCGCGAAACCGCCGTGAGGATCGAGCCGGCGCTGGGCCAGTCCAGCTTGGTCAGCGGGGAGGACCAGGTGCACAGGGGGCGTTGCAGGTGGAGGTTGTGGGCGGAGACCAAGGTGGCGCCGCGGGTGGATTCGCGGTGGCGGATGTCCAGGAGGTTCCGGGCCATCTGGGCGTCGCGGACGGCGGAGAGGAGGGAGATGCGCGTGCGGAGGTCCGCGGCGGTAGCGGCGGTGCGGTGGTAGCGGAGCAGGCCGAGGGCGGCGGTGCAGTGGGTGTGCGCGCGGAACCACGACTCGCGCGAAGTGGCGGTGATCAGCGCAGGCGCGCGGACGTACAGGAGCGAAAGCAGGTCGTCGGCCAGCGCGCGAAGGCGGTCGGACGCGGGGGTGGCGCCTGGGGAGCACGCGGGGTCCAGGACGGCCTCCTCGCGGGACCAGTCGTCGTCCGGGCCCGCCAGCGCCGCGATGTCCCAGTCGAGGGCGAGGTAGTCGCGAGTGTGTTCCAGGTACGGGCGGGGGTTGGGGGCGCTGGTCATCTCGGTGGGCAGGTCGAAGCCGTGGAAGTGCACCCGGTCGGCGGGGCAGGCCGCGGCGTTGTGATCGCGCAGCCACTCGACCAGGGCGCGGTTGCCCGCCAGGGAGCCGAAGGTGTGGGTGAACCCGGTGGCCAGCAGGTCGTCGAGGGCGCCGCCGCGGCCCAGGACGTAGTCGTTCACCTTCATGGCGGCCACGCGGTCGGTTTAGAGGACGATGGAGCGAAAACCGGCGGCGACGAGCTGGGCGAAGACGGCGTTGCGGGCCCACTGGAAGGCCGGTTCGGAGTGAGTCGGCTCACCCAGGGCGACGAGCTCGGCCGACGGTGGGACGAAATCGCGGATCTGCTGGTTCATGAGCTTCAATCGTATCGTTGAACGCTCGGTTGAAACCTCTCCCGAGAACAGGGGCGAAGACCACCCAGAACCTTCAAACGGGCAGTTCACCCACCCCGTGGCGCGGGATGCGCCGCACCGCGAGCTAGCGTGCGGGGTATGGAGATCGACCTGACCGCGCGCGGCGACGAGTTCCGCGCCTTCTGGACCGAGCGGCGCCTCGCCTCGCTGACCACCGTCCGCGCCGATGGGACGCCGCACGTCGTCGCGGTCGGGGTGACCGTCGACTTCGAGGCGGGCGTCGCGCGGGTCATCACGTTCGCCGATTCGCACAAGGCGCGCGTGACCCGAAACGGCACCGGTGACGGCGTGGCCGCGGCCGTGTGCCAGGTGGACGGTCCGCGCTGGTCTACTTTGGAGGGCCGCATGATCCTGCGCGACGACGAGGAATCCGTGCGCGACGCCGAAAACCGCTATGCGCAGCGCTATCGCCAGCCCCGGCCCAACCCGAAGCGGGTCGTGCTCGAGATCGCGATCAAGCGGGTCCTCGGCAACGCCTAGCGCGCGAGTGCACCAGCCAGGTGTACTCCGCGATCAACGCCGGCAAGTCCGTGTCCTCCCCCGCCGCCGCGAGCTGCTGGTGGCCGACGAGCATCGCCAGGCCCAGTGCGGTCAGCGTGCGCGCCGGAACCGCGTCACTCACGATGCCCTTCACGGCGCGCCCGACGGTCCGCAACCGCGCGTGGTCGACGCGTTTCTGGGCAGCTCGCACCGTTTCGTCGTTCACCGACCACGCGCGGATCGCCGCTTCGGCCTTGTGGTGCAGCCCGAGCGTCAGATCCATCAGGGCGGCGAAGTCGGCGGCCGGGCCCGCCGTGCCGAAATCGCCCGCGGCAAGGATCAGGACCTGGCGGTTCTCCCAGAACGCCAGCAGCTCGTCGACGAACGCCGCCCAGCCGCCGAAGTGGTGGTAGAACGAACCGCTCGTCACACCCAGCTCGCGGCACAGGCGGCCGACGTTCAGGCCCGCGAAGCCATCGGCCGACAGCACGCCCAACGCCGCCTCGAAGTACTGCTCCCTGGTGACCGCGGGCATCAGACGTTGCGATCCCGGTCCCGCCAGTACGGCTCCCGCAGCGTGCGCTTGAGGATCTTGCCGGTCGCGTTGCGCGGCAAGGCTTCGAGAACGTCCACACTGGACGGGCATTTGAAGTGCGCCAGGCGCTCGCGGCAGAACTCCAGGAGCTTGTCCACGTCCACGGCCTCGTCCGGCAGCGGCGCGACCACGGCCTTCACCTGCTCACCCCACCGCTCGTCCGGCACGCCGATCACGGCGACGTCCGCGACGCCGGGAAACTCCGCGACCACGCGCTCCACCTCGGGCGAGTACACGTTCTCACCACCGGTGATGATCATGTCCTTCACCCGGTCCTCGAGGAACAGGAACCCGCCGTCGTCGAGGCGGCCGATGTCGCCGGTGCGCACCCAGCCGTCCACGACGGTCTCCGCGGTCGCCTCCGGTTTCCCGAGATAACCTGACATCCGCTGGTCCGTGCGGATCCAGACCTCTCCCGATTCCGCGTCCTCCGACGTCGCCGGATCCACGATGCGAACCTCCACACCGGACACGGGGCGGCCCGCGGACGCGAGCCGCTCGGGACGCGAGGTGTCGCGGTGGGCGTCGTTGTCCAAAGTGGTCACCGCACCCGAGAGCTCGGTCATGCCGTAGACCTGCACGAACCGCATGTCCGGCCAGGCCGCCAGCGCCGTGCGCAGCAGGGGTAACGGCATCGGCGAAGCGCCGTAGCCGAGGTACTTCAGCCGGGAGAGCGCCGCGATCGCCTGCTCCCCCGCCTGCACGATCGCGCCGACCACCGCCGGCACCAGGAACGCGTGGGTCGCGCCCGCGGCGAGCGCACCGAACAGCGACTTCGCGTCCGGCTCGCGCGTCATGATCGTGGGCAAGCCGGTGAGGAAACCCACGATGGCGTAACAGGTACCGCCGACGTGGAACAGCGGCATCGCGACCAGGTTCTTGTCCCCCGGGTCCATCGGGAACGCCTTGCCCACGGCCGTCCCGTGCGTGAGCACGCTCCGGTGCGTGAGCACCGCGCCCTTCGGGAACCCCGTGGTACCGCTGGTGTACATCACCAGCACCCCGTCGCCCTCTGCGACCAGCCCGGAGTCCACAGCGGACGGATCGCAGTTCGCGGCGAACGCCTCGAACTCGTCGTCCTCCCCGCCCACCACGACGATCCGCCGCACAGCGGGCAGCCGGTCGCGGATCGCCTCGACCGTGGGCAGCAGGTCGGCACCGGCGAACACGACCTCCGCACCGGAGTCGTTGAGCACGTAGACGAGCTCGTCGGGCGACAGGCGCCAGTTGGGGATCGCGTTGGCCGCGCCCAGCCCGCCCGCCGCGAACGTCACTTCGAGACAGGCCGGGTGGTTCTTGTCCACGAACGCCACCCGATCGCCGCGGCCCACCCCGGAAGCGGCCAGCGCCGCCGAGAGCCGCCGAACGCGCTCGTCGAACTCCGCCCAGGTGCGCGTGACGCCGCCGAAGGTGACCGCCGGCTCGTCGCCGCGCTCCCGCGCCCAGTGCGCGAGCACGTCCCCGAGGAGACGGAAGTCAGGACGCTCGCCGACAGCCATCGCGGCTCCCTTCGCCGGGACCATAGAGTGCTCTATGGTGCGACCAGGACCGCCGAGCGTCAACTCCCCGGGCAGGCGAAAACCGGCCACGTCGCGTCACGAAACCGGGCAGGCTCACGCGAACAGCGCGAGCACCCCCTCCGCACTGCGCACCACGACCTGCGCCGCCGCCCGCTCGGCCGGCGGCCGGTCGGGCCGCTCGGCTTCGTGCCGCCACCGCATCACCGCGTCTACGCCCGCGGCGTAGACCTCGCGCGGATCGGTCTCGACCTCGAACCCCAGGCGTTCCTCCGGCGTCGTGCCCTGCGCACCCAGCAGCCGCACGGCTTCCTCCGCCGGATCCCCGGACAACGCCGTGCGCCCGCCGCGGATGTCGGCGATCAGCCGCAGTTCGCGGAAGTCGTGCGCGGTCGCGGCGAAGCGCTCCACGCGCGCTTCCAGCCGGTCGCTCTGCGGCCGCGGCTCGTTCTTGAGCACCGTTTCCAGCCGCACCACGGCCGTGCGCGCCTTCAAGGCGTCGGCTCGCGCCGCGAAACAGCCCGCGATCGTGTCCCGCAGCTCGCCGAGCCCGCTGCGGCGCACCAGCTCCGTCGACAGCTTCACGCGGCTGTCGCTGCCGGTGCGGATCAGCGTGAGCGCGAGCTTCACCCCGAACAGCCCGAACCGCGACACAAGCGAACGCCGCGTGTCCACGGAGACCGGGCCGGGGAACGCCGGATCCGTGAAGGCGTCGACCGACAGCAGGTAGCGCTCCATCTCCTCGCGCGGCACGGCGGCGAAGGCGGCGAGCAGTTCGAACTCGTCCTCGGTGAACATGCGGGCCCCGTACGCGAGCTGCCCGGCCACCGCGATCACGCCCTGCGACCCGCTGCACAACGGGTCTTCGCGCCACGCCCGGCGCGCGAGCTGCTTCGCCGTGAGCAGCGCGTCGATGCGCCCGGCGCCCGTCTCGTCGGCCCGCGCGAGCACCAGGACCGTGTCCACGGCCGTCTGCCGCGCGAACCCCGAGCGCGCGGCGGCCGGCGCGCTCGCCAGCTCGTCGGGCTCCAGGTGCCGCAGCAGCCGCACGGTCGCGTCGGTGAGCACCGATGGCGGCGGGTCGTCCACCAGGGCCAGGTCGCGCAGCGCCCGGATCTCGCCGAGCGCCGCCGCCAGCGTCGATTTCCCCGTGCCCGGCGCACCGGTCACGCCGACGCGCAACGGTTCTTCCAAGTGGTCCAGCACTTCGCGCAGCGACGCGGCCGCGCGCGGGCTGTCGCGGTAGAAGGCACAGGCGTCGGCCAGCAGGCCGCGAACGTCGTCGGTCACGCCGGCAACTCCTTCGGCGCCCGGCCCGCGAGCACACCCAGCTCGCCCGCGCGCTGGTGCAGCGACGCGAGCCGCTCGATCTCGCGGCGCAGCCGCACAGTCCGCCGTTCCCGTTCGGCGGAGCCGGCGATGATCATCTCGCGTTCGCGGGCGAGCTGATCCGAGAGTTCCTCGGCCAGTGAGGCGAAATGATCGCGCAACCGCCGCTGCACACCGCGGATCGCGTCGCGGCACTCCTTGGAAAAGCGCAGGAAGACGTCGTCGACGTGGCGCTGCGCGGTCATCTTCGCCACGGCTTGGCGCCGTTGCAGCCGCATACCGCTCTCGTCGCTGATCGTCTTCGCGGCGAACGCCGCGCCCGCGCCGAGCGAAACGGGGTTGATCAGCGGCAGCCCGGCGAGGCTCGTCACGAGCCCGAACATCAGCACACCGCCGTAGGAGCCGCGCAGACCGGTGAAGAGCTTGTGCCCGATCTTGAACCCCTCCACGCGGGGCCGGCGGACGTCGGTGATCAGCTCCGCGCCAGGCGAGTCCAGCCGCAGCTCCGGCAGGTCGTACTGCTCGCCGAACGCGATGGCGACCGCCCGCGCGATCCACTCCGCCCGGTCGGCGGTGAAGGCGTAGTTGGTCTCGACGGCCTCGGACAGCGTCTTGTCGAGCCACGGCCCGAACTCGTCCCACACCTTCACCGGGTCGCCGCGGTCGAAGGTCTCGTCGATGGTCTCGACGATCTTGCGGGTGCGCTCGCGCAGGTCGTACTCGGCATCGGACTGCAGATCGGCGATCTCGTCGGCGAGCAGGTTCTGCCAGCGGGTGTTGCGCTTGCGCAGCTCGTCGGCCTTGCGCTGCGCGCGCTGCAGCAGGGTCGTCTGGTCCACACCGGCTTCCTGCGCGGCGATCTCGGCGCGCGCCCGCAACGCCTCCACGAGCTCCGCGGCGGCGGCCCGCACGCTCATCGCCGCGAGCACGGCGTTCGTGTGCTCCGGCGGGCGCGCGGCCTGCTCCGCGATCCACGACAACAGCTGCGGGAAGCCCGAGCGTGCGTTGAGCTCCTGGTCCCCCGTCTTGGCCGCGGCGAGGCGGACGGTGGCCGAAACGGGCAGGACGGTCGCGTCGATGCCGGCGTTCGACAGCAGCGCGCGGTCGCGCTCGGCGACGGCGCGCCAGCTCGGGCAGACGTCGATCTTGGTCAGCGCCAGCACCACGTGGGGCACCCAGGTGCGCACGTGGTGGGCGAGGGCGATCTCGGCGGGGCCCAGCGGCGTGGTGGCGTCGGAGACGAGCACCACGGCGTCGGCGTCGGCCAGCACGTCGAGAGCCGCGGCGGTGCGCGGCGAGCGCGGGTCGCCGATGGCGGGGGTGTCGACGAGCACGAGGCCCGCGGAGAGCAGCTCCCGCGGCACGCCGACCTCGACGCGGCGCAGCGAGCCCGAGGGGCGTGCCCCGAGCTCGCCGGTGAGGCGTTCGACGGGAACGGGCACGCGCTCGTCGGCGCGGCCGACGAGCGTCGCGGTGGGCTGGGCGGAGAAGCCGATCTCCACCGGTACCGCGGGGGTCGGCGCGTCGCCGACGGCGCACACGGGCGCGTTGAGCACTGCGTTCACGACGTAGCCCTTGCCCTGCTTGGGAAAACCCAGCACGGCGATGCGGGTGCCGCCCGGCGGCCGGTCCCGGCGTCTGCGCAGGCGCTGCACCAGGTCTTCGCGGCCGTGGGTCCGGCAGGCGTCCAAGGCCTCGTCGAGCACTTCGAGCCAAGCGGAAGCGGTCACGACGAAGGAGTGTCCCCCGTGCACGGGGAGTACGCGAACCGGGTGGTGGCTCCGCGGTCGCACCCAGACCGCGAAGCCGCCACTCTAGGACCTCAGATCAGAGGTGAAGGTCCAGCTCACCGCCGCCGTGGCTGGTCTCGGCGCCCGCGTGGAGGTCGAGGCCCAGCGAGTGCTGGCCGAGGTCGGTCACGGTCGACACCGTGTCGTGCACCACACCGACGCCCGCGTCGGTGCCCGTGTGCGCGTCGGTGCCCGCGTCCGAAGCCGCCGAGCCCAGGTCCGGAGCCTCGTGCGTGAGTGCGCCGACCTCGTGGGTCACGCCACTGACGGCGTGGTCCACGCCACCGGCGCCGAGGCCGCCGGTGAGGTTGCCGACCTGGTCCGTGACCGAGCCGGCGAGGTCGCTGACGTGGCCCGCGACGCCGCCGCCGGCCTCCGCCAGGCTGTTGGTCAGGTCGCCCACCGGGGCAGCGGCACCGGCGACGGCCGGCAGGTCGCTCGCGTGGACCGGGGAGGCGGCGCCGACGGCGTTGCTGACGTCCGCGCCGACCTGGTCGACCTGCCCGACGGCGCCGTTGACGACACCGCCGACCTTGTTGACGGCCTCGGAGTCCAAGCCGCGCGAGAGGTCGTTGCCGAAGGAGAACGCGCCGGTCGGGTCCTGCGCGAGGGCGGTGACGCCCGCAGCGGTGTTCTGCAGGTCGCTGGCGCCGGGGAGATCGCTCAGGGCCGGGAGGCCGGACAGGCCACCGACGGCGGGCAGCTCGCCCACCGCGGGCAGCTCGCCCACGGCCGGGAGCTCGCCGACGGCCGGCAGCGCCGAGAGGTCGCCGACCGACGGAACAGCCACGCCGGGGAGACCGAACGAAGCGGTGAGCGCCTGCAGCTGCTCGATGGCACCCTGCGGGCCGTCGGCGAGGACGCCGGTCAGGTCGCCGGCCTGCGGCAGGCTGCCCAGCGAACCCAGGTCGTCGACCGGGATGGTGTCGAGCACCAGCGGCATGACCTCGTGCACGTCGGCGGCGTTGATGTCGCCGAGCCCAGCGGCCTCGAGCGCGGCCTGCGGGTCCTGCGCGAACGCGGCCAGCGACGTGGGGTCGTTGAGCAGGGTGAGCGTGAAGTCGTGCAGAGTCTGCACCGGGTCCATGTGGGGATCTCCAGTTGTGTTGATTACGGGGGATGCCCCGGCCGTTCACGGCCGGGAGTGGCGATCAAGCTAGGGACCGGGCACCCCCGCTCACATCGGGGTTTACTCCCAGTCGCCACTCGCTCAGCCGTTAGGGGGTCGATATGAGATCGTTAGGGAGTTAGGGGCTCATCCATACGGGGGCTCGGTTGGGTTAAATCCCACCCCAGCTTGCCGAGATGACCCGAACGGGTGAGGATGACGTACCCCTAGGGGTACGGATTGCGCTCCTTGGCCCGTCCCGGTGCGACGAAGGGAGGAAGCGGCGTTGCCCTATGTGCTCGGCATCGATGTCGCCCACACCCGGACCCACGCCGCCACGCGCCGCAGGCAAGCCGACGGCTGGGGTGCCCCCGAACCGGTGTGGCTCGGAGAGGGCTCGCCGGCTGCCGCGACGGCGTTGTTCCTGGACAGCGAGGGTTATCTCCTCACCGGCGACGCCGCGACGCACGCCGGAGCGGGCACCCCGTCTCGGTTGCTGACGGGGTTCCACCGCCGCATCGGCGACGACGTCCCGGTGTTCGTCGCGGGCGAGCGCTTCTCTCCGGAGTCACTCACCGCAGTCCTCGTCGAGGGCATCGCCGAACACGCGGGCGCGCAACTCGGAGGAGCTCCGCGCCACCTCGTGATCACCCACCCCGGTGATTGGGGGAATTACCGGCGTGACCTACTGCGACGAGCGCTCGGCGAATCCGGCTTCGCGGCCGTGACGCTCGTGCCCAGCGCGATCGCCGCGCTCTACGCCCACGTCCCCGAGCCCGGACCCGGCGACCAGACGGCCGCCGTGTGCGAGTTCGGGCCGGACGGCGTCACCGTCACGCTGGCCACGATGTCCGGCGCGAGCGGCTGGGTCGCGCGCACGAGCACCGAGGGCGTGGCGCCCGCGGCCGCCGTGAGCACCGCGTTCGCGCTCGCCCACGGCATTTCGGTCGCCCCGGATGCGTTGGCGGGCATCGTGTTCTGCGGCGAGCCGGGACCGGGCGTGCTGCCGGGCCGGCTCCCCTGTCCCGTGTTCACCGGAGCGCAGCCCGCGCTCACGGCCGCGTTCGGGGCCAGTAGTCTCGCCGTCCAGCGGATGAGCCCGCCGACGCGGCGGGACCAGCCCGCCGCGGAAACCACCTTGCTTCCCCGGGTCGAAAGCCGGCCCGAGCTCACCGAGCGGCCCGCACCGCCGCCCGTGGAGATCACGCCCTTCGAGCTCCCCGAGCCAGAGGGGCCCGCGAAACTGCTCCGCCGCTGGCGGCCGCTCGCCGCCGCGGCGGCGGTGCTCGCCATCGGTTCCTCCGTCCTGATCGCCGCCCTGACGTCCCACGAAGCCACCGCGGACAAGGGCACTCCCCCAGCGCACCCCGCTTCCCTCAGCTCCTGCGCCCGCCCCGCCGGCGCAGCCCCCACCGGTGAAGGTCACTGTTGAACGCACTGCTGGCGAAATCCGGCACCGAAGCCATCCACCCCGTCGCCCGGCTGCTCCTCGCGGAGCTGACGGCTGCCTCCGACGCGCCGTTGCGGCTCGTCGTCGTCGCACCCGGCGGCTACGGCAAGAGCGCGCTGCTCGGCGCGCTCGAAGCGGGCTGCCGCGAGGCGGGCGTCGACGCGACGTTCGTCGACGACGCCGACCAGCTCGGTGCGCAGGACCTGGCGAGACTCACGTCGGTGGCGGGCCCGGTCGTGCTGGCACACCGGCCGAACCCGCGCGCGGAGGCGTTGCGCGCGCTGACCGAGCCGATCGCACGGCAGGTGCACCTGCCGCCGCTGGACACCGAGGCGGTCGGGCGGCTGGCCCGGCAGCTGACGGGCCGGCTCGTCGACGCCGCGGCCGCGGCCGCGCTGCACTCGCGCACCGGCGGTGTGCCGCGGCTGCTGGAACGCACGCTGACCGGCCAGCTCGCCGACTTCCGCGCCGAGCTGGCCGAGCTCGACGACGACGTGCTGCGGTACCTCATTGCCGCCGAAGCCGGTGCGAGCCGCAACCTGGACCTGTTGTGCGCGCTGCTCGACCGGACGCCCGACCGGCTGCCCGAGGTCGTCGACGGCGCCCGGGCCACGGGCCTGCTCGACGCGAACGACACCCTGCTGCCGGTAGCGGCCGAGGCGGTGCGCACGTACGGGCCGCCGGCGCGGCGCCTGACGGTGCTGCAGCAGCTCGTGGAAGTGCAGCTGAGCGGTGGTCTGCCGGTGCTGGACCTGGCTCGTTCGCTGCTGGACACCAGGAGTTCCGGCGCGAGCGCGGCGGCGGCGTTCGCGGCGGCCGCGGGCGAGGCGCTGCCCGGAGACGCGAAACTCGCGGCGCGGCTGTTCGAAGCCGCGTTCGACGCCGGGGCGCGCGACGCCGCCGTGACGACGGGCTGGGCGCGCGCCGCAGCGCTGTCCGGTGATCTCGACACGGCGCTGCGGCTGGGCGACGGCATGGTGACCGGCGACGACCCCGAAGCGCGCGCGGCCGGCGCGGAGATCGCGGCCACCGTGCTGGCGCACCGGGGCGAGCTGGCGCGCAGCGCGGAGCTGTACCGCTGGGCCGCGGCGGCGGACTCGGCGACCGGCTCACCGGGCCCCGATTCGCACCGCTGGGCCGGGCGAGGCGCGGCGACCGCGTTCGCGGCCATCGCGCTGGCCGGCACGGGACAGCTGGCCGCCGCCCGGGAGCTGGTCGACGCGCCGGTGCCCGGAGTGGCGCCGACGTTGTTCGCGGGGGCGGTGGCGCGGACCGCGAGCGGGATCGTCGACTCGGTGAACGGCCACGGCGCGGAGACGCTCTCGGCGCTCGTCGGTGCGGCCGCCATGCTGGAGCCCGCGTCGGGCGGCGCGCCGCTGCCCGACAGCCCGGCCGCGCTGGCCGCGCTCGTCGGGCTGCACTCCGGTGAGCTCGGGCTCGCGGAGTCGGCACTGGAGCGCGCGCTGGCGCGCGACGTCGGCGGCGGCCTGCTGACCGCCCGGCACCGGCTGCTGCTCGGCTGGGTCGCGATGACCAGCGGCCACCTCACCGCCGCCGCCGCCCACCGCGACGCCGTGGCGGACACCCGCCTGGAAGCCCGAGACGAACTGTTCTTCGCCACGTTGGAGCTGGGCCTGGCCCGGCGCGCGAGCGACCTCGTGGGACTGCAGCAGTCGTGGGACCGCGCGTACCAGGCGTCGATGCGGCAGCAGACGGACCTGTTCACCTTGCTGCCCCTGGGCGAGCTCGCGATCGCCGCCGCGCGGACGGGCGCCCAGGCGAAGCTCGCGCGCCAGCTCGACCGCGCCCACGCCATGCTCGGCGAACTGAACAACCCTCCACTGTGGACGGTTTCGCTGTGCTGGCACGAACTCCACGCGGCGATCACCGTGGAGGACCTCGACACGGCCGCGCGCCAGCTGGCGGCGCTCACGGAATTCGCCGGCCACGGCCGCTACCCCGCCGCCCTCGCCCGCGCCGCGACCTGCTGGCTGGCGGTCCTGGGCGGCACCTTCGACCACGACGAGGTCTCCGCGGCCGCGGCCGAGCTCCACGGCCTCGACCTCTGCTGGGACGCCGCCCGCCTGGCCGGCCAGGCCGCCATCCGCACCTCCGACCGCAAAGCCATGGTCCAGCTGCTGGAAGCCGCCCGCCAGTTCCAGGCCGGCACCGGCCGCCGCGAATCCGCCACCCCGGAATCCGGCGCCGCCCCGGGCCTGAGCTCCCTGAGCGAACGCGAACTCGAAGTCGCGCGCTTGGTGGTCGACGGGCTGACGTACAAGCAGGCCGGGAGCAAGCTGTTCATCTCCGGCAAGACCGTGGAACACCACATGGCCCGCATCCGCGCCAAACTGGGCGCCGGCGACCGCCGGGAGCTGCTCGCGACGCTGCGGGAACTCCTCGCCAAACCCGACCCGTCCTGAGCGCGGCCGGCTCCCGCACGACAGCTGTCGCGGGGGAGCCCCGCAGGCCCTGATCAGGTTCGGCTGAACCCCCTGAGGAGGCGTTTCTCCTCGGTCAGTCGCGGCTGGGGCCGAAGCGTTCCGTGCGGATCGAGTGCGGCGAGTGGCCCAGCGCGAGCAGGATGTCGGCGACCGTTTCGACGAACCCGGTCGGCCCGCAGACGTACGAGGTGGCGCCGAAATCGGCCGGCCAGCCGGCCGTGTTGAGGGTCGCCACGCTGATGCGGCGCGGGATGCCGGGGTCACCGTCGGGAAGTCGGCGGGTGTAGACGTACGTGACGTCGAGGCCGGCGTAGGGCTTGCGCAGCTCTTCCGCGTAGTACAGGTCCGCCGGGGTGCGGACGGAGTACACGAGCCGGAACAGGGCGCGGCTGCCGGCGGCGCGGCGGGCGCGCACCATGGCCATCAGGGGCACGATGCCGGACCCGCCGGCGACGAGCAGGACGGGCGCTCGGTCGGCCGGCCGCCACACGAACCAGCCGCCGATGGGGCCGCGGACCTCTACGGGGTCGCCCACGGCGTACGGGCCGGTGAGGTGCTCCGAGACCTCACCGCCGAGGACGCGCTGGACCGTGAGCTCGATCCGGTCCCCGTCGGTGGGCGCCGCGACGGAGTAGCTGCGCTGGGCGGTGTAGCCGTCGGCGGCGGTGAGCCGGACGTCGACGTGCTGGCCCGCCAGGTGACCGGGCCAGCCGGGGACGTCGAGCACGAGGGTGCGGGCCGTCGCTGTCTCCTGGCGGATCTCCGCCAGCGTGGCGACGCGCCAAGCTAGTCGCCCTGATACCGCTGTTCCCGCCATGGGTCTCCGTAATCGTGGTAGCCGGCGGTTTCCCAGAACCCCGGTTCGTCCTTGGTGGTCAGTTCCAGCCCGCGCACCCACTTCGCCGACTTCCAGAAGTACAGGTGCGGCACCAGCAGCCGCGCGGGGCCGCCGTGCTCCGGCGAGAGCGGCTTGCCGTTGTACTCGTAGACGACCCACGCCTGCCCGTCGAGCAGGTCGGCGAGCGGCATGTTCGTGGTGTAACCGCCGTAGGAGTGGGCCATCACGTAGTCGGCCTCGGTGTCGAGGTCGCCCAGCAGCGTCGCCACCGGTACGCCGCGCCAGCGGGTGTCCAGTTTGGTCCACTGCGTGACGCAGTGGATGTCCACGGCGAACTTCTCGCTCGGCAGCGCCGTCATCTCGTGCCACGAGAAAGAGCGCTTCTCACCCTTCTCCGTCGTGACGGAGAACTCCCACTTGTCGAGGTTCACGCGCGGTGTCGGGCCGGCGGACAGGACGGGGAAGTCCTCCGTGAGGTACTGACCCGGTGGCAGCCGCGGGTTTCCCCCGCGGGCGCGACCGGCGAACCCAGGCGTGATGACACCCATTGCCCACTCCTCCCGAGAGACCCTGCCGCAGCCTACCCGCGCACGTGCACGCCCAGCGAGGTCACCAGCACGATCGCTTGTTCAGGGGACACGATCGCGCCGCCCAGCTCCGCGCGCACCGGGTCGAGCGCCGACAGGTCGCTCCCCCGCAGCTCGGCGCCGCCGAACTTCACGTCGAGCAGCTCCGCTCCCGACAGGTCGACCTCGGCGAACGTGGCGCCCGTGCAGTCGGCCGCAGTGAGCTCGGCTTCGCGCATCCGCACGCCCTGGAACTTCGCGCCACGCAGGTCCGCGCGCATCAGCCCCGTGAACGACCAGTCGCCGCCCAGCACGCGCAGCGGCCGCAACGCGCACTCGACGAACCGGCTGCCGACGAGCTTGCAGCCGCTGAACTCGGCGTCGAACAGGTTGCAGCGCGTGAAGGTGCAGCCGGTGAAGGCGGTGTCCACGTGCTGTGACGCGTTGAAGCGGACGTTGCCGAACACGCAGTCGACGAACACCGCACCACGCGTGACGGCTTCGGTCAGGTCGACGTCGTGGAATTCGCACCGCTCGAAGCGCCGGCCGGTGAACTCCTCCGCGTACCAGTCTTCCCGGCGGAACGTGAGGTCGCTCTCTGCGGCAGGCACGCGGCCAGGCTAGCCGCCTGTGTGGCGCCGTGCGCCAACCGGCGCAATCTTCCCGGTGGCGCGTTTTACCCTCACTCGGAAGTGGGAATTACCAGGCATGTCCAGATGGCGAGGCTCCACCAGAACCAACACGGCAGCGCGAGTGATCACCGGAATCGGCGGGTTGTTCGCGGTGATCGAAGTGCTTTACCTGGTCATGCTGCTCGCCGGCGCCAACACGGCGAACGGCTTCTTCACCTTCATCCGATCACTGGCCGAACCGCTGGCCCTGTTCTTCCCCGGCTTGTTCCCCGTGAGCAACGGCGACCTGGCCGTAATCCTCAACTACGGCCTGGCCGCTGTGTTCTGGCTGGTCGTGAGCGGGATCATCGCCCGTCTCGTCGCCCGTTGACCGGGCTGAACCCGTTTTCCGGAAACGGAAACAAAAAGGGGGCGAACGCCACAGCCGAGAGCGATCGGGAAGCACGCGGAATACGCTGTCCCGGTGTCCGAAGGCCGATGGTTCGAAGCCGTGGTTCCCGAAATCGCGGGTCTCGCCGCTTCCCTGTTGCCGAACGTGCCCGCCACCCCGGCGGCGCTGGCGCGCACGATCAGCGAACAGCTCGTCGGCCGGCGCCTCGCCGCCAAGGTGAATGGCGGCGAGGCCCGGTTCACGATCACCGAACTCGACCATCCCGCAGACTCCCTGCGGCTGGCCACCGGCCGCGTCGGTGACGTGCGGCTGGTGGCCGAAGACGTCGAGTGGCCGGCCCCACCCGGCAGCATCCCGGTGCGGCGCGTCGTGGTGCTGGCGGCGGACGTCCGCCTGCGCGGCCTGCCGGCGCCCGCCGTCATCCCCGGCGTCGTCGAACTCGACATCACCGTGCCCGGCAGCGTCGTGCGCGACCGGGTCGCCGCGGTGCGCCCGGACATCGTCGCGACGCCCTGCCCCGACGGGTTCCAGGTGCGCTGGGCGAAGCACCCCCGCTGGGGCCGGCTCACGCTGACCCCCACCGTGGCCGAAGACGCCGTCGTGCTGACCCCGACGACCCTCCACATCAGACAGAAGGGATTCCGTCCGCCGAAACGGATCCGCCCCGTCGTGCTGCCACTGCCCGAGCTGCCGAAGGGCCTGCGCCTGACCGGAGTGACCCCGGGTGAGGACGAGCTCGTGCTCCGCACCGTTGCCGACGAGTGGCCGGAGCGCCTGTCACGGGTCCCGCTGCCCGACATGCTGGCGTGGCTCACGACGGCCGCCCTCACCCTGACGGCGCCCCGGCTCAGGACCAGGTGACCGGCAGCGAGTGCACGCCGTAAACGAGCATGTCGGTGCGCAGCGGCACTTCGGCGGCGTTGATCGCGAGCCGCAGCCCGGGCAGCCGCGTCACCAGCTCCGCCAGCCCGACGCGCAACTCCGAGCGCGCGAGCTGCTGTCCCAGGCACTGGTGCACACCGTGCCCGAAGGCCAGGTGCGGCGTGCGCGGGCGCGTGAGGTCGAGGCGTTCGGGCTGCGGCCAGTGGTCCGCCGCGCGGTTGGCCTGCGGCACCGAGATCAGCACGGTGTCGCCCGCGGCGATCGTCACCCCCGCGATCGTGATGTCCTCCGTCGCGACTCGCGACGGTCCGATATGGATGATCGAGAGGTAGCGCAGCAGCTCGTCCACGCCGGTGTCGAGCACAGTGGGGTTCTCGCGCACCAGCGCCAGCTGCTCCGGGTGCTCCAGGAGCGCGAAAGTCCCCAGCGCCAGCATGTTCGCCGTCGTCTCGTGCCCGGCACCCAGCAGCACGGTCGCGATGTCGACGAGCTCTTCCTCCGTGAGCGGCGGCTCGGCGTCGCCGTGGATCAGGCCCGACAACAGATCGTCGGCCGGGTGCTTGCGCTTGTGTGCCACCAGTTTCCGCATGAAGCCGTGGATCGATTCGGACGCGCGGCGCCGTTCGTCCTCGGGTTTGGTGAGGTTCAGCGCGACCGAAGTGTGGTCCTGGAACTCCGCGCGGTCGGCGTAGTCCACACCGAGCAGCTCGCAGATCACCAGTGACGGCAAGGGCAACGCGAACGCCGGCACGACGTCGCCCTCGTTTCCGGCCGCCCGCATGGCTTCGAGGTGCTCGACCGCGATGTCGCGGATCCGTGCCTCGAGCGTCTGCATGCGCCGCACGGTGAACTGACCGGTGAGCAACCGCCGCAGCCGCGTGTGCTCGGGCGGGTCCATGAACAGGAAGCGGCCGTCCTCGCGCTGGGGCACCTCGACCGCGCACCGCGGCTTGCCGACTTCCTCGGGCAGCAGGTCCAGCGCGCTGCGGTTGCGGACGGTGTCGGAGCTGAAGCGTGTGTCCGCGAACACCGCGCGGGCTTGCTCGTAGCCGGTAACCACCCACGCGTGCGCGCCGTTGAGCAACTCGACGCGCGTGATCGGCGCCTGCTCGTCGAACCGGGCCAGCTCCGCCGGCGGGTCGAACGGGCACCCGCCGCGGCGCAGCATCGCCGGCGGGACCGGGCGGCGCATGGCGGGCGGTTTGGTGCTGGTCATGAACGTCCTTCCGCAGTGAGGTGGAGATCATGGCGCGGAGCGGTCAGCAAGCCGGTCAACGCGTCGGTGAGCGCCGCACCGACCAGCGCCCAGTCGGCCGGCACGCCGGTGGTCGCCGCGAGCCGCTCCTGCTCGGCGCACGTGTGGATCACCGCGACGCGCGCGGTCTGGCTGCGCAGCGCCGACTCCGCGGGCGGCAGCGGCGCGACGTGCTCCCACACCGCCGCCGAGCCGTCGACGAACTCGACCGCCAGCACGGGATCCACGCCCTCGGTCTCGTCGAGCAGCGCCGGATCCGTCACGACCTGGGCCAGGAACCGCGCGCACCAACTGGGGTTGCCGAGGCTCGCCAGGTGCTCGGTGTAGGGCAGCACGAGGCTGGCGACGTGGTCACGTGGGTTCTTCGACCGCCGCGTCCGTCCCACGCGCTCCCGGGCCCGCGCCGCGATCGGCTCGACGTGCGAGCGCGTGATCGCCCGGATCAACTCCGTGCGGCTGCCGAAGTGGTAGGCCAGCGCCGAGTTGTTCGCTTGCCCGGCGGCCTCGACGATCTGCCGGTTCGGCACCTGTGCCAGGCCCCGCTCGGCGAACAACCGCTCCGCCGTGCGCAGCAACAGCTCCCGCGTCGCTCCGGCCTGTTCGCGGCGGATTTCCACGGCGTACCTCCGTAAGACGATCTTCTTACTGGGCCGACAGTAGCCTTGAGACGCGTGTCTTACAACCCACGTGGTGAGCTATTCCTGCGCCGGTGGTGGAGGACGGACCACGACCGGACCCGAGCAGTCCGGCCCGCTTGAGCATGCCGTTGGCAATCCCCGTGCGGCCGTCTCAACCGGGCGCGCGGCACCACGCTCTCACCGTGGTTTTGCCCCGTCCGGCGCGCCACGAGCTGTCATCCACGCCTGTTCGAAGTCGGCACCAGGAACCTCGACGACCTGGTCCGACTCGTCCCAGCCACTCACATCGCCCTCTGCGAGCAAACCGTAACGATGTTCGTATCCCTGCATGTCGGCGAGCTCGCCGCGGTCGCGGATGTGCAGCACTTCGTCGAGAGCTGCCGCGGTCACCGGCCGCCGATCAGGACCTCGCAGCTCGACCTGCCGGACCGCCCACCCGTCGGCCCCGACCTCCAGGAAGCACGTCGTGTCATCCTCGCCCGAGTAGTGACGGATCCACTGCGTCACACAGCACGTGGTGGCCCAGCCACGGTAGAAGTCAGCTCAGCGCGAGCGGGACCCGACTCTGTCGGCCCTCGGGCTTCCCGCCTAAGGGATGTCTCGTAACTGATCTTGTGGTTGGTGGGGCTGGTGTTGTGGATCAGTCTGCGAGGAGGATGTTGTGCAGATGGGCGATGCCGGAGATCGTGTCGTTGAGCGTGCTGGCGGCGCGGCGATAGTCGCGCAGGATCTTCCAGCACTTCATCCGCGCCAGTGCGTGCTCGACGCGGGCACGGATCTTGCGATGGCCAGCATTGAGATCTTCCTGCCAGTCCAGCAGATCGCTGCCGTCACGAGGTTTGCGGTAGGGCATGATCACGGCCTGGTTGCCTTGGTACCCACCGTCGGCCATCACCGAACGCCCCGCCAACTCCTGCTCGATGCCGCAGGCGCAGTAGACAGTGCAGTCATTGCGGTTGCCCGGATGCGCGTCGCCGGTGGCGATCACCAACCGGGTGTCCGCGTCGATCGCGACCTGCACGAACGCCCGAGTACCGGTAGTTCTTCGACGGTGCCGCCAGCCGGTGATCCCGTGTCGGCACCAGGGTGCCGTCCACGATCGCGACAGAGTCGATCCGACGCTTGCGGACCGGGGCCAGCGCCAGCAGCGGTCCGATCGTGTCGATCACCCGGTGCGCCGCGGAATGCGACACTCCGAACAGCGGCCCGATCTGGCGCATCGTCAGGTTCGTCCGCCAGCATGTCGCCACCAGCAGCACACGATCAGCCAGGTCAAGCCGCCACTGACGGCCAGGTCGACCATCGGCGATCTCGTCACCACCACGGTTCGCCACGACCCGCACCAACTTGCGGAACTGACCCGGTTCCAACCCCGTGAACGGGGCAATCCACTCCGACCGCGACGCCGAGATCACCTGCACCACAACATGATCAACTATCTAGGCAACCAGACCCACACCGGGTTACGAGACATCCCTTAGCTAAGCGTCCTCGCCGAGGTAGCGCGTCTGGTCCTTCTGCTGGTTCACCTCGGCGGCGTAGTACTCCTCGGCCAGCTGGTGCGCCCGGTGTTCGATGAGGTCCAGTTGTTTCACCAGCTCGTGGCCCGCGTCGGCGCGGCTCGCGGCGAACCAGCGCGGCAGGTTGAGGTACGTCTGCACCGACAGCGGCAGGTCCGTGCGCGCGAGCAGCAGCACGCGGTGCTGGAGGTCCGGGTTCGCGGCGAGGCGGGCGGGGTCGGCCAGCAGGTCCGAGAGCATCTCGGCGACGCGCCGCACACCGTCCACAGCGGACGCGGGCAGCCGTCCGGCGTGCCCGGAGACCGTGTGCGCCAAGGCGTCCAGCGACGAGCGCACCTGCACCGCCTCGGCCTCGGGGTCGACGACGAGCCGCACCTTGTCCGGCGGGCCCAGCAGCGCGCCCGCCGCGTAGAGCACCGCGACGACCACGACCATGAGCCACAGCGGCCCGACCACCCCGACCACGTACAGGACGAGCCCGAGCAGGCCGCCGATGCAGCCGAAGAGGTTCTTGGTGGAGCCGAACCAGCGTCTCATTGGTACCCGCGAATCTCCTGGAACACGCTGGCGAGCCGCACGTTCCGGGCGTCGAAGACCTTGCCGCCGGTCATCGTGGCGACCTGGGTGAGCTCGTCGCCGCTGCCCTCGCCGAACAGGATCGTGAACACCGGGATCTGCCGCAGGGCCTGCGGCAGCGAACCGAACGCCGCCGTGAACGCCGCGAGGTCCGAGCCGTTCTCGTTCTGGCCGTCGGTCATCAGCACGATCGACGTGAACCGGTCGGGGTCCTTGGCCTGCAAGGGTGCCATCACCTGGTACGCGCGCCCGAGGCTGTCGTAGATCGCGGTGCCGCCGCCGGCTTCGAGGCCCTCCGCGTAGTCCTTGAGCTTCGCCAGCTCCGCCTGCGGGTTCTGCTCGGGCACGGTGAAGGTCGTCGGCTCGCCGGGTGAGGTGTTGAACGGCAGCATCGTCACCTCTTCCCGGCTGTGGAACTGCCGGTACCGCCCGACCAGCGAGTTGTCCGCGCCGGTGAGCCCGGCCAGCGCCGTGCGCAGCGCCTCGATCCGGTTGCCCTCCATCGAGCCTGACGTGTCCAGCACGTACAGCGTGCGCGACGGGCGGCGGATCTTGCTGAAGTAGGCCGAAAGCAGTGCGTCGACAGCCTGCTGCGTCGCCGGGAACGGCAGCTCGACGAGGTCGCGCGGCGCGAACTGCTGCCCCAGCCGCACGCCGGGCACGACCGGACGCCGCTGCGTGACCTGCATGATGCGCCGCTGCGCGCCGGGCGTGCGCAGGTAGTCCGTGAGCTTCTGGTGCGCGTCGCGCGCGTCCTGGCTCGCACTGGTGAGGAGCGTCAGCGGGTAGTCGGCGGTGACGACCCCGTCGGCGGGGTAGATCAGCTTCAGCTGCTGCGGCAGCTTGCCCGAGGAGTTCATCGACAACAGCACGGACTCGTAGTTGATCAGCCCGTCGACCTTCTGCCCGGGATCCTGCCCGGTCGCGCGCCGCTGGAAGGCGTCCGACAGCCAGCCCGACGAACCGGAGGACAGTTGCTGCGCGCTGAAGAACTGCGTGAGCTGCGGCGTGACGGCGGTGATCTGCTGCGCGTCGAGCGCCGTCCCGGAGCCGGCCAGCGCGGACGCGACTCCGACGAGCGCGGAGAAGCCGGAGTTCGACGCCGACGGGTCCGCCATCCCGTACGTGAACTCCTTCTTCCCCGCCGCCACCGCGATGTCTCCCCACGTCGGCGGCTTCTTGTCCCAGCCGAGGCGCTGCGCGACCGGTTGCGAAAGGCCCAGCACGACCGGCGAGCTCATGATCTTGACCTGGTTGCCGAGCCGCTTGGCCGCGTCGGGGATGCCTGCCGGGTAGCGGTTCGACGAGAACCACACCGCGTCGTACTTCCCGTCCAGGCCGCCGTCCGCGAGCGACTCCGTGCCCTCCAGCGTGCCGGTGAAGGTGAACTTGACCTTCACGCCCGTGGCTTTCGCGGCTTCGTCGAGCACCGGCTGCAGGTCGGCGAGTTCACTGCCCGCGAGGATGCGCAGGGTGCCGGCCTCGGCCGGACCCGGGTCGTCCGACCCTCCGGCCGAGCAACCCGTCACCAGCAGCGCGGCGGCCAGCGCCAGTGCGGCGAGTTTCTTCACAGCTCCCCCTCGTGCGAACGGCGCAGGCGCTCCTCGGCGCGGCACAGCTCCCCGGACAACGATTCCACTGTGGACGCCAGGTGGGACACAGCTTCGGCTTTGAACCCGTCGATCGCGTCGAGCGCCGAGTAGATGCGGTCGAACGATTCGCGCAGCGTGTCGACGGCGACGGCCGGGTCGCGAGAGGCCTTGCGGATCTCCTCGCTCTGCGACTGCAGCAGCTGTCCGTTGGCGCGCAGCAGGCCGTTGGTGGTGGCCTGCAGCGCGTCGACCTCGTCGAGCACGTCGCGCTGGTTGGCGAGCGCGGCACTCACCAGCATCGCCACCCGCAGCGCGGAAACGGTGGTGGTCACGGCCCGCTCGACGCCCCGGATCAGCTCGTCGTTGGTGCGGCGCACCAGGTCGAGCGCGAGGTAACCCTGCGCGCTCACGGCCAGCTGGGTGAGCACGTCCTGGTGGCGCTGGCGGATCGGGTACAGGATGTCGGCGCGCAACGCGTTGGCGTGCGCGGGATCCGTCAGGTCGAAGACGCTGGCCTGCCGGTCGATCGCACCGTCGACGGCTTCAGCGAAGGCCGCCGCTTCGGCGAGTTTGCCCAGCGTCGCCCAGAGGCGTTCGCGCTCACCCCTGATCGTCGCGTTGTCGCGCCGCAGCACGTCCTGGCGCACCTTGAGCTCGCGGACCAGCGCGGTGACCGGTTCGTTCGCGGCGCGGTAGCGGTCGAGGGCGCGCTTGGCGCTCTGCGCGGCGGGGAAGATCCCCAGCAGCTTGCGACCGGTGATCGGCAGCTTCGCCGGGTCGAGCTCCGCGACCGTGCGGCGCAGTTCCGACAGGCTGGTGGTCACCTGCTGCTGCGGCGACGCGACGGCGCCGCGAGCGGAGTCCAGCGCCTTCGTCGAACGATCGAGCATGGACCCGGCGACCGTCGCCGCCGCGCGCATGTCCGCTTCACCGACGGCGAGGAGCTCGTCGAGCAGCACCGTGAACTCGGGCGATTTGACGTCGAGCGCTTCCAGCCGCGTGGCGAACTCGTCGGCGCGGCGGGAAATCTCGGCGCGCGTGTCGTCGCCGAGCGCGATCAGCCCGGCGGCGCGCTCCACGGGGACCGCCGCCACCGGCTCGGGCGGGGTGAGGGTGAACTCGTCCATCAGTACTGCTTCTGGATCGCGTCGAGCATCCGTTCCAGGGTCTCGAAACTCGGCGGCTCGACGGTGTCGACGAGGTCGGCAGGCACCGGTGCCTTCGCCGCGGCGACGACGTCGCGGAACAGCTGCGGGTTCGTGGTGCGGAACCCGAAGGTGGCGGCGAGCTTGCCGAGTTCGGGGTCGGTGGACAGGAGCCGGCCGACCTCGTCGCCGTGGGGCGAGAAGGGCACGAGGGTGTGCTTCGAATAGACCGTCGGCGCTGTGTAGAGCATCCGCATGTCCGGGCGGATGGACCCGTCATGGCGCACGAGGCGGTCCACGTACTGCGATTCGTAGATCAGCGCGAGCGGGGTCTTGCCCATGCCGGCGGAAAGGTAGTCCTCGAAGGGTCCCTCCGTGCTGTTCTGCGTGTAGCCCTGGTCGAGGAAGAGCTTCGACAGCCGCGGCAGGACCTTGGCCTCCTGGTCCGGGCCGGCCACGACGGTGTTGCCGTTGGCCACGAAGGAAACGATCGACAGGTACATCGCCGCGGAGTTCGACTCGCGCGGGTCGGTGGTCGTGACGAGGACGTTCTTGCGCGCGGGGTACGCCGAATTGTCCGGCAACTGGTCCCAGCGCGTGCCGGCCTGCGTGAGCTGCAGGTACTTGGCGATGTCGAGCACCTGGTAGTCGCCGGCACCCTTGTGCACGACACCGCCGGCGCTCAGCAACTGCACGATCGGTGCGAAGGTCGCGATCGCCATGGGCGACTGGAACGGCGTGTAGACCGTGGTGACCTTCTTGTCGCGCTGGATCTTCTGCGCCGCGGGCGAGGAGGAGGGGAACGCGAACTCGTACTTGCCGAGGTCCACGGTCGTCGCGATCTGCCGCGATCCGGCCGTGTCGACCTCGACCTTCAGGCCGTGCTTGGCGAAGGCGTCGACCACGCGCTGATCGGTGAAGAAAGCCTGCTTCTCCGACCCGATCACGCCGCGCACGACGGTGAGGTCACCGCCGCCGCCCGCCTCGTCGCCACCGCCGGACCGCCCCCAGATGATCACCCCCACCACGGCGAGCACCAGAACCACAGCCAGCCCGATCGACAACCGGCGCTTCACGAACCCACCTTCCGCACGTCCCCCGACGCGTCACCTCGGATCCTCCAGTCCCAGCAACTCGTTTGACGCGCGGCACGAGGAGTTCGAAGTGAACGGTCGATGAACGGACGGGTTCAGTCGGATCTTCGCCGGAAACGGGGCGGCTCGGCGGTGCGGTGGAAGGGAAATCACGCACCGGCGCCCCGGAACCGACGGCATTTCTGCCGTGGTCCCGGGGCGCCCGGTGTGGGTGTCAGAGCGAAGCCTGCTCCTCGATCGGCAAGCAGATCTCGAACCGCGTGTCGCCCGGCTCGGAGGTCACCTTGATGTCGCCCGAGTGCCGTTCGACCACGATGCGCCACGAGATGTCCAGGCCGAGACCCGTGCCCTCGCCGACGCCCTTCGTGGTGAAGAACGGTTCGAAGATGCGCTGCCGCACCTCTTCGGGGATGCCGGGGCCCGTGTCGCCGATTTCGACGCGGATCTGCTTGCCCTCCTGCCACGTGCGCAGGGTCAGCTTGCCCGCGCCTTCGACGCCGCCCATGGCGCCGAGTGCGTTGTCGATGACGTTGGTCCACACCTGGTTCAGCTCGGCGGCGTAGGCGGGGATGCGGTCGATGCTGCGGTCGTACTGCTTGACGACCTCGATACCCGGCCCGATCTTGCCCGAGAGCATCACCAGCGTGGAGTCGAGTCCTTCGTGGACGTCGATCCACTGGTGCGGCGCGCGGTCCATCTGCGAGTACTGCTTCGCGGCGCCCACGAGCGCCGAGATGCGCGTGGTCGAATCCTCGATCTCGCCCATGAGGATCTCGGTCTCGAGCGCGTACGCGAGCCAGCGCACGGCTCCGTCGATGAGACCTTCGCCGACGGACTCCAGCACACCGTCGAGGTTTTCCGCGCGCAGGCCGGCGGCGACGAACGTCGCGGCGAGGTCCCAGCCCTGGTCGATGTCGTGGTCGTCGAACCAGTCGCCGATCTCGTCTTCCCGGTCGGCTTGCTGCATGGCGGTGAGCTTGGGCGCGTCACCGACCTGCTTCACCAGCTGCTCCTGCACGTCGAGCAGCTGCTCGAGCAGGTCCGGGTCGATGTCCTTCTTCGCCAGCATGGCCAGCTTGTGGCGCATGCCGGCCACGCGTTCGCGCAGCGACGCCGTGGCGCGCACCGCGGCCGCGGCCGGGTTGTTGAGCTCGTGGGTGAGGCCGGCCGACAGCTCGCCCAGCGCGAGCAGCCGCCGCCGCGACGAGACGACGGTGTCGGTGTTGCGCCAACCCAGGTACATGCCCTCGAGCAGGTGCGCCGCCATCGGGAACCACTTGCGGAACTCGATGGCGAACTCCGCGGCGGGCAGCGTGAGGAACGTCAGGTCGCTCACCGCGTACACCGTGGCGCTGTAGGCGTGCTCGTTCTCCTGGTGCACGAAGAACTGCGTGGCACCGCAGTACGAGCCGCGCTGATCGGAGCGCTTGACCTCGACTTCGGCGCCGCTCACGAGCCGCGTCATTCGCAGCGCGCCGGAGAGCAGGATGTAGAAGCACGTGGCCGGCTCGCCCTCGCGGATCACGGCGGTGTCGCCGGCGTAGTGCTCCAGCACGGCGTGCTCGTCGATCCAGTCGAGCTGCTCGTCGGACAGGTGCTCGAACAGGAAGAGGCCGCGGAGTTCTTCTCGCGGCAGTGCGGGCTCCTTCACTGCTCCTCCAGGTAGCGGTGGACCAGGGTCACGGCCATGGCCCCTTCGCCGACGGCGGAGGCCACGCGCTTGACCGACTGCGATCGGACGTCGCCGGCCACGAACACGCCGGGCACCGACGACTCCAGGTGGTAGGGGTCGCGATCGAGCGGCCAGCCCGGCGGCCGGCGCCCCTCGTCGACGAGGTCGGGCCCCGTGCGGACGAACCCGTGGTCGTCACGCTGGATCGTGTCGCCCAGCCAGTCGGTGCGCGGGGCGGCGCCGATGAAGATGAACAGGTGCCCGGTGTCGACCCGCTCGGTCTTGTCGCCGTGGCACAGGGTGATGCCCTCGAGGTGGTCGGTGCCGTGGGCCTCGACGACCGTGGTGCCGGTGCGCACGGTGATGTTCTCGATGCCCGCGATCTGCTCGATCAGGTAGTGCGACATCGACTTCTCGAGTGACTCGCCGCGCACGAGCAGCGACACCTCGCTGGCGTGCCGCGCGAAGAACACCGCCGCCTGACCCGCCGAGTTGGCCCCGCCGACGATGTACACGTGCTGGCCCTTGCACTCCGGCGCCTCGGTGGCCGCGGAGCCGTAGTAGACACCGCTGCCGGTGAGCCTCGCCATGCCCGTGGCCTCGTGCGCGCGGTAGGTGACGCCGCTCGCGAGGATCACGGAGTGGGCGGCGATCTCCGACCCGTCGCCGAACGTGACGACCCGGCTCGACCCGCGCACCTCCAGCCCCACCACGTCGCGGGCGGTCAGCACCTCGGCGCCGAACTTCTGCGCCTGCCGGCGGGCGCGGTCGGTGAGCTGCGCGCCGGACACGCCGTCGGGGAAACCGAGGTAGTTCTCGATGCGGGAGCTCGTGCCCGCCTGGCCGCCGGTCGCCTTGCGCTCGACGAGCACCGTCCGCAGGCCCTCCGACGCGCCGTACACGGCAGCGCCGAGGCCGGCAGGTCCACCGCCGATCACCACGAGGTCGTAGAACTCCTGCGCCGGCCGCGTCGACAAGCCCACAGCGTCGGCGATTTCGCTGCCGGTCGGCTGCTTCAGCACGGTGCCGTCGGGTGTGACGACCACGGGGATGTCCGTCTCGGCGGCACCCGCGGCCTGCAGGATGCGGCCGCCCTCCTCGTCGTCCACGGAGTACCAGCGGTACGGCACCGCGTTGCGGGCGAGGAAGTCGCGCACCTTGAACGACGGCGCCGAGTACCGGTGGCCGACGAGCTTGGTCTCCTCGACGGACTTGTCACCGACCGCGAGCCACGTCTCGACCAGGGAGTCGATCACCGGGTACAGCTTCTCCTCCGGCGGGTCCCACGGCTTGAGGAGGTAGTGGTCGACGTCGACCACGTTGATGGCCTGGATGGCCGCATCAGTGTCGGCGTACGCGGTCAGCAGCGCGCGCCGGGCGTTCGGGAACAGGTCCATCGCCTTCTCGAGGAATGAGATCCCGTCCATGTGGGGCATGCGGTAGTCGGCGAGGATCGCCGCGACGGCGTCGCCGCGCAGCTTGATCTCTCGCAGGGCGTCGAGCGCGTCGGCCCCGGAGTCGGCACGGATCACGCGGTAGTCCTTGCCGTAACGGCGACGCAGGTCTCGCGCGACCGACCGCGACACCGCGGGGTCGTCGTCGACGGTCATCAGGATCGGCTGGCTCACAGACGACAGCCTACGGCTTGCGGTCGGGCACCGAGAACGCTCGCGCGAGCTGGACTTGCTCCAGCTCACCCTCCACCTGCGGATCGAGTCCGGATCTCCCTGAGCGAACGGTCCACTCGTGCCACGGGCTACCCCGCCGGCAGCGCGAGCGCTCGCGTCGCCAGCGCCCGCACCCGCTCCCACTCCGGCGCAGCGGCCAGCGCCTCGAACGACCACGGTCCGGTCGGCCCGCTCAGGTCGTCCAGCAGGGCGTCGAGCTCGCCGAGCACCTCGGCGGTCTCGGCGGGCAGGACGTCCTTCAGCGGCGCGAAGCAGCCGTCGAACTCCAACGCCAGCTCATCGGCGTTGCCCAGTCCCTGCTTCACCAGCAGCTCCACCTGTTCCGCAGCCGGGCGCGCGAGGTCGCGGACGGCGGTGACCAGATGGCGGCGCAACGCCCGCCGGCTGAACTGCGTGCGCAGGTACCCCAGCCGGGCCGGGTCGGCGACCGTGCGCAAGGCCGAGATGCGCCCGTCGCGCGTTTCGACCACGGTGAGGCCGACGACGGCGCCGCCGGAGAGGAAGAGGATGCCCGGGGCGCCGTTGACCTCCGTGAGCAGGAAGTCGGAGACCGAGGCGAAGCGGGCGAGCGTCGACGCGGCGTTGCGGCGGACCGCGGCGCGGCCGCGCACGTGCACGTGTTCCCCGTCCGGCAGGTCCATCCAGGTCGCGATGTCGGCCACGAGCAGGTCTTCCAGCGCCGAGAGCCGGCCCGAGCGGACGGCCGTCATGAAGCTCTCGGTGAGCCGCATCGAACCGGCGTCGGAAGTGGGGAAGCGGGTCTCGCCTGCGTCGACGCGGCGGCGGGCGCGGCTGTGGAGCTGGCGGGCGTTGGCTTCGGTGAGGTCGAGCAGCCGCGCGAGCTCCGGGTACGGATAACCGAACGCCGAACGCAGCACGAACACCGCGCGCTCCACCGGCGTGAGCGCGCGCAGCAGCACGAGCATGGCGAACGACACCGACTCGCGTTGCTCGACCGTCTCCAGCGGGCCCAGCTCCCCGTCGCCGGTCAGGACGGGCTCCGGCAGTTCACCGGCGGCGGTCTCGTGCCGGGCGTGCGCGGAGGTGAGCCGGGTGAGGCAGAGGTTCGTCACGGCCTTCGTGAGCCACGCGCCGGGCGCGGCGATCGCGGCGTGGTCGGCTCGCTGCCAGCGCAGGTAGGCGTCCTGCACGGTGTCCTCGGCGTCTTCGGCCGAGCCGAGCAGGCGGTAGGCCAGGCCGAAGAGCCGGCCGCGTTCGCCGGTGAAGTGGTCGGTTGTCACAACGCGCTCCCCTGTTCAGTCCTCACTGCACCTGCGCAGGAAGACCGAACCCACCACCACCCTAGAGAGGTGAACCTCGTGCCCACCACCCGCGAAACAGTCGAACGCTTCTACGCCGAGCTGTTCAACGGCCGCCGCTTCGACCTGATCGACGAGCTGCTGACCCCCGACGCCGTGAACCACGGCCCCACCGACGAGCCGGCTCGCGAAGCCGTCGCCGGCGCGGACCGGATCGTGCACGAGTCGTTCTCCGACGCCGTGCTGCACGTGGACGACATCCTGGTCGACGGCGACAAGGCCGCTGTCCGCTGGACGATGACCGGCACCCACGACGGCGACTTCCTCGGCACCCCGGCCACCGGCAAGGCGATCCGCATGGGCGCCACCGTCGTCTTCGGCCTGCGCGACGGCCGCATCGCCGAGCTGTGGCCGCAGCTCGACTTCCACGGCCTGATCCGGCAGGTCACCGGAGCCTGACGGGGTCACGAAAGCCGCCCAGTCGCCGGCAACTGGGCATCTCCGACGGAAGTGAGGGACCGGTGCGCGCCGCGGCCGCCACCACGGCGCGCACCGGCTGTCTAGGGATAGCTGACCAGGTTGACGGGCTTGGTGCCCGGCGGCGTGGTCGCGCCCGTGGTGTTGATGACGTGGGTGATCGTGCCCGCGTAGTTCAGCGACACGGTGACCATGTCGTGGAACCGCACGCCCGGTGTGTTCGGCGCCTCGTAGGCGTGGGCGCTGGCCACCGACGGGTTGGTGTTGAAGAAGCAGTAGCTGCCGAGGCCCCACGCTTCGTGGCTGGTGACGTTCGGCCCGACCTCGTACGCGGAGAACCCTTGCGTGGAGCCGTTCATCCAGGACGCCTGGTTGGGTACGTCGTAGGGCATCTCGTTCTGGAAGAAGTACGTGCGCCCGCCGTTGCCGTTCCAGACGACCTGCGTCTTCTGGTAGTGCTCGACGAACAGGCCGTACATCGTCACGTTGTCGCCGTTGACGACGAGGCCGGTGTCGGCGGTGTTGGTGGTCCAGCCGACGAAGCTGTTGTTCGCAGCGTGGTCGGCGCGCCAGATCCACATGTGGTCGCCGATCACGTTGTTGCTGTTCACCACCAGGCTCGTGGTCGCCTTGCCGACAGCGGCGCCGCCGATGCGGAAGAACACGTCGTGCAGCGACGTCGGGTCGGCCGAGTGCTCGGCGTCCGAGCCGGCCGCACCGACCTGCATGAGCGTGTTCGAGTTCGTCGTGCCGGCGTCGATGAGCAGACCGGCCACCTTCACGCCGTTGACGTCGTCGACGTTCATCGCGGTGATGCCGTTGTCGGGCACCAGGGTCGCGATGCCGAGGCCGAGCACGACGGTGTCGGGCCGGGTCACGTGCAGGGTCTGGTCGAGGTGGTAGACCCCGGGTGTGATCAGCAGGTTCTTGCCCGCCGCGAGCGCGGCGTTCATGTCCGCGGCCGTCGCGCCCGGCTTGGCGATGTAGAACTGGTCGATCGGGATCGACGAGCCGGGTGCGGTGCCGTTGGCCCAGGAGGTGCCGGACGTGTTGGTGCGCAACGCCGGGACGAACACCTGGTACGTGCCGGCGTTGTCGAGGTAGAGGAACGGCTTCTCCCGGACCACGGGCGCCTGGCCGACCGTGGTGTAGGGCGGGCTCGGGAACGTGTTCTGCGGCGCGCCGTTCACGCCGACGAACACCATGTTCCAGTTGGCGCCGTTCCAGCTGCCGAACTGCGAATCGCGCGAGATCCACTGCTGCTGCGAACCGGAGCGGACCTGGCCGTCGATCTTGGAGTCGGAGATCCAGCCGCCGCTGGCCCAGCCACCGTCGTCGAGCTGCAGGTCACCGCGCACGTGCATGCGCCGGTACGGCGCCGCCTGCGACACGGCCCACCGGTCGGCGCCGCCGGTCGGGTTCACCGACAGGTTCTCGGCGCCACGCCAGAAGTTCTGCGTCGCGTTCTGCGGCGGGAACCAGTCGGCCTCCACGTGCACGGCACCGTTGATCGTCACCGCGTCGGGGTTGAGGCCCAGGCCCAGCACCTGCGTGTAGAAGCCGACGTTCACGTCGTTGGCGTACGTGCCCGGCTTGAACATCACGGCATAGCGCTGGCTGCCGAACTGGTTTTTCTCTTGCTGGCTGAAGATGCTGTTGAGCCTGCTCTGGATGCTCGCGCTGGACATCGACGGGTCGAAGATCACGACGTTCGGGCCGAAGTCCGGCTGGTCCGAGCTCGGAGGAGTAGTGCCACCCACGGGGGTAATCATGAACGATTGAGCACCGGTGCCATTACAGGCGTACTGCTGCAGCTGCACGCTGTCCGCCGTCGACGCGCCCGGCACGTCGAGACACTTGCCGCTGTTGCGGTTCACGAAGTGGTACGAACCACTCGCCTCCGGCACCGGCTGCCACTGCTGGTTCAGACCGTTCGAATACGACCAGAGCTGCACGAGCCCGCCGTCTGCTTTCGAGACGTTCGTGACGTCCCACGACTGGGCCGCGTTGAGCTGCGAGTTCACCCGGAAGTACCCGTCGCTGGTCGGCTGGAACTGCCAGACCTGCGACCCGGTCTGGTTGCAGCTGTACTGCTGCACCACCGTGCCGTTCGCGCTGCCGGCCGCTTTGGCGTCCACGCACTTCCCGCTGTTCACGGCCTTCACCGTGACCCATTGATCGGGCGCGATGGCCTGGGTTTGGGCTGGGGCTTGCGTTTGTGCCTGAGCCGGGTGGACGAGCGCCGCGTACCCTGCGACGACCGTCAACGCGGACAGCAACAGACTGCCCACTCTCCGCACCCCCATCGGAACCTCCTCCGCCGCACCGCGGCGTTCGACGAGCAGGAAACGGCAAGGCTCGTACCCAGGGATGAAGACGCGGCGTAGCGGGCGGGGACCTCGGCGTCACAACCGCGGGAAAATGTAACCGGGCCCACACCGGGAGTCAATACACAGCTAAAAATAAGTCATGAAAGCGCGGCGGGCCTGCGGGTTCATGACGTCTTCGGCGATCTCCGCAAGGACGCCGGCGGCGGCAAGCGCACCTCGGGCGGCCCCGGCCTCCCTGGCGGCGGCCTTCGTGACTCGCCGTGACCTACGGTGACCTGGGGTTTCGCGAATACGAGCCTCCTAGGCCACCCCCCTGCAGGGGCCCTCCGGTGCCCGGTGTACTGTGTGTTCACACGAGATGCGGAGTTCACCTTCGCTTCGGGGCTATGGCGCAGCTGGTAGCGCACCTCACTGGCAGTGAGGGGGTCAGGGGTTCGAGTCCCCTTAGCTCCACTGTGACGAAACACCGCCCACCGGATCTAATGATCCAGGTAGGGCGGTTTTTTCGTTCCACCAAAGTTCGAGTTTTTGCTTGGTCAAGTTCGGTTGAGTGACGGAAACTGGAGCAAAACTGGAGCAGCCCGTACGAAGGCGTTGCGGGCGCAACCTGCATCAACCCTGACGACGTCGTCCTGATGGGTGAACCTTCAGAGTCATTTTCGTCGGCGCCAGCAGCGATCTCGCCGCCGATCGAGTCGAGTCGGCTCCCAGATGGTGAAGTCGTTCAGCACGCACGCGGCGAACTTTGCTCGGCCAACCGGCCGTTCACGGCCTGGGGCCCGGTCCGACTGATCATGATCATCGACGGCGTGAACATCTGCTTTCTGCACGTGCGCTCACCCCACGAGACGCCCTGCCGATGATCACGACGCACGGGGCCGGCTCGGTGATGGAACTGCTCGATTCCCTCAGCGCGCACACCGACCCGGCCACGAACGACGGCCACGACGTGCTGCCGTCCCTCCCAGCTACGGCTTCTCCGCCGGGCCCACCGAACTCGGCTGGGACCTCGGCCGCACCGCACGCGCCTGGATCAGGTTGACGCGCCGCCTCGGCTACACCCCACTTCCCGCTGCGAACGCGGGACGCCCGCCCCGAGAAACGGCTGTACGTCCAGGCATGCTGTGGTAGATATTGCACGGTGGTCGCGACTCTTCCTGTGCACAAGCTGATCGAGGCAGCCGAGCGAGTCGGCGTCGACCTCCGCAAGACCGGCAACGGCGGCAACCTCTACGTATGGCACACGCCCAGCCCAGAGGACGCGGTCGTGTACATCGGCAAATCAGCCTCGGATCTTCGGGTCGAAAACGAGACACGTTGGCGCGACGGCCTCGATCCCGGCATCAGATTGTCTCCGGCATCGTAACGCTGCTGCGGGTCAACCAGGCAGACCTGCAGGCGTTCCACTACGATCCAGCCTCGTTCGACGGTCGGCGATGGCGGGATATCCGCCTCAAGAACGGCTGGTCGGGCAGCCTGTTCGATCGTCTCGACTCGGATCTTCCGGCCGGCTACGGCTTGTCTGCAAGCACCGTCGAGAAGCTCCTTGTGCGAATCGCGGTCCGGTACGGCGTGCCCATCGGCAACTCCCATGACGTCGTAACGTCCTTGGATCAACACGGCCGGAATCCGGTGGAGCCGCTTGATGTCGCACAGGAGCTGCCCCTCGTCCAGAAAGCAGCCGTGGGACCAGTAGTGGGTCACGATGCGCGCGAAGGCCAGCTGAAATGACTGGTCGGCGACCGACAAGAACGGTGCGGCGTCGGGGGCCAGGGACATGTAGGTGTCCTCCCACTCGCACCACCTGCGTGCGGCCTTGGCCCGGACCTCGGGGTCGGGATCGTGGAGCAGCCGACTGTAGGCGGCCGAGAGATCGCGATCGCGTTCGGCGGCGGGTTCGCCGTCGTGGAACCGTTCCCACTCGCGCGGGAAAATGCGCCCCATGTCACGAGTGAGCCAGTCGCGCCGGTCGCCGGTGGTCACGGCTTTTAGCACCATTTCGGTCACCCGTTCCGGATGCGCCTGCGCGTAGGCCAGCGCGAGCGTGACGCCCCACGAGCCACCCCACACCAGCCACCGCTCGATTCCCAGATAGACCCGCAACGCCTCCGGCCAGTTCGAAACGCTCTTCGAACGGACCGCCCCAGCCGGCTCACTGAAACACGAGCGGGGTGGGCGAGGCGGAGGGGTGTGTGCGCTTCAGTGCGGATCGCCGCAGGTCAGGCATATCCGCAAACTTCTTTCCGTGGAACGCGCGAAGCCCCAGCAGGCTGCCTGCCGGGGCTTCGTGTTCGTGTCTTGCCGAGGCAACGGCAAGACACGGTAGTCCTGTGTGCGGGCCACGTCGAATAGCGTCGCTCAGGATGACACGCCCGGTCGAGAAATTTTTCCTCGACCTGTGATAACTGGACTGTAGTCGATAGCGTACACGTTTGGCCAGAGGAGTTCGACACGAGCTCAGGGTGTTCTAGCTGCAAAAATGTGGTATGCGGACAATTTAACTGTCAACGGGCTTGCCTCCCTTCGGAAGTTGGACACGTTCGGCCAAAGGGGTGACGGCGGTCGATGCAGGCTTGTGGCGGGCTCGAGTGTGTCGGTTCGGCGTGAGATCCTGGCTTCGGCCTCGACGGATTCGGTGCGGATATCGAGGTCCGCGGGAGAGGGAAGGCAATCCCATTCTCGCGAAGTTGGAGACGTATTCGTCTCGGGCCACGTCGAAATGTCGCCCGGCGCACTGAGCTGGGCGGCTCATTGTCAACCTCAGGAGTGCGCATTGACGGTCGTATCACCTCGCACCGCTGTAGCCCAGCCCGGGCCTGTGTCGGACCACGCATGCCAGACGTTCCCTGCGGTGCTGCTGGCGATTTCCGTATTCGTTTTCACCGCCTGGTTGATCATGCGCGGCTATCAGCCCTGGGCGATTCCCAGCGCCGACGCGGCTGCGGTCAGCCTCAGCCAAGGTCTCACCGGGCTTCCGCGCGCATTCGTGGGGGCTCTGCGCTGGGCGGGGAAGAACCTGTGACCGGCCAAAAGCAGCCGATTGCGCTGTCCTGGAACGAAACCGTTCGGGTCGCCCGCGTTCTGCCGTTCTTGGTACAGGCAGAGATCAGTGACGCTGGTGCGGGCGTCGAGGACGTCGCTCGCTGGACCTCGTTCCCTCTTGACGCGATTCAGGGCTTCCTCGACGGACGGCACCTGAGGTTCCCCCGCTTTCACGGAGAGCTCCAAGCCGTGGTCCGATAGGACCGGAAGGAGCGCGACAGTGGCAGCACCGAAGAAGTACCCCGACGAGCTGCGGGCCCGCGCGGTCCGGCTCTACCGCGAGTCTGATCCGAAGCCGGTGATCCGCAAGCTGGCTGAGCAACTCGGTGTGCATCACGAGGCGTTGCGGAACTGGATCCGCCAGGACGAAGCCGACCGCGGCGAGCGGGCCGACCGGCCGACCAGCGAGATGCTCGAGGAGAACAAGCAGCTGCGCAGGCGGGTCGCGGAGCTGGAGCGGATCAACGCCGTGCTGCGTGATGCGAGTGCGTATTTCGCCTCCGAGATCGGCCAGACCCGGAGGTGATCCTGCGGTTCGTGCACGAACACCCGCAGCACCCGGTCGGTCTCGTCCTACGGGTCTTGGGCATCGCGTCCTCGACCTTCTACGGGTGGCTCAAGCAGGCGAAACAGCCCTCGGCCCGGCGGGCGGCCGACGACGGCCTGCTGGCCGAGATCGTCGAGATTCACACCTGCTCGGGCGGTACCTACGGTGCGCCGCGGGTGCACGCGATGCTGCGCCGCCGGGGCATCGCGGTGGGCCGCAAGCGGGTGGAGCGGTTGAGGCGCCAGGCCGGGTTGCAGGGCGCGTTCCTGCGCAAGAAGCGGCGAGTCGGCTCCACCCGGCAGGATCGGCGGGCCACGCCGGCGCCGGACCTGGTCAACCGGGACTTCACCACGGTCGAGCCGAATCGGTTGTGGGTGGCCGACGCGACCCGGATTGTCACTGGTCAGGGGGTGTTTTGGCTCGCTGCGGTCCGGGATGCGTTCTCCAACCGGATCGTGGGCTGGAAGTGCTCGGATCGCTGCGACACCGAGCTGGTGCTCGGCGCGCTGGAGTATGCGGTGTGGTCACGGCAGGTCCGGGAGGGCCAGTTGGTCCACCATTCGGACAGAGGATCGACCTATACGGCGTTCCGGTTCTCGAATCGGTTGGCGGACAACGGGATCGCGCAGTCGATGGGAACGGTCGGCGACAGTTACGACAACGCGTTGATGGAGAACTTCTTCTCCACGCTCAAGACCGAGTTGGTCTATCGAACCAGTTGGCGGACAAGGGAAGAAGCCGAGAACGCCCTGTTCGCCTACATCGATGGGTGGTACAACACCCAGCGGATACAGAAGAAGCTGGGCTGGCGCTCGCCCGCCGAGTACGAGGCCAGCTACCATCAACCCGTCCCCGCCGGAACCAGATAATTCGCTCTCCGGCCGAACGGGGGAACCTCAACCTGCTTTCCTGTCCCGCGCTTGCCCGGATCCTGCGGCTGATCGGCATGCCGTTGTTCCAGCAGAAGGAACACCTGGTAGATCTGCAACGTGTGATATCGGCTATGCCGAACATGCGTGTGTGGGCTCCGACGCCACTGCCGTTGCCCGACGAGATGCTGGCGATCGCCACGAACGCCGAGCTGGCCGCGGTACTGCGGCACGCGGTCGACGCATCAGGTCAGCCGAAGAGGTACCTGGCCGCGCAGTCGCTGCTGAACCGCAGCCAGCTGTACTACCTCATCGATCCAGCACGGAACTCCCTGCCCCGCAAGCCTGCGCAGCTCGTCCGGCTTCTCGAGTCGTGCGCGGTCCCCTACCGCCAGATCGTGCAAGTGGCGGAGCAGTGGCAGCGTCTCGATGAATGTCGCAACGCTGCGAGGATCAGACTTCCCGAGGCCGCATGAACCACACCCGCGTCAGGGTTGCGGGCTGAGCGAGCGGGGACCCGTCTGTCGTCAGACGGACGGGTCCCCCCTCGCCACGCGCCGACTGTTGTAGAAGAGACGCCTCTGGCGAGGGCAGGACCACGGTGAACATGGACGTGCTTTCTGCCGAGCAGCGCCGAGGCGGGTTCGGGCCGTCGAGGCCCGGTGCGCGCTCATGGGCAGGCGGCACAAAGGCTGCGGGGCGGCGACGCTGTTCACCCACGACGAGTTCGAGTTCCTGCGATTTCTGCCTGGCGGTGTGCACGACGTCGAGCTGCTGCGCTGGTGCGAGCTGCAGCCTGGGCACGGCGGGCTGCACGAGACGCCGGGCCAGCAGGACAACGACAACGAGTGGTGGCCGTGCTGGGATCATGACGATCACGCCGCCGGCCGTGACCTGCGGATCCGCGTGCCATGCCCGGCCGAGTCCGGGCCGGACGCGCTCGGCGACACCGAGCCCTGCCTGCTCCCCGACGGGCATGCCGGCGACCACGGGTACGAGTTCGACGTCGGCGATCCTGCCGGCCGCGCGGCCCGCCGGTGCTGCTGCCCGCTCTGCCGGCGCCCTGACGGACATGCAGGCGGCGAAACAGCGGCTGCTGCGCCGACACGGGCTGACCGGAGAGGTGTACTCGTACATGGCGAGCCTGCGGTTGTGGGAGGAGCACTTCGGGGGAGTCCTCGACGCGTCACCTCGGCGGGGACACTCGGTCGCCCGCTCCACAGCTGTGCCGCATTCTCGCCACCGACTACGGGGCGCAGGGCTTCCTCGAGGCATTCACGCGTCCGCCCTACCTGCCGGTGAGCAGATCCCCGGTAGCCACCGGCGTGGTCGTGGCCCTCACTCCGGCAGGCCGGGCGGCGCTCGACGCCGTCGATGCCCTGCTCGACTGGCAGCTCTACCTCGTGTGCGACAACCTCTCCCCGCACAAGAAAGCTGAGATCACTGACTGGTGCCAGGCCAACGAAGTGGAACTGGTGTTCACACCGAGCAACGCCTCGTGGTTGAACTGGATCGAACGCGAGTTCACCGCGCTGCGCTACTTCACTCTCGACGGCAGCGACTACCCCAGTCACACCGCCCAGGAGCGCGCGATCGCCCGCTACCTCCGCTGGCGAACCAGCGAGCCCATCCCAAACGCCGCTTCGCCATCCACTCCAAGATCCGCCGACCCGATTACCTACCCAACGTTGCTTGACGAGGCACTAGTCGTCTGTGTTTGAAGTGGTCTGACGGTTGGACTTCTTGAGGATCTCGTCGGCGGTTTTGGTCCAGATGAAGGGGTGGCAGCGTTCGTTCCAGCCGTCGATGAAGGCGCGGATCTTGGCGTTGAGGTCGTGGACGGAGCGGAAGCTGCCGCGGCGGATGGTTTGGCGTTCGATGATGCCGAACCAGACCTCGACCAGGTTGAGCCAGGAGCCTGAGGTCGGGGTGAAATGGACGTGGATTCGCGGGTTCGCCGCGAGCCAGTCGCGGATCTCGGGACGCTTGTGCGTGGCGTAGTTGTCCATCACCAGGTGTAGCTCGTCGTCGGGGTAGGCGCGGGCGAGCTGTTTGAGGAATACCAGGAACTCCTGGTGCCGGTGCCGCGGTTTGACTGCGCCAGTGACCTTGCCGGTGGCGATTTCCAGCGCGGCGAACAGGGTGGTGGTGCCGTGCCGGACATAGTCGTGGGTGCGCCGCTCGACCTGTCCAGGTTGCATCGGCAGCATTGGCTGGGTCCGGTCCAACGCTTGGACCTGGGACTTCTCGTCGACACAGAGCACGATCGCGTTCTCCGGCGGCGCCAGATACAACCCCACCACGTCGGTGACCTTGGCGACCAGCTCTGGGTCGGTGGAGAACTTGAACGTCTCGCTCCGCCAAGGCTGCACCCCGTAGTCCCGCCACGCGCGGGCCACCGTGCCGTTGCTGATCCGCAGCCGGGCGGCCAGCAGCCGGCTCGACCAGTGCGTCACGCCGAGCTTCTTCGGCGGCGGCTTCAGCGTGGCCGCAACGATCTCTCGATGGTCCACCAGCCGGGGCCGCCCCGAGCGCGCCTCGTCGTGCAGGCCGTCGATCCCACCACCCTCATAACGTTCCCGCCAGCCGATCACGGTCGGCCGCGACACCCCGACCCGTTCGGCGATCACACTGTTCGCCACGCCCTCGGCGGCCAGCAGCACGATCCGCGCCCGCTGCGCCAGGCCCGCCCGCACCGACGAACTCCTGGTCAACGACAGCAACCGCTCACGATCACCATCACGAAGAGACAGCGCGGCAGCCGGTCGATTCGCCATACCGCATTCTGACACCCACCCAACCGTCAAACAACTAACGACACGCGACACTAGCGCGCACAGTCACATCTCAGTTACTCCTCGAGAATGACCTCAGATGGCCATTTCGTGAGGAAAGCGCCGAGCGCGTTGTCGATGAGGACCCCCTGGGGCGTGGGTTCCTGGCCGGGCCCCAGGTGCTCGGAGAAGGCGTCGGCTAAGGCGTCAATCACTGCTTCTTGCTGGTCCATGGTCGGCTTTTCCTGTGCCCGAAGGGCAGCCAGCAGCTCGGGGTCTCGTTCTGCAAGCAAGCTGATGATGATGTCCCGGAATTCGTCCGGGAGGGTATCGATGACGCTGTTCACGGCTTCCTCCAGCCGGCTTGGGTGCGGGCCCACGCAGTGACGACCTTTCCATCTTTGTTGAGGTTCACCACCGCGTCCTTTCCAGTGAAGCGGTAAGCGCCACCGTAGGCGTCGGACCGGTATTTCGGGGGTATGACGGGGTTTTTGACCGCGTCGTGGGCGGCGGCGTCGTTCACGCCGTGTCCGTCGCGGGTGGCCATTTGCTCCTCACCGTGCGCGGTCTTGCCGGTGATCTCCTTGGGCGCTGGGAACGGCGGTTCGGTCTCGGCCGGCGCGGGGCTGCTGCCGTGGTTGGTGTTCGCCGGTGATACCCGGTCGTCGCCTGCGGCGTGGACTGCCATGTTCATGGCACCAACACCGGTCATGGAGACGCCCGCAGCTATCCCCGCCGCGGAGACCACGTTCAGCGGCACACCAGCGACGGCGCCCGCACCGGTGGCATCCAGGAGGCCACCAAGCCCTTCCCCGGCCGAGCTGATGACGGTGAGCCCGATTCCGGCTGCGGCGGTCAGCGCATCTCCGGGGTGGTTCAGGATGGCGTTGCCGATGGAGGCCGAGAAGTTGACGAGGTAGCCGCCGGCGTCGGCGAGGAAGTTTCCCGCGTCGTCGAGCCAACTGGAGTCCTGGGGTGCTCCGCTGGCGGCATCGCTGATGGCGCCCGCGACGGTGTCACCGACTTCAGTGAGCTGGGCACGGGCGCGGTTGAGAATGTCTTGGGCGGCCTGACGAGACGCCGTGCCGGGATCTGTGAATCCCGGGGTCGGTTCGCCGTTGGCGGCTGCTTGTGCCGCAGCTTGGTCGTGCTGGGCCTGTGCGCGCTGGGTGGCGGCCTGGGCCTGATTCCACGCGGCGATCGCCTCGGTCGCCTGCCTTGAGCCCAGCGCAGCGTGCTGGCGTAGTGGTCCAGGGCATCGGCTGCGGACAGCAGCGAGTCGGCGGCGGCGTACCACTTGCCCGGTTCGTAGGAGAACTTGTCGTGGAATGCATGCGCCGCCGGTCCGGTCCAGGCTCCCGTATCGATCGCTTTGAGACCGTCGGACGCGCGGCCCGCCCGGTCGGCGCGAGCACGCAACACTCGAACGTTGTCTTCGATGGCCTGTGGCTTACCCGGCACCAGCTCGGCTGGATCCTGGGTCTGTCCCAGTTCAGCCATCGTTGACTGCTCCCACGGCTGGATCAGTCTTCAACGAGCGGGTGGCTGCTTCGTCGATCGCGCGGTATGCCTGAGTCGCGCGGGAGAGCGTGTCCGCGATGGCGCCGGCATCGTCGGTGAGCGTGTCGAGCCCGTCACTCCAGCGCACGCAGAAGTCCATCAACGCGTCGTGCACACCACCATGCCCGTATAGACTGCTTTCGCCGCAGAGCCCGCGAAGCTCGAAATTCTCCTGATCATCCACGCACTGCCTGATGCCGCTTGCGGCCTCATCAAGCTTGTCCACATCGACGTGAAACCCAGACCCATCCACCGCAGCTCCCCCTCAGCAAATGCTCGCGGTTGTCGGGGTGGTGGCCGAGCCGCCGGGCCTGCGCGATGTCCGGTGTCCACCGGCGATCAGCCAGGTTTGTGGCTGTGGCGCAACCCATGGAACGTCAAACCCGGTCGTACCTGCACACACCCAACGCGAGCACCAGGTCCTGTGCTGTCCACCGCCGGCCGGAACACCCGCCGCAGGACCGTCGAACGCCACACCCGGCAACCACTCGGCGTCGTGAACACAAACCGGTACGGATGGGTTTAGAGATGCGCACGGAGCAACTTCACCAGAAACAGCGGCAACGAGACCGTGCTCGCGGACGACGGCGTCTTCGGCGGACCCAACCATCGGACCGAACCCGACTTGTGCAACGACCCCACCAACGGATCGATCACCAGCACACCGCGTTGCCCATCGACATTCTCGCGACACAGACCCGCCAACTCACCCCACCGGCAGCCCGTCCACTCAGCAGTGATCGCCAGCAGCCGCGCGATCGGACCACCCAGAACGCCTGCCTGATCGGCGATGGCACCACGTCCTCCGGCATCGCCCACACCCGCTCCGCCGTCACCGCGCGCGCCCGCCGGCCACGCCTCCGCCGACGACGAACCGGAGTACACGGGATCAACTGTTCGTTCACCGCATCAGCGAAAATCATCGGCAACAGATTGACCAAACCATGCACCGCCGCCGGCGCGAAGCCCGCGTGCTGCAGATCTCGAATCCATTCAGCCACCCCAACGGCGTCACCGCACCCAACGCCACGACACCAAACCGCGGCAAAATGTGACACCTCAGGCGACTGCGGTAACTCTCCACCGTGCGCGGATCCAAATCCAGTGGGTGGAGCCACCGCCCCACCCACTCCCCCACCGTCACCGCACTGTCAACCGGATCAATCCACACCTGGCGGCGCCGAGCCGTCTCCAATCCAGCCGCATACGCCAACGCATCACGCCGTGACCCAGACCCCGACACCGACCCCACAGCCGGCCCCGACCGCCGATACCGCACCGCCACGACCCGATTCCAACCTGCTCCACCCGCGCCATCACAACCTCCAACCGCTCACCCCAGGCCCGAGTTTGCAACGGGGGAAGGCAGTCGAGGTGAGTTCCACCAGTGACACCGATGCCCACGACGAGCAAGAAGAGGCTGCTGGCCTCACTCCACCTGCTGACCTGGTCGCAGGCTGGGTCAAACCGGCGCTCTCCCGGTCTTAGATGTCGGCGGCGGTGCGGAAGCCGGTGTTGCCGCTGGAGCTGTCCGGGGTGTTGCCGGTGCGGGCGGCGACGCGGTAGCGGTTGCAGTAGGACTCGTGGCACAGGTACGAGCCGCCGCGCATCGAGCGGTTGCCGGTGCCGAACCAGTCGGCGCACCACTCCCACACGTTGCCCGACACGTTGTAGAGACCGAACCCATTGGGCTGGAACGCATCCACCGGGGCGGTGCCGACGTGGCCGTCCTCTTCCGTATTGTGCACCGGGAAGCGGCCCTGCCAGATGTTGCACCGGTGCTCCCCGCCCGGCGTCAGCTCGTCACCCCACGGGAACCGGGCCTGGTCCAGCCCACCGCGCGCGGCGTACTCCCACTCGGCCTCACTCGGCAGCCGACGCCCGGCCCAGGCGCAATAAGCGAGCGCGTCGGTCCAGGACACGTGGACCACGGGGTGGTCCTGCCGCAGCGAAACGTCGCTGCCCGGCCCCTCCGGCGCCCGCCAGTACGCGCCCGAAACACCGATCCACCACGGCGTCTGCTGCGGCCGCGGCGCCCCCTTGCGCAACGCCGACGGCACGAACTTCGCGAACACATACGTCCAACCGAACTTCTCCGCATCGGTTCGGTAGCCGGTCGCGTCCACGAACTCCGCGAAGCGCGCGTTCGTCACCGCGAACGCGTCGATCGCAAACGGCGCGACGGTCACCTCACGCACCGGGCCCTCGCGATCATCGGGGAACCCGTCAGCGTCGTCGGTACCCATCCGGAAGGTGCCGCCGGGCAGCACGAGCAGACCGTCGGTGTTGGTCGCCGGACCGAGCACGACGTCACCCGAGCCCCCCGACGAGCGGGACGGCGGACAGCAATGCGACACGAAAACCTCCTACTCGCACACTAACCGCACGGTGACCAGCAGCGCCGTGACGCACGCCGCACCTGCCGAAACCCGCAGCCGCCACGGACGGGTGCCCGGGCGCCGCGCAGTCAGCCAACAGAGGACGACCACCACGACCGCACACCCGCCCGCGGCCAGGTCCAGCACCGAACCGGCCGCGAACCCGGTGCGCAGCAGCAGTGCAGCCGCCACCGCAGCGGACAGCCCCGTTCGCTGCCACGCCAGGGCCGTGCGCTCTGGCTGCAGCCCGCGATCGCTCACCGCACCACCACGACGAGCACCACAAGCAGGCCGGTCAGCGCGGCGACCACGCCGACCACCGCGGGCAGCCAGTCCATCGGCAGCGGCCGACGGTGCCGCATCGCGCGCTGCACCGTCGCCCAGCGCCGGTAAGCCAGCCCGGCCAGCACCGTACCGGCCACCGCGAGCAGCACCGCGAGGCCGGTGCGCACGCCGGCGACGGGGAACGGCGGCACGAGCTGCGTCAACGCCACCGACCCGGCCACCAGTGCCAGCGAAGTGCGCAGCCAGGCGAGGAACGTGCGCTCGTTGGCCAGAGTGAACCGGTAGTCCGGCTCCTCACCCTCCGTGTACCAGCGCGGGCTCACTCAGACTCCCGCCGGCCGCGGCTGGCTCGGGTGCGGCTTGTCGCCCAGCCGGGCCTGCTCCCGCCACATCGCGGTCTTGAGTTCCTCGCGGATCTCGGCGTAGGCCGGGTCGTCGTAGACGTTGCGTAGTTCCTGCGGATCGGCAACCAGGTCGTAGAGCTCCCACTCCGGCGGGTAGGTGAACGGCCCCGTACCGGGGATCCCGAGCCCGTCGTTGTAGAAGTAGATGAGCTTGTACCGCTCCGACCGGTAGCCGTAGTGCGCGGGCGCGCGGTGGAACTTGTCGTCGTGTTCCCAGTAGCGGTAGTAGATTCCCGTGGCGGGTGGGTGCTCCGGCCTGCCGAGCAGGTCGGGCCAGAAGCTGCGGCCCTGCATGCGCGGGTGGTGGGGCACGTCGGCGGCGTCGAGGATCGCCTGGGCGAAGTCCACATTGGTCACCATGTCCGTGAAGGCCTCGCCGGCGCCCAGGCGGCGCGGGTAGCTGAGCACGAACGGCATCCGCAGCGATTCCTCGTACATGAACCGCTTGTCGAACCAACCGTGGTCGCCGAGGAAAAAGCCCTGGTCGGAGGCGTACATCAGCAGGGTGTCGTCGAAGTCGCCGCGGGCGCGCAGCCAGTCGATCACCCGGCCGACGTTGTCGTCCACGCTGGCCACGCAGGCCAGGTAGTCCTCCATGAACCGCTGGTACTTCCAGATCGCCAGCTCCTCGTAGGTCAGTCCCTCGGGCGGGGTGACCTTGAGGTCCTCCTCGTTCAGGTTCTCGGCGAGCCGCACGGCGGCGCGACGGGCCGAGGACGAGCGGGTGGCGTAGTCGTCGTCGAACGTCGCGGGCAGGGGCACCGGATCGGTGTACATCCCCTGGTGCTTCTCGTCCGGTTCCCACGGCCGGTGCGGGGCCTTGTGGTAGATCAGCACGCACCACGGATCGTCGCCGTCGAGGCCGTCGACCCAGTCCGTGGCGAGGTCGGTGATGATGTCGGTCGCGTAGCCCTCGACCGTGCGCAGGCCGTCGGCGGAGAGGAACCGGGGGTTCCAGTACTCCCCCTGCTCGATCACGACGTCCCAGTAGTCGAAGTTCTGCGGGTCGTGGCCGGCGCCGTCGCCCATGTGCCACTTGCCGATCATCGCGGTGCGGTAGCCCGCTTCGCGCAGCTGGCTGATGAAGGTCGGCTGGCTCGCGTCGATCGGGGTGACGAGCGTGGTCACTCCGTTCACGTGGCTGTAGGTGCCGGTCAGGATCGACGCCCGGCTGGACGAACACAAGGCGTTGGTGGCGAAGCAGTTGTCGAAGCGCCAGCCGTTCTCTGCGATCTCGTCGATGCGCGGTGTCCGGTTGACGACCGAGCCGTACGCGCCTATCGAGTGCGAAGCGTGATCATCGGTCAGGATCATCACGATGTTGGGCCGACGGTCGCACGTCGCGCTGCCCATAGGATTCCCTCCCCTATTTTCTCCACTTTCAAAATTAACACGAGGTGATCGAGTTTCAGTGGGCGCGGATGGTCTCCCACGAGATCACACCGACCTCGTCGGCCCACCGTTGCCAGGCCGTGGCGAGCTCCGCGACCAGCGCGGGCCGGCCGGCCGCGAGGTCGTGCTGCTCGGCCCGATCCGCGACGAGGTCGTAGAGCTCCCACGGCCCGCTGGTCTCGCGCACGATCTTCCAGCGGCCGCGGCGCACGGCGGCGTTGCCGATGTGCTCCCAGAACAGGGTGTGCTCGCCGTGCCCGGGGTCGCCGCGCCATTCCGGCAGCATCGACGTTCCCGGCCCCGCCGGTGCCGCGAGCCCGGCCGCGTCGAGCAGGGTCGGCAGCACGTCGGTCAGCTGGTGGGGCGTGTCGACGACGGTCCCGTTCGCCAGGGCACCGGCGGGCCAGGAGACGAGGACCGGGGTCGCGATCCCGCCCTCGTGCACCCACCGCTTGTAGAGCCGGAACGGGGTGTTGGACAGGTTCGCCCACGCGCGGCCGTAGCTGGCGAAGGTGTCTGCGGCGCCCGGCGCGATGTCCGGCTCGTTGCCGATCCGCATCGGCGCGCCGTCGACGGTGTGCGAGGGCTGGCGTTCGCGGAACTTCGGGGCGTCGAAGGGCGGCAGGTCCTCGGCGCTGGCGCCGTTGTCGGACAGGAACACCACCAACGTGTCGTCCGCGACACCGGCTTCCTCCACAGTGGACAGCACGTGGCCGACGGCCCGGTCCATCGCCGTCACCTGCGCCGCATACACGCTCATCCGTCGGGCTTGCCACTCCTGGTGCTCGGTGTCCACCCAGGCCGGTTCGCCGGCATCACGAGGGCTCAGGACCGCGTCGCCGCCGACGAGCCCTTCGGCGGCCAGGCGTTCGAACCGCCGCTGCCGCAGGGTGTCCCAGCCCTCGTCGTAGCGGCCTTCGTAGCGGCGGACGTCTTCCGCCGGCGCGTGCAGCGGCCAGTGCGGCGCGGTGAACGCGAGATAGAGGAAAAATGGTGTGCCCGCGCCGGCCTGGCGGGCGACGAAGTCCGCCGCGTGCCGGCCGACGGCGTCGGTGAAGTAGTAGCCGTCGCCGGGGATGGGCTGGCGTTCCTCGCCGGTGTAGAGCGCGCGCGGGTGGAAGTAGTCGCCCGCGCCGCCGAGGATGCCGTGGAACTCGTCGAACCCGCGACGGGTCGGCCAGGTCTCGTCGGGCACCTCGGTCTGGGCCGACAGGTGCCACTTGCCCGACAGGCAGGTCGCGTACCCGGCCTCGCGGAACCGCTCGGCCACGGTCGGCACCGCCGGGTCCAGCGAGCCCGGGTAGCCCCACGGCCGCTGGTCGTCGTTCAGGATGCCGACTCCGGTCTCGTGCGGGTGCCGCCCGGTGAGCAGGCTCGCCCGTGAAGGTGAGCATCGCGCCGTGTTGTAGAACGCCGACATCCGGACGCCTTCGCGGCCGAGCCGGTCGAGGTGCGGAGTGTCGATTTCGCCGCCGTAGCAGCCGAGGTCGGAGAAGCCGAGGTCGTCGGCGAGGATCAGGACGACGTTGGTCACCGAGCCGCCCGCCCGACGTGGACGCCTGCCTCGATCTCCTCGAGCGTGCGGCCCTTCGTCTCCGGCACCCAGGCCAGCACGAACAGGCACGAGACCACGCCCATCACCGCGAAGACGGCGAACGCGGTGCCACTGCCGGCGGCCAGCAGGCTCGGGAAAACCAGCGAGAGAGTGAAAATGGACGCGAAGTTGAAGATCTCGGCGAAACCGAGCGCCGAACCGCGCACGCTGAGCGGCAGGATTTCCGACGCCACGATGCGCGTCCCCGTGCCCCACGACAGCGAATAAGTCGCCTTGAACACCGTGAGGCAGGCGATGGCGAGGAACGGCCGCGCCGACGACGAGGCGTTCGTGAGCATGCTCGACCTGTTCCCGACCTTCTGTGAAGCGACCGGCATCGCCGTGCCCGCCGGTCTCGACGGCCGGTCGCTGCTGCCGCTCCTGCGTGGCGAGCCGGACACCGGCCGCGAGCGCGTGTTCACGGTGTTCCACGAGACCTCGGCCAAGCAGCGCTTCGAAATGCGCTGCACCCAGGACGCGCGCTTCGGCTACGTCTGGAACGCGTGGTCGGACGGACGTGCTTACCGCGCCGAGAACATGGAGGGCCTGACGTGGCCGGCGATGGTCGCCGCCGCCGATCCGGCCGTCGCCGAACGCGTCGCGTTCTACACGACCCGCGCGCCCGAGGAGCTGTACGACCTCGTCGCCGATCCCGACTGCTTGCACAACCTGGCCGCGCAACCGGCGTTCGCGGACGAGCTGGGCGCGTGCCGCCGATACGTCGCCGGGTGGCTCGCCGAGACCGGTGATCCGCTGGAAAGCCGTTACCTGGCCCAGGAAAGCGCGTCGAGCGGCGAGAACTCACGGTCGACGGGGGCGGCGTAGAAGAACTGTTCGAGTGCGGTGGCCGCCGCGCCGACCGTGCCCGCGTTGTCCCCGAAACTCGTGCGCCGCACCTGGAAGGATTCACGCAACAAAGGGAAAACGCGTTCGCGGGTCGCGGTCGCGAGGTCGCCGAGGAACACATCGGACGCGTTCGCGAGCATGCCGCCGACGACGATCAGCTCGGGATTGAAGAGGTTGACGACGTTGGCGAGCCCGGTCGCGAGGTCGCCGAGGTACTGCGCACGCACGCCCGTGAGCGCCGGATCCGCGATCGCCGCCCGGTCGATCGCCGACAGCGGCGCCTGACCGGCCCCCTCGTGTCCGACCGCGGCCAGCCGCCGCGCGAGCGCGGGTTCGGAAGCGACGGTTTCTAGGCAACCGTGGGCACCGCACGCGCACAGCTCACCGTCACCGACGAGCTGCAGGTGTCCGAGCTCGCTCACGCCGTGGCGCCCGCCGGCGAACAGCCGACCGCGCAGGACCAGCCCCAGTCCGACGCCGGTCCGGGCGTGCACGAACGCGATGTCGCGCCCGCTCTGCCCGAACCGGTTCTCCGCCAGTGCCATGCTCTGCACGTTGTGCTCGACGGTCGCCGGCCGGCCGCAGACCCGTTCGAGGATCTCCGCCATCGGCACGTCGCGCCAGCCCAGGTTCACGGACATGAGGTTCACCCGCCGCACGGCGTCGACCGGCCCGGGCGCGCCGACGCCGAGCGCGATGACCTCGTTGGCCGCCGTCTCGAGCAGCTCGGCGCGCACACGCTCCGCGACGTCGGTCATGACCTGCTCCGCGTCGCTGTCTTCCGAGAAGGTGAACTGGATCGTCCGCTGGGTGGCGCCGACGGCGTCGACAAGTGCGGCCTGCACGGTGCCGACGCCGATCTGGATGCCGCACACCGCGACCGCGTCGGGCACCAGCCGCAGCCCGATGGCCGGGCGCCCGATCCGCGGCTCGGCGCCGCTGCCGGTTTCCTCGACGTACCCGCTCGCGATCAGCGGGGTCACCGCCTTCGTGACGGTCGTCGGCGAAAGCCCGGTGATCTCCGAGAGCCGGCTGCGCGACAGTCCGGGCTGCGTTCGCAGCAGTCGCAGGACGAGACCCCCGTACTTCCCCTCCACCACGGGCGCTGGGCCTGAAAGCGAGTTCGAACTGCCGGTCACGGAGCGCACGAGGACATATTACACAGGAGCCGGAGTTAGTGCATCGAGTGGAGAAAGTGGTCGGGGCTCCTCGCTGACGCATCGACGCGCTGATGGATCGGTGAGCACGCGGCGGAACGCTACGCTGCGTACGTGGGTTCACGGATCACGCTCAAGGACGTCGCGGCGCGAGCCGGGGTTTCGCGGGCCACGGCGTCCCTGGTCGTGCGCGGTGCGGGCCGGGTCTCGGAGGCGACGCGCAAGCGCGTGTTCGACACCATGGACGAGCTCGGCTACGTGTACCACCGCGGCGCCGCCGCCCTGCGCAGCCAGCGGACCGACGTCGTCGGCGTGCTGGTCACCGACATCTCCAACCCGTTCTTCGCGGAGATGACGCTCGGGCTCGAGGCCGAGCTGGACACCCGCGGGTTCGTGTCGCTGCTGACCAACACGCTCGACGACCCGCGCCGCCAGGAGCACCTGCTCACCGCGCTGCGCGAGCACCAGGTGGCGGGGCTGGTCGTGGTGCCCACGCAGGGCACCGGCGCAGGCCTGATCGACAAGCTCGAAGCCTGGGGTGTCACCTACGTGCTGGCCACCCGCTACCTCGAAGACCGCACCACGCACTACGTCGGGCCCGACGACGTGCGTGGCGGTGAGCTGGCCGCGACCCACCTGATCGAGCGCGGCTGCCGGACGCTGGCCTACCTCGGTGGTCCGGTCCACGCGGTCGCGCGCCGCGACCGCGTGCGCGGGGTGCGCGCGGCGGCGGCCGGGAAGGCCGAGGTGCTCGACCTTCCCGGGGAGACCAGCGGCCGCGGCGGCCGGGAGATTGCGCGACAGCTGACCGAGGTACCCGACGGCGTCATCTGCCACAGCGACGTCGTCGCGTTCGGTGTCTACCGTGAGCTGCGCGACCGGGGCGCGGCGGAACCGCTCGTGGTCGGCTTCGACGGCGTCGCCGAGGGCGAGCTGTGGGAACCGCCGCTCACGAGCGTCTCGGCCCATCCGCGTGAGCTCGGACGGCAAGCGGCCGAGCTCCTCACCCGGCAGCTCACCGACCCCTCCGACGCCCCTGAGGTCGTGCTGATCGAACCGCAGCTGGTGGTTCGCCGCTCGACGGAGGGATCCCCGCCTCAGCGTGCGAGCTGAACCGCGGCCTGTTCGACGTCCTCCAGGCTCTTGCCCGCGCCCGTTTCGGGCAGCAGTTTCGCGACGAACACCACCGCGATGATCCCGACCACGGCGAAGATGCCGAAGCTCAGCGCCGCGCTCGTCGCGAGGATCGTCGGGAAGAACTGGTTCACCACGAAGTTCGCGAACCACTGCAGCACCAGCACGAGACCCGAGGCGCTGCCGCGGATCGCCGACGGGAACAGCTCGGACACGACCACTCGCACCAGCACGCCCCAGGCGAAGGCGAACGACGACAGGAACACGATCATCCCGACGAGCGTGGCGTAGGCACCGGCCGCCGACGGACCGGACTGCAGCAGCGTGAAAACGGCGAGGAACACCTGCGCCACCGTCATCCCGATCGCACCCCACAGCAGCAGCCGCCGCCGGGGAATCCGGTCCACCAAGGCGATGCCGAGGATGGTGAACACCACGTTGGCCACGCCGATGCTGATGTTCGCGGTCACGGCCGCGGTCTGCCCGAAACCGGCGTGCGCGAGCGTCGTCGGGGCGTAGTAGACGATCGAGTTCGTGCCGACGGTCTGCGCGAGCACGGCCAGCACGATCCCGGCGGCCGTGCTGCGCCGCAGCGCGGGGGAGAACATCTCCCGCAGCACGTCACCGGTGCTGCGCCGGTTGCCGTTCGCCGTGGTGACGACCCGGTGCAGCTCCTGCAGTTCCGCGTCCGCGGTACCGCCGCGCCCCAGACGGCCCAGAGCCGTCCGGGCGTCGCCGTCGCGACCTTGCTGCACGAGCCAGCGCGGGCTTTCCGGCGCGAAGAACAGCGCGCACACGATGAGGACCGACGGGATCAGCGTGAACCCGAGCATGAGCCGCCACTGGCCCGACGCGTCGAGCGAGTAGCCGACGAGGTAGGCGAGCATGATGCCGAGCACCACCATCATCTGGCCGAGCGCACCGATCTTGCCGCGGTGACGCGTCGGCGCGATCTCGATCAGGTACACCGACACGACCACAGCGGACGAGCCCACGCCCAGCCCCATGATCAGCCGGCCCAGCACGAGGATCGCCACCGACGGAGCCAGTGCCGCGACCAGACCACCGACGCCGAAGATTGCGCCGACCAGCAGCAGGGTCGGGCGGCGGCCGTGGCGGTCCGACAGCCGGCCGGCGAAGCCGACGCCGATCGCGGCGCCGAGCAGGAGCGAGCTCACCACGAGCCCCTGCGTCGCCGGGGTCAGCGGGAACTCCTTCTTGATCGACAGCATCGCCGTGCCGATGATGCCGGTGTCGTAACCGAAGAGGAGCTCGGCGAACGCACCGATGAGGTAGATGCCCCACGGCGCTCTGGCCGGTGCGGCGGTGGTTCCGGTCATGTGAGTACGTCCTTGTCTCTCATGTTCTCGCGCGGGCGGGGATTCACGAAGGGTCTTCGGGGCGCAGGTGCGGCAGTAGTGGCAGTGCGTCGACTTCGCGGCTGCGCGGCCCAGGCACGGGTGAGCCGCCGGTCAGGACCGGGTCGTCGGTCGCGACGAGCCGCTCGTCCAGCAGGTGCGCGTACTGGGCCAGCACGTCGGCGTACGCCGGGTCGCCGGCGACGTTCGTGAGCTCGTCGGGGTCTTTGCGGCGGTCGTAGAGCTCTTCGGCCGGGCGAGGCGCGAGGTGTGCGTCGCCCATCCCCCGCCGGGTCGGGCTGCTCTCGAGGTCGAGCGACAGCGTCAGGAGAGGTCCCGGCCGGAAGTTGCGGATGTAGGTGAATTCGCGCGAGCGCACGGCGCGCATCGGGTCATAGCTGTCGTGGTAGCTCTTGCCCGGGTAGAGCACACGATCGGGATCGCCGGTTCCCCCGTGCAGCAAGGGAACCAGGCTCGTGCCTTCGAGCTCCGGCGCGGGCGCGCCCCCGGCCACGTCGAGCAGGGTCGGCACGAGGTCGAGGTGGGACACGACGTCGGTGACCCGCCGCGGCGCGACGGCCCACGAACGCGGCGGGCGAACCAGCAGGGTCACGCCGGTGCCGGCGTCGTAGAGCGTGCTCTTCGCGCGCGGGAATGCCGCCCCGTGGTCGGTGGTGAAGATCACCATCGTGGTCTCGGGGTCGAGCGTCGCGTCGATCGTGCGCAGCAGCGCGCCCATCGCGTCGTCGAGCTGGCGGATCGAGCCGTGGAACGCGGCGATGTCTTCGCGGGTGTGCTCGTTGTCGGACAGGAAGTCCGGCACGTCGACCTGCGCCGGATCAGCGGGCACGTAGTCCTCTGCGGGCCACGGGCGGTGGACCTCCCACACCCCGACGGTCAGGAAGAGCGGCTTGCGCTCGGCCCGGTCCGGACACGCGCGCAGCCAGCCGGCCGCCGCGTCCGCGACCTGGTGCGCGCGGGGCAGGAACCCGAGCCCGCCGACCTCGTCGAAGCCGAGCACGGTCGGGTCGGCGTGCTCGTGCTGCAGCCCGATGAGCACCGAGTGGTAGCCGAGCGGCCGCAGCCGTTCGGGCGCGGTCACCACGTCGTGGCGGTAGCGCCACCCGTGGTGCGCCAGGCCTTCGACTCCGTTGCGGTGCGGCGAGATTCCCGTGAACAGAGCCGCGCGAGCCGGTGAGCAGAGCGGCGCGGCGGCGTGGGCGTTGTCGAACACCACGGCGCTCTCCGCGAAGGCGGCCAGGTTCGGGCTCGGCACGTGCGGCATGCCGTAGACCGAGAGCCACCGCCCCAGGTCGTGGCCGTGGACGAGGACGACGTCCGGGGCGTCCGCCTTCTGCTCAGGCACGCAAGCTCCTCCGAAGTGACACTTGGTAGATCGATCTACCTACGCTAGATCGATCTACCATAGCTCTGGCCGATGCGTTCGACAAGCACTCCGCAACGTGGCCGAAGTCGTCACACACCGTGTCGACCCTCGACTTGACGGACTACGTTTGCCCATGTCAACCTCTGCGAGATCGATCTACCACCGGTGGTCGCGCAGCGTGGTCACGCCGCGACCGGAACGGGAAGAGGCAGCGTGCGCGCGATTGTCCTGATGTTCGACACCCTCAACCGCCGGCACCTCGAGCCCTACGGCTCGACGGAGGGCCGGACGCCGAACTTCACCCGTCTCGCGCAGCACTCCACGCGCTTCACCCACTGCTACGCCGGCAGCATGCCCTGCATGCCCGCACGCCGGGAACTGCACACCGGGCGCTACAACTTCCTGCACCGGTCATGGGGGCCGTTGGAGCCGTTCGATGATTCGGCGCCGCAACTGTTGCGCGGTGCGGGCGTCTACACGCACCTGGTCACCGATCACTACCACTACTGGGAAGACGGCGGGCTCACCTACCACAACCGGTTCGACTCCTACGAGTTCTTCCGCGGCCAGGAGGGCGACGGCTGGAAGGGCCACGTCGCCGACCCGGTCACGCCGGACAC